>JAZNSR010000120.1:0-9972 GCA_045591335.1 Faecousia sp.
ATTAAGGTTGCCGCTGCCCAGATGACCTCTGAAATTCAGATCGTGGTCAATGGCCAGGCTGTGGAAAAGACCTACAGCGTCCGGGAGTATGCGGATGTGATCCTGGCAGGGGAGTATTCGGACGAAATCAAGGCTTTGGTCAGCAATATGCTGGTGTACGGCGGCGCGGCTCAGAGCTATTTCGGCGTCAACACCGATGATTTTGCAGGCGAGGATATGGATGTTGCAGATGTCACCGTGCCTGAGGATAATCAGTCCGTGGAAATTGCGGATGCGCTGGATGGCGTTGACTGCTATGGCGTGACCATGGTGCTGCGTAGCAAGACTGCAGTCCGCTTCTATTTCACCGCTGCAAGCGTGGATGGCTTGCACTTCACTGTCAACGGCACGGAATATGATCCTGTAAGCAGCGCCAATGGCATGTATTATGTGGAAGTGGCGGAGATCAATCCCCAGGATCTGGATGAGGAACTGACTATTGCAGTCAGCGACGGCGCCGATAGCCTGACGGTTTCCTACAGCCCCATGCGCTATATCACCAGAATGTATCATAAGGCTGGCTCTTCTGAGCAGCTGAAGGCTGTGGTGAAGGCTTTGTATGGCTATTATCTGGCAGCTGAGGCCTATATTGCCAATAAGTAAAACTGAAGTCCCGCAGCATGACGGCAATTGCCGTCATGCTGCGGGGTAAAGCACCCAAGGTGAATAGGGGAGCAGGATCAGTTTTCCGTAATGACGAATTGAAAGGAAAAAATACTATGAAAAGAGCGATTTCTTTGGCTGCTGTGATTGCGCTGATGGTTCTCTGCTTTTCTATGGAAACTGTGGTCCGTGCAGGAACGCAGGAGGTCACTTTGTCCCCAGGGGGCTCTTTGGCGGATGCCCTGGACCAGGTTGCCGACGGCGGCACCATTCAGGTAAATGGTACTGTTGCCGTAACCAAGGTATTGGGCACTCATGCCAAGCATATCACCGTTACCGGCGGTACGCTGGATTTTAGCGGCTTTACGGGCGATGTACATTTGGGCGACCATATCACTTTTGAGAATATCACCTTGACTTTTGTTGAGGATGTTCGTGTTTACGCAAACGGTTATGCGGTAACCATGGGGAACGGTGTGACCATGCCAAATCCCATTCAGATCTTTGGCGGTAAGGATGGCGGCACTGCCGCATCCACCCATTTGACCTTGTTGTCTGGCAAATACAGCCAGGTGTATGGCGGCAGTCATAACGGCAATATTATTGGCGATACCTATTTGTATGTAGGCGGCAATGTGAATGCAGATGTGGATGTGACCAGCCATAGCAGAATCCGTGTGATCTATGGCGGCAGCTGTATCTCTGCCGGCCTTACCAAAACCATTGGAGGAACGGCTTATACGGTGTTTACCGATAACGCCAAGGCAAATTATCTGTATGGCGGCAACTACGGCAGCGGCACTATTTCCGGCGGAACGGATATTAGGGTCTGTGGCGGTGCTACCATGGCGGTTTACGGAGCCAATGGTAGCAGAGATTACGAAGGCAATGCCAAGCTGCTGATCTCCGGCGGTACTATGGAGCAGGTCTTTGGCGGCTCGGAAGGCGGCAGCGTGAATGGCAATGTGGCGGTGGATATCACCGGCGGCACCATTACCCGCCGGGTTTACGGCGGTTGCTACAATGAATATGACGGCAGCTGGTCTACCTCCCGGTATGTGAACGGAGAAATTTATTTGACCCTGCACAGCGGTGCAAATATTAGCTTCTCCTCCAGCCAAAGCGACAAAGCTCTCTATGCCCACAGCCGTCATGCAACCGCATCTGCTGCGGAGGTAACCCACCTGGTGTTTGCGGATGCCACTGCTTACAACACCTATAAGAATAAGGTAAAGGCACAGGATGGGTTGATGCAGAGCATTATGGGAAGCGTGAACGCCGCGGACCATGTGCACTATCACACCTACACTGCCTCCGGCGCAGTAATTACGCAGAACTGTATAGACAGCAGCTGCTCTGCCACTGCCACTTTGACCGTGGAGAATACGCCCGTTTATAACGGCGTGGCTGTAGAGCCTGCCAAGGTCATCTATAGCGGTAATTGGTGTGGCGGCGAGCTGGAGATTGCTTATGCCAACAATGATCGGCCCGGCAGTGCTACCGCTTCTGTTACCTGCGGCGGTGCCACCGCAACGCTGCCTTTTGAGATCGTTGCGCCCAGCTTGAGTATGAACGGTGTGGGCTATGCAAGCCTGGAAGCTGCTATTGCCGCAGCCAGAGAAACCGAGGGCGCTGACACCATTACCCTTTTGCAGGATGTGGAAGTTTCTGCCTGGGTGCTGATCAACACCGATGTGACCATCACCGCTGAGCAGCCCGTGACCATTTCCGCAGCCGACTCTCAAACCGGCGGTATGTTCCGGATCATCAGCGGCAGCTTCACTGTGGAAGGCGCGTCTGAGGACGCCAAGATCACCCTTGCTGCTGGCAAGAATACTACCCAAATTATCTCCAACAACGGCGGCAATGTGGTGCTGACCAATGTGGCGTTGGCAGGCAATGAAAATGCCGAGCATAAGACCGATGGTATTTTCAACAAGGCAGGAACGGTTACTGCCAAAAGCGTGGACATTGCCAATATGACCAAGGGCGATGGCATATTTGTGATGGATAACACCACCGTGAATCTGGACAATGTAACGGTTTCCAATTCCGGCAGATACGGCATCAAGGTCAAGGGTACGCTGAATATTTCCAACAGCGTTCATAATGACCATGCATTGTCTGTCAGCGGCAGTGCCGATCATGCCATAGATGTGGAAAATGGCGGTCAGGTGGCCTGTGACTTTGATAATGTTCCCGCAGGTGCGTATGTAATTAACCTCTTTGAGAACATGAGAAAGGGTCTGAATGTGCGTAGGGGCGCCAATGCAGAGCTTTCTTATGTGCGCGAAGAAAACTAAACTTATTATTTTTTTCAGCCACACCGGACAAGAAAATCCGGTGTGGCTGAATGTGTATAAGCAAGGCTTGGGAAGGTTGACAATTGCAGGAAAATGGATTAAAGTAAGGTATCTTAATTTCTCGGTTTATTGCTATATGGAATCGAGAGGTAAGCATTATGCAATATCGTTTTTTGCGTTTTCCCGGCGGTAAAGCCAAAGCCGTGACCTTCAGCTATGATGACGGCTGCCGTGATGATATCCGCCTTGCCAACACCATCACTGCCCATGGCATCCGTTGCACCTTTAATATCAACAGTGGATTGTTCGGCAAGGATTCCAACGCCTGGCATTTGACTGCCCAGGAGATTCGGGAGCATTTGATCGGCCAGGGGCATGAGATCGCCGTCCACGGCAAAATGCACATGGCGCCGGGCTTGAGCCGTCCGCTGGATTGCATTCAGGATGTGCTGAATTGCCGCCTGGAATTGGAGCAGACCTTTGGTCAGATCATCCGGGGCATGGCTTATCCGGATTCCGGCATCACCAATATGCAAAATGAAGCGGACTATGGAAATATCCGCCGGTATTTGCAGGACCTTGGCATTGTGTATGCCAGAACCCTGGGCGGCGATAATGATCAATTCCGGCTGCCGGCTGACTGGATGGCATGGATGCCCACGGCCCACCATAAAAACAACCGGATTCTGGCCTATTGCGATGAATTTATTTCGCTGAATCCGGATCAGGATAATTTATACTATGCCAATCGTTTCCCCAGGCTGTTTTATCTGTGGGGCCATAGCTTTGAGTTTGAAAGAGAAGGGCAGTGGAAGCTGCTGGATACCATCTGCCAAAAGCTGGGCGGCCATGAGGATGTTTGGTATGCCACCAATATGGAAATCTATGAGTATGTCCAGGCCTATAACGCATTGGTGTTCAGCGCCAATGGCAAAAAGGTCTATAATCCCACGCTGAAAACCATTTGGTTCCGCACAGATAATCAGAAATATTGCATCCAGCCGGGGCAGACCCTGGATGTGGAATAAGCGGGTTGCCTATGAATGTGTTGATCACCGGCGCAGCCTCCGGCATTGGTCGGGCCGTGGCAGAGCATTTTATTGAGCAGGGTCACATGGTTTATGGCATTGATCTGGCAGCTGCTAAGCAGCGGGAAGGCTACTATGGCTTCCAGGCGGATATTACGGACGGATCTTCTTTGGAGGCGGTTCGGGAATATTTCCTGGGAAATCATGTGGCGTTGGATGCCATTTTGAATATTGCGGGTATGCATATTATGGCTTCTTTGGTGGAAAGTGATTTTGCTGCCATGAAGAAAACCGTGGATGTAAATTTGACGGGGGCCATGCTGGTCAACCGGATGTTCCATAGCTTTTTGCGGGGAAATGGGCGGATCGTCATTGTCTCCAGCGAGGTGGCAAGCCTGGACCCCATGCCCTTTAACGGCCTTTATAATGTGACCAAGACGGCCTTGGATACCTATGCCCAGGCCTTGCGGCAGGAATTGCATCTTATTGGGCAAAGGGTGATCACCGTTCGCCCCGGCGCAGTGGAAACGCCGTTGTGCCATGGCTCGGTGAAAGCCACCGCGGATTTGGCCCATACCACGGTGCTGTACCAAAAGCAGGCTAAAAGCTTTTCCGGCCTAGCGGCAAAATTCATGGGTAGGCCCATGAAGCCGGAAGCCCTGGCGGCGTTGATTTATAAAGCCACCATTGCAAAACATCCCAAGCTGATTTATCATAAAAACCGCAATGCAGGCCTGGTGCTGTTAAATCTGTTGCCTAAAAGCCTGCAATGTGTTATCATTAAACAGTTGTTAAAGCTGAATTTTTAATTCACTTTACATATAATAATTCTTTAGGAGGATATTCCATGCAGTTTTTGGAGCAAAACAAAAAGAAATTATTTTTGATCGGCAGCTTGCTGCTGATCGTGGCCTTGATCGGGCCGGTGGCGAATTTATTGAACGGTGTGATTATTACTGTTCGGCCGTATATTTATACAAGTGCATCTTTTAATATTTCCCGCCTGTTCAATATGTTTTTCCGGAATATTGGCTCGTTTATTTCTACTGCGTTGGCCTGCGTACTCAGCTTTGCCACCATTGCCTGTTTTGCTTTTGGCGCATTCCAGTCTTCTCGTAATGAAAAGCGCAGCATCTTCACTGCTATCGGCGGCGGACTCATGGCCGCAGGTGTGGTGTATGGCGTGATTGTAGCTTTGGTATCCTGCATTGTCGGCATTGTACAGGCATTGGAAGGCTATGGCGGTGTTGCTATGATCGGCACCTTTGTGGGTTCTCTGGTGGGCACGATCTTAGGCAACTTTGGTACTGTGGTTTTGGCTGCTTATTTCATCGTGTGCTATTTCGTGAAGCCCAAGGGCATTGCTGTTCCCATTGTTGGCGCAGCATTGATCGGCGTGTTTATGGTTGCAGGCAGCGTTTTTGGCCTGCTGTCTCCCTTTGCTGTGTTTGCCCAGCCCCTGCCCTGGTGGATGGCTATTCCTTCCTTCCTGCTGAATGCCGTGGCTGCCATTGGCGGTTGCGCGTATTCCTTGGGCCTGCTTCTGCATGTTCCCATGTCTTATTATGAGCCCAAGGTCACCGTTGCAGAAATTGCAGAGGAAGCTACTGAAACCGTAGAAGAATAATGAAAATGACCCCCTTGATCAAGGGGGTCATTCCTTAAATAAATGCCTATGGATAATTATGATCTGCAAGTGGATATTGGCAAAGAGATCTTTTTGGAATACGACCAGGCGCGTTTGATCCGAAAATTCCAATTGAAGGCCGATGCCTGGTATCTTTATTTGACTTATTTGAATACACCCTGCCGTATCAGCCGGGCAACCGGCGGCATAGAGGAATATGTCCGGGAGCAATGGCAGGAATGCCGGGATTACAGCACGGTGATGACGGTTTATGACCTTTTGTGTTTTTCAAAAGGGGAGCTTGCGCCTGTTTTGGCGGGGCAGTGGTGCACCGTGGGTACATTTATTGTGGCGGGGTTCACCAAGACTGAAGGCTTCACGGGAAAGTATGCCCGGCTTTTTGACGGGCGGCTGGAAGCGTTGAAGGCTGCCTGTAAACGCCTTGGTGGTACGGTGCAGCAGCCTATGGCCGGGGCAGATCTGACCTGCCGGTTTGCGGTGACGGATTTCTTTCCGGTGCTGCTGCAATTTTGGCAGGGGGATGAGGATTTCCCGCCCAGGCTGCTGCTGCTGTGGGACCGTAGTACAGACCGATTTATGCATTTTGAGACTACCTTTTATTTGCAGGGCGATCTGCTGGAACGCCTGAAAAATTGCATGGAATAAAAGCACCCGCTTTGGGTGCTTTTACAGCTTTATGTAACTGCCCAGGCCATATTCCAGCAGACGCATGATCTGCAGCTCGTCCATGGCGTCGTAAAGGGCGTTATGGGTTTCGTGATAGCAGTGGTCGTTGGAAAGCAGCCGCAGCATGGGCTCCACACCGTAGCCACTTTTCAGCCGTCCGGTGGAGCAGCACAGGGCTGTGGCGGGGATCTTGCGGTTATACTGCCGGTAGGCAGCCAGCCGCATAATATCATACCAATCGAATTGCCGCAGCTCCGGCAGATGGTTGCGGTCAAAGCTGGCGTTATAGGCAAAAATGGCGGTGACGCCATGTGTGGCAAACCAATTTTTTAGGTCATGGAGTACGGCTGCCCGGTCTGCCATAATGGGGTGGAGGCTGGCATCGGCAAACAGCGTATTGGAATACATGCCGCCGATGAGATATTCCGGCGTTAAAATGTGATATTTGGCGTCTATGAGGGCGAAGGTATCCGTGTCGGCAATAACGGTGCCGACGGACATGACCTGGTCTGCCCAGTTGGTTTCTGTATCGATCACGGCAAATCTGCCCATGGGATCACCTCCTGCCCATATTATACAGAGAATCACCCCGGGACGCAATATAAAAATAGAGTGGATGCGCATTGCATCCGGGCATATTGCGTGCTATAATTCAAAAAACAGAAAGGAATGAGCCTATGGAACTGTATCCCTTTTTAAAGAGCCTGGCAGACCAGGATGAAAGTCCCATTGTGATCTGCGATTTGGCCCATACGATTGTTTATATGAATCCGGCTGCCTGCCGGAGGTATGCGCCCTATGGGGGAGAAAAGCTGCTGGGCGGTAATTTGCTGCGCTGCCATAGTAAAAAGGCCGCAGAGAAGATCCGGCAGGTTTTGGAATGGTTTGCGTGCAGCCGGGATCATAACCGGGTGTATACCTTCTATAACCCGGAAGAAAACAAGGATGTATATATGGTAGCTTTGCGCAATGATGCCGGCGAATTGATCGGTTATTACGAAAAGCATGCCTACCGCAACCGGGAGACCGCTGCGCTGTATGCCATGGAAGGATAAATGCAAAAAAATATCGCGCCTGGAAACGATTCGCGGTTTTCGGGCGCGGTATTTTTTGAGATTGATAGATGACAAATCAATGCATTTGTGCTACAATGAAAATATCCCCCCAGGGGGGATGCGAAATTGTGCGTTGAAAGGTTGCGGATTTGCCGTGAAAACAAAGAATACCGCAATATTTTTTGCGATTTTGGCAGCTGCGCTATATGCCATTAACATTCCGCTGAGCAAAGTGCTGCTGCAATTTGTGCAGCCGACTATGATGGCGGCTTTTTTATACTTAGGCGCTGGGGCGGGCATGTTTTTCCTGGGCCTTACCTCGAAAGAAAAAGGGGAAAAGCTGACAAAAGCGGAGCTGCCTTATACAGTAGGCATGGTGGTTTTGGATATTGCCGCGCCCATCTTATTGATGCTGGGCTTGCAGAAAACAAATTCAGCTAATGCGTCATTGTTAAATAATTTTGAGATCGTAGCCACTTCACTGATCGCCTTTTTGCTGTTCCGGGAGAAGCTTTCCAAATGGCTGATCGCTGCCATTGGATTGGTGACAGCGGCAAGTGTTGCCTTGAGCTTTGAGGGGGCAGGCAGCTTCCGGTTTAATACCGGCTCGTTGCTTGTGCTGGCGGCTGCCTGCTGCTGGGGCTTGGAAAACAACTGCACCCGGATGCTTAGCAATAAGTCCTCCGGTCAAATCACCATCATTAAGGGCTTATTCTCCGGCCTGGGCAGCTTGATTGTGGCGTTGGTGGTAAGGGAGCGGCTGCCTGGGGCTGTTTGGATGGCGGCAGTTATGGTTTTGGGCTTTGTGGCCTATGGACTCAGTATCAATTTTTATATTCAGGCGCAGAAGGAGCTGGGAGCGGCTAAGACCAGCGCTTATTATTCCGTTGCGCCATTCCTTGGTGCCGTGTTTGGTATAGTGTTTCTTGCGGAAAGACCGGGCGGTGGATTCTATGTGGGATTGGGAATTATGATCCTTGCCACAGTGCTGCTGGCGAAGGATACCATCAGCTTGCAGCATACCCATGAGCACACCCATTGCCACACCCATGAACATACCCATGGCGACCTGGTCCACATCCACGAGCATTGCCACATTCATACGCATACCCATATTCACGGGGAGGATGCCTCTGCCCATGGGCACACACATGGAGACCTACAGGACCACGACCACAGCCACGCAAATTGAATAAAGCAAATAACCCCTAAAGCAGGTGTGCTCCTGCTTTAGGGGTTTCTTTTGGAGATTATTCAGCTTCGGATTCTGTTTTGGCTGCGTTTACAAAGGCCATCAGCTCATCGCCGGTGATGCTTTCTTTGGTCAGTAGGTATTCAGCGATCTCGTCCAGCAGGCTGCGGTTGTCTTGCAGCAGCTTGACCGCATCCTGGTGGCATTGACGCAAAATGCTTTGCACCTCTTTGTCCACCAAAGCAGCGGTATCCTGGGAGCAGTCCAGATAGGCCTGGTTATCCAAATATCGGTGATTGACAGAGGCGGGGGCCATAAGTCCCAGCTCCTGGCTCATGCCGTATTGGGCAACCATGTTTTTTGCCAGGGCGGTTGCCCGCTGAATATCGTTGGCTGCGCCTGTGGTCTGGGTGGAGAACACCACCTGCTCTGCAGCCCGTCCGCCCAGCAGGGAGCGCAGCTCCACCAAAAGCTCGTCCTTGGTGGAAATATACTTTTCCTCCTCCGGGGTATACATGGTGTAGCCCAGAGCGCCGGAAGTGTGGGGGACTATGGTGATCTTGGTCACCGGATCCGCGTGTTTTTCCAAAGCGGAAACCAGGGCATGGCCCACCTCGTGGTATGCCACCAGCCGCTTTTCCGTATCGGTGAGCACGGTGTTTTTCTTTTCTGTGCCGGCAATGACCGTTTCGAAGCTGACCAGCAGGTCCTCCTGGGTCACTGCCTTGCGGCCGTGGCGCACAGCTCGCAAAGCCGCCTCGTTGACCAGGTTGGCAAGGTCTGCGCCCACTGCGCCTGCGGTGGCCTGGGCGAGCCGCTTTAAGTCCACATCCTCCGCCAGTTTGATTTTCCGGGTGTGCACCTTCAGGGTGTCCAAACGGCCCTGGAGATTGGGGCGGTCCACAATGATCCGCCGGTCAACCCGGCCCGGGCGCAGCAGCGCTTTGTCCAAAATCTCCGGGCGGTTGGTGGCGGCCAGACACACGATGCCCTTGGAGGAATCAAAGCCGTCGATCTCACCCAGAAGCTGGTTGAGGGTTTGGTCGTTGTGATTGCCAAACCGGGAATCCCGGGAGTGGCCCACCGCGTCGATCTCGTCAATAAACACGATGCAGGGAGCAACCTTGGCAGCCTGCTGGAACAGGCTGCGAACCCGGCTTGCGCCCACGCCTACGAACATTTCTTCAAAATCAGAGCCGGAAATGGAGAAGAAGGGCACATTGGCTTCGCCTGCCACAGCCTTGGCAAGCAGCGTCTTGCCGGTACCGGGAGAGCCTACCAGCAAAGCACCCTTGGGCAGCTTGGCGCCGATCTCCTTGTACTTTTGGGGGTTGTGCAGGAAATCGATGATCTCCTGCAGGCTTTCCTTGGCTTCATCCTGACCGGCCACATCCTTGAAGGTAACAAGTCGGAGGCCAAGCGGTCTTAGGAAGACAAT
>JAZNSR010000121.1:0-7020 GCA_045591335.1 Faecousia sp.
GAGGTCAGCTACAATCCGCCCCGGTACGAGGACAGCTACGTGTTCTACATCAAGCTCATGGTCATGGGCTGCGAGTACATCGACGACATCCGCTTCCGCCTCAACCGCAATACCCTGAAGCTGGAGACCACCCAGCGGCAAAGCGGCAGGGGCCTCCTGTTCAGCCAGTCCTTCGACCCCATGCTCTATCCCGAATACCGGGAACTGAAGAATGAGCTGGATACCGTCTGCCGGGTCTTCTCCTGCGGCCAGCGGGGTGTGCATTATGAGGCCCAGACCGCAAACAGCGGCGACGGCATCCAGAGCCTTCTGGAGCAGATCCGCAATGCCCCCGATCTGGAGATGGCGATGCAGATGCAGACAGCGCTGGCCATGATGACCATTACCAATCCCAACAGGGAGCATATCAACGCCCAGGCTGCCCAGGCGCTGACCGAGGTGAAGCGCCGCTGTATGCACGGCAGCGCAGCGGTCCATCACAGCGGCAATGCAGGCTATCACCGTCCTGCCGCACCTGCCGCCGCTTCCGGCTGGATCTGTCAGAGCTGCGGCAGTCAGAATACCGGTAAATTCTGCTCCGGCTGCGGCAATCCCAAGCCCGCCCCTGCGGCACAGCAGACCGGCTGGAAGTGCTTCTGCGGCACCATCAACACCGGCCGCTTCTGCAGCGAGTGCGGCACGACCCGGTTCTCTCCCGAACAGATCTGGTGCAGCGAGTGCAGCTGGACCGTGGAGGAGGACGGCATCATTCCCAAGTTCTGCCCCAACTGCGGCAAGCGGTTCGGAAATGAGGACATCCGATAATAGTTTCCCGTAAAGGAGTGAAGCAAAATGTCAGTCCTACAGCAATTCAAATGCCCCTGCTGTGACGGTGCCATCGAATTTGACAGCACCGCCCAGAAGATGAAGTGTCCCTACTGCGGCACGGAATTCGACCTGGAGGCCCTTCAGCCCCAGGAACAGCCGACCGAAGAAATGAACTGGGACACCGCAGCAGGCTCCGAATGGCAGCCCGGTGAGACGGAGGGCCTGCGGGTCTATACCTGCCAGACCTGCGGCGGCGAGATCGTGGCCGACGAGACCACCGGAGCCTCCGAATGCCCCTTCTGCGGCAATCCGGTCATTATGACAGGTCAGTTTGCAGGCGCATTAAAGCCTGATCTGGTGATTCCCTTTAAGGTGGATAAAAAAGCAGCGGTCGCAGCCCTGCAAAATCATTACAAGGGCAAGGCGCTGCTGCCAAAGGTCTTCAAGGACGAGAACCATATCAAGGAAGTCAAGGGCTTATATGTCCCGGTTTGGCTGTTTGATACGGATGCAGACGCCCATGTGCGCTACCGCGCCACCCGCACCCGGGTTTGGAGCGACAGCGAGTATAACTATACGGAAACCGCTTATTATTCCGTCACCCGCGCAGGCGGCATCGGCTTTGCCAATGTGCCCGTGGACGGCTCCACCAAAATGGACGACGCCATGATGGAATCCATTGAGCCTTACCACATGGAGGACGCGGTGGATTTCCAAACTGCTTATTTGGCGGGCTTTTTGGCAGATAAGTATGATGTGGACGCCGAGGCCAGCGTTGCAAGAGCCAATGAGCGCATCCGCAAAAGCACCGAGGATGCTTTTGCAGCCACGGTCCAGGGCTACACCACCGTGGAGCCCACCAATTCCATTATCAATCTGAAAAACGGCTGCGCCCGGTATGCGCTGTATCCCGTTTGGATTCTGAACACCCAGTGGAAGGGGCAGAAGTTCACCTTTGGTGTCAACGGTCAAACCGGCAAGGTGGCCGGTGACCTGCCCATGGATAAGGGATTGTTCTGGAAATGGTTTATGGGCGTGTCTGCCGGCGTGGCGGCAGCGGTGCTTGCTTTGAGCTATTTGCTCTGGATTCTGTAAGGAGGTATGGCTATGACTAGAAAAATTCTTTCTGTTTTCCTGGCTGCCATACTGTGCCTGAGCCTGGCGCTTTGCGTCAGCGCAGCGGACTATGGCAATGAGGATCTGCTGCGGGATGAGGCGGGCTTGCTGGATGCTTCCCAGGAAGCCGCATTGGAAACCATGCTGGCAGAGATCAGCCATGAGAATCAAGTGCAGATCAGCGTTTATACCTATCCCTCTTTGCAAAATATCGAGGCTTTTGTGGAGGATACATATTACGGGCAGGGCCTAGGTTACGGCGAAAACCGGGATGGTCTGCTGCTGGTGATTTCCATGGATCCCAGAAATTACGCCATGTACACCCTGGGCCTGGCAGACGATGCCATTTATGACAGCGTTGCCGAGGGTATTGAGGCGGATTTGGTGGAGGATTTGCAGGCAGAGGATTATTACGGCGCCTTCGCTGGCTTTGCCCAAAGCTGCGGCGATGCTATTGTGGATTATAACACCTATGATTTTGGATTTTTCCTGGTGGTTTCCCTGATCCTCGGCCTGGTGGTAGGCTTGATTGTTGCGCTGATCCTGCGCGGGCAGCTGAAATCTGTGCGCATGCAGGCCCGGGCCCACAATTACATGAAGCCGGATAGTATGCAGCTGCGGATTCAAAGCGATCTGTATTTGTACCGCAATGTGGTGCGCACCAAAAAGCCCAGCAGCAATTCCTCCGGACGCAGCGGCAGCAGTGGCTCCGGTACAGTGCGCAGCGGCTCGTTCTAAGCTGCAATAAAGGAGAGAAATGTATGAAAAAGTTATTGGCAATTACAGTATGCCTGGTTATGGTGCTGGCTATGGCAGTGCCTGCGTTAGCCAGCGGCGCGGTGGTTCGTCTGACTGGCGATCCCAAGGTAGGCAGTACGGTCATGGTGGATAAAGGAGCCACTTTGGACAGTGCTTATAATTATGGCACTTCCGATGAATATAATGCGTTTTTAGAGGGTGCGGTGGTTTATAACTGGTATCGGGACGGCGCTTATTGCCAGACCGGCGAGTACATTACCTTCTCAGCGGCAGATGCAGGCTGCACTTTCTATTGCGCGGCTTCTTTGTTTTCTAACCTGGATCTGAATGAGATGGTGGGTACTGTGGTCAGCGATAGTTTCACGGTGGCAGGCGGATCCTCCCAAATCCCCGAGATCACAACCGATAGCCTACCCAATGGTACAGTGGGCGAAGATTATTATCATAAGCTGGATTGCACTGACCCGGATGCTAAATACAGTTTGTTCCGCAGCAGCCTGCCGGATGGTTTGTACATTACCCAGCACGGTGAGATCGAAGGCACACCCACCAAAGCCGGCTTCTGGTATGTGGTGGTTATGGTGGAGGGCGAAAACGGTAAGTCCAATACAGCGGAATTTGAATTTTACATTGACGATGCGCCGGAGTACACCCTGGAGATCACCCAGCTGCCCTATAAGCTGACCTATACTGCCGGTGAAAAACTGGATTTGACCGGCCTGAAGGTCCGCGTTTGGGGCAACGACGGCTTCTTTGATTCCTACAATGGCGATAAGCTGACTTATTCTCAAAAGGAATTGGTCACGCTGGGTGAGCAGAAGATCAAGCTTACCTACGAGAATGCTTTTGAGTTCTTTATTGTAACGGTTGTGGCAGCCCCGGAGGAAACCACGGAAGCCACCAGTGAAGCCCCCGAGGAGACCTTTGAGTTGGTTATCAATACGCTGCCGGTTATAGAGGGCGGCGAGTCTGGCGTGATCACTGTTGGCCCTATGACCGGTACGACCCTGCCCGTTGCTCCTGAGGTACAGGTTGGACATACGGGTATCGGCTTGTTAGGCATGGGAATCGTGGGAATTCTTTTGATTATTTTCATTTGCTTGCTGGCGGTGCTGATCCCCGTTTTGGTGATCGTGCTGATCATTGTTTTGATCGTCCGCAGCAAAAAGAAGAAAAAGGTAGCTGCCCTGGCAGCCCAGCCCGCAGCCGAAGCGGTAGAAACCGTAGAAGACACACAAGAATAAAGCATAGGGAGTGTTGCAAACGCAACACTCCCTATAAATATATAGTGCAAAATGAAGAAGGATTATGCGCAGGGACAATGAAGATACTACATGTTCTGTTCATTGTCCTCCAGAAAAAGAGGAATATACTCGTTTCTTTCGTGTGCTTGACCTAATCGAAGAATATATTGTTGCGGTGTAGGCTTTCCTGCGGGGAAATATGTATCCAGGAGCGTTTTTTGTTTGGGATCATATATGGATTTTTCCCAGGTTTTATCGATGACATCTTGAACGATTTGTTCTGCTTTCCAGATAGGAACTCTCCATTTTTTAGATAAATTTCGCAGCACTCTTTTTACATTGGAATAATCGTGTAGATCCATAACATCACCCTATTTATATTTATTTTGTATTCGAAATTAGATATTAAAATTAGAATATATTTTATTATATCGTTTTCGGTTACAATATGCAAGAGGGGGATGATGAGAATGGATAAATTTATTGCGCGCAAGCCGGAAAAAGAAGTAATTTCTATGCGCATTCCTGCAGATGTTTTGCATGTTTTGGATGATAAGGCATTGAAAGCTGGCATCAGCCGAAATGAGCTTATAAATCAAATGATTATTTATGCTTTGGGGCATATGGAAGAACCGGAAAGTAAATAATTACCACCGCTTCATGTATGGTTAAGACAGAGCGGTGGTTTTTTGTTTGGTGGATGTCTTTCAAAATAATAAAAAGTGCAAAAATAAAGTCGATATGTTGCTTGTGCAACTCGATATTTTTGCGCTGTAAAGTCGATATATCTGCTTTGCAGATTCAATATGATATAAATTCCTCTTGCGTCACAACGCATATCGAATGCGCAGCATATATCGAGCCGCTAAGCGGCATATCGAAAATCCCGCAAGGGATTTATATCGATAATACGGCAACGCCGTGTATAACGCATAACTTGCCGCAAGGCAATCATAGTTTTGCATAATAAAACCCCGTCGGGCAATTACCCGACGGGGTATTTATCATGCATTACAGAGCGGCCTTAGCCTTCTCAACCAGAGCTGCGAAAGCGGCGCTGTCCTGAATAGCCATCTCAGACAGGCTCTTGCGGTTCATCTCGATACCGGCCTTCTTAACACCGTACATGAACTTGGAGTAGTTCAGACCGTAGGGTGCCACAGCGGCGGAAATACGGGTGATCCACAGACGGCGGTAGTCACGCTTCTTCAGCTTACGGCCAACATAAGCGTAATTGCCGGACTTCATGACCTGCTGCTTGGCCATCTTAAAGTGTCTGGACTTAGAACCCCAATAGCCCTTAGCCAGCTTCAGGGTAGCATTTCTTCTTTTGCGCGTCATCATCGCGCCTTTGACTCTTGCCATTTCTCAATATCCTCCTATGCTTATTTGTACGGGATCATCTTCTTGACGGCCGCGGTGTTGGTCACATCAGCGTACGCAGTGGTGCGCAGACGGCGGGTACGCTTGGTGTCCTTCTTGGTGAGGATATGGCTCTTGTAAGCGCGGGCTCTCTTGACCTTGCCGGACTTAGTCAGGTTAAATCTCTTCTTTGCACCGCTATGGGTTTTCAGTTTGGGCATAGTTGGTTTCTCCTTCCGTATCTTTTGTTTATTTGCTGTTCTTGGGGGTAAGGAACATGGCCATAAAGCGGCCTTCCAGCTTAGGATTCTTTTCCATAGTGGAAACCTCAGCGCAGGCCTCGGCGAACTCCATCAGCAGCTTCTCACCCAGGTTGGTGTGGGCCATTTCACGGCCGCGGAAACGGACGCTGACCTTAACCCGGTTGCCCTCCTTCAGGAACTTCTGGGCATTTTTGGCCTTGGTGTTGAAGTCGTTGGTATCGATACTGGGGCTGATGCGGATCTCCTTGATCTCGACCACCTTCTGATTCTTTCGGGCTTCCTTTTCCCGCTTCTTCTGGTCGAAGCAGAATTTGGAGTAGTCCATGATCTTGCAGACGGGGGGGACGGCATTGGGAGAGATCTTTACCAGATCCAGGCCTTGCTCGTCGGCCAGGTTGTTGGCCTCTTCAGCGGACATAATACCCAGCTGGGCACCGTCGGAGCCGATAACGCGAACCTCTTTGTCGCGGATCTCCTCATTGAGCTGATGATCTAACTTGCTGATGGTAAGCACCTCCAAAAATAAAAAACAGCGGATGACTATTCATCCGCATACTCACAGTCCACCCCTATCGGAATGGCGGGAATATTGACCTTTTTGCCTTTGGCGTAAGGTGAGGCGGATGGGTAGCCTTCTTTATTGCGTAGGTATGGTATCACAGTTTTTCCTGATTGTCAAGGATTTTTTATGCAGTCATGAAAAAATCCGGGGGACATTGGTTAAGGTATATTGTAAAAATTTAATCTTAATGTCACCTTTTACTGAATTTCATACACATACCATAGGAGAAACGAAATATGGAGGTGGTATGGGAACCAAAGCAAAGCATTTTTATCAGAATCAAATTTACGATGAATCGGAGGTGCGCGTTGTGATGAAAAATAGGATCAAAATGATTTGTGTCGTGTTGGTTGCCTCGCTTCTTTACAATATGATACCCATGCAGGTATTCGCGGGGAATTTGCAGCAGTCCGCAGTGCAGATTCCAGAAGAAGTGCAAAAGGCAGAAGCCGCCAAGCCCGTCATTGTTGAGGAGCTTGTACAAAAAAGATCAGAGTACGGAAAGCAATTCCGCTTGACCAACGGTCTGTTTTTGGCCGTGGAATATCCGGAGGCCGTTCATTTCCAAAAAAACGGCAGCTGGGAGGAAATCGACAATACCCTGACCGCCAAAGATGGCAAGTATATGAATACGGACGGCGCATGGCGGGTCCGGTTTCCCCAACAAATCAGCAGCAATAACAGCGTGGTGATTGAAAAAGATGGCTATACCCTGTCCTTTGCCTTAACCGGACAGCTGCAAAACACCGGCCTGGAAATTGCCGGCGCGCAGGCAGCACTCGTCCCGGAAAGCACTGCGGAAGCATTCCAGATTTCCGGCATGCAGCAATCCACCGCTTCTGTTGTGGAGCTGGATACAAGCGCATTGCGGGAATCCGCGGAGCACCCGGAAACCGTCATTACCAAA
>JAZNSR010000122.1:0-3730 GCA_045591335.1 Faecousia sp.
GGTCATAATTGGTGCGCTGGGCAATGCGCTGGGCTTCCAGCAGCTTATTCTCGCTACGGAAAAAGGCCACCTGGGCATCGCATTCTTTTCGGATCTCCTCCATAGCCCGCTCCAGCTTCTCCCGGGAAGCCACATAATGGCTGGCAGGATAGATGGCCACATGGTCAATATATCGCTCCACCATGCCGGTGACCGCGTTGATCTCCGAGATGCGGTCCACCTCATCCCCGAAGAACTCCACACGGATCGCCCGCCCGTTCCAGTAGGCCGGGTAGATCTCCACCGTGTCGCCCCGGACACGGAATTTATTACGGGAGAAATCGATATCGTTTCGCTCGTAGCGGATCTCCGTCAGCTTCTTGAGCATTTCCTCCATGATCCGCGGCTGGCCGGTACGCAGGGAGATCACCATGCTGCGATAGTCGATGGGGTCGCCCAAGCCGTAAAGGCAGCTAACCGACGCCACCACGATCACATCCCGCCGCTCAAACAGCGCTGAGGTGGCGCTGTGGCGCAGGCGGTCGATCTCCTCATTGACGGAGGAATCCTTCTCGATATAGGTATCCGTGTGGGCGATATACGCCTCCGGCTGATAATAATCATAATAGGAAACAAAATATTCCACCGCATTGTTGGGAAAAAATTCCCGGAACTCGCTGCAAAGCTGAGCTGCCAGGGTCTTATTGTGGGCAAGCACCAAAGTTGGGCGGTTGATATTGGCAATGATATTTGCCATGGTAAAGGTTTTGCCCGAGCCGGTAACGCCCAGCAGCACCTGCTCGCTGTGACCGTTCTTCACGCCTTCCGTCAATGCCTTGATCGCCTCCGGCTGATCACCGGTGGGCTGATAGGGAGACACCAATTCAAACTTGTCCATAATCGGCAAAACCTCCTTAATCATACTTACATATTTACTCTTCCGCGCTTTTATGCATATTACACACCTTACAGATATACCCGGTAATCACCGTTTCATCGTAAGCTTTTTTGTCCACAACCCGTTTTTCTTCTGTTCGGACCGCCCATTCCTCGCGTGTATCTGCCAGCAAATCCGGACGGGCAATAATTGTCTCATAGTTTTGGGCATTGGAATGCACGACTACATGCTCCCTCAGCAAATCAAGGGTGTCATACCCTTTCTGGTTATATCCGCAGAAGAAGCATAGATATACAGTCTTTTTATACGGAACCTCCACCGTTTCCGTATGCCACTGCTCCTCATGATGCACAACCGATGTAACCGCTTCCCATGTGTGTGCTTTGCTATCCGGCGTTCCGACAGTTTTGCCGCACAGCGTGCATGTCACAGGCGTAAGGCAATTAGCCGCCGTATATATGTGGTTACATTGCAAGGAGGCGTTCGTCTCTGTTGGTTGAAACGGTCCCCGGGTAGGATCGTTTTCAGAAGGATCCCCGGTTTTCTCCTCTCCGTCCGTCTGCTCGGCTCCGGATGTGCTTTCCGGTATCGGATTTTTCTTTTCCTCTTCCGGTGTTAGCGCAGTTGTCGTCTCTGTCGCCTGCCCGTCGGGTGCTGATTGCTTCATCCCGCAGCTGCGCAGTAAAACACATAGCAGCAAAACAATCACAATAATCAGCAATGCTGCGCAAAAAAAAGCCAATTTCCAGTGGGATACCGCCTTGGGTGTAATATCCTTTTTGGGGCACAAAGATGTCATGCAGTACATGCAGTATTGTGCGTCCTTATGCAGCTGTTTACCGCAATGGGGACATTTTTTCGTGTCCATCATCCCAGCGTCTCCATTCCGTAGTCATAAAGCAGATTGTTGATCCGGTAAACCGGAAGCTTCTTGCAAACACCATAAATGATGACACAATCAAATGGGTTTTTCACATAGAGCTGTGCATATCCGGCTGTTTTCAGCAGTGTCTGCAATTCTTCCAAATTCAACTGCATACCGATGGCGAGACTCAAAAGTTTCTTTCTCTCCGGCACACGCAAACCGGAAAAAATTTGATATGCGTAGTCTTCACTTAGTTCCGAGCCACGAATGGCCTCGGACTTTTTCATTTCATGTTTTAAAAGCAGTGCATTGAGCAGCTGCGACAAGGACAGAGATACTATGCTTTCCTCATTATCCCGGTAGAAACAGTTAAAATCGGAACAATCCTTCAATTCTGCCAACAGATTGGAAGTATCCTTTTGCATTCTGCATCTCTCCTTAATCTCTGTATTTCAAGTGCAATTGTACACATAACTCACCAAAAGGTCAACAATAAATGTATTCCGTGCTGGCAGCACGGGAAAAACGCCACAGGCCGGATTATAATACAATCAAATACAGGCACAACGTCACTTCAGTATAATTGCGCCTAACTCGCCCAGCACTACAGCATAGCTGAATATGTGTATGGTATAATGTGGAAAAAAGCAGGAGCATACCCATGTATGATCTCGGAACAAAACTGAAAGCGATACGCCAAAAACGGGGCATTACACAAAAAGAACTGGCGACTCGGCTCAGCAAAAGCACATCAGCCGTCAGCAGCTATGAGTCCAACGCACAGCTCCCCCCACTGGATGTCATAGAGGATATTGCCCGGATTTTGAACGTATCCATCGATTATCTGGTGGGCACAGATAAGTGCTACACAGTCTCCACTGTTTCCCTGTCCTCAGATGAAGTGGAGCTTTTAGATCTACTACTGCTTACCTTTCAATCAAGAGCAGAACACAGCGGCGAGCTTGCAGATGAACAAATTCTGTTTCTGCAGAAAGTAATCCGGTATTTTGTTACGAAATGAATCGTTCAAAATAAAACAAAACACAAAGGAGAATACATATGAGAGCAAAGAAATTGTTGAGTTTAATACTTGTCCCCGCATCCTTATTACTGATATTTGCAGGCTGCACTGCAAAAGAAACGAAACCAAATCTTTTGCCGTTTAACCTTTCACTGGGCGACACGTATGAGAAAACGCAAGAAGCAATTAATGTAGGAGAACTTGAAGATTCCCAGGCAAATGACGGATACATCACTGGGCTGAAGTTTCTTACCAATGAGGAATATATCACTGCGGTCTTAGGAACGAGCGAAGGCGTTTACGATGTTGCAATTGGCTTATCCTTTAACGCAGATAAAAAACTGTATGAGTTCTACTGCTTCTTTACCGTCAAAAGCGACAAGCAGACGGAAGTCAATGATGCAATCAGAGCAAAATACAGTCAGATAGCAGGCCAGGAGGAAGCAGATCCGGACGGCATAGCGCTTTGGAAAAACGAAGAATATGTGATCGATTATAGTTGCAGCAATGTACTTGAGTCATTTTTGGGTGAGGATGCACAATGCGTAATAACCATACATAGTTTTGTGCTCGATTTTGAGTAATTGCAAAGCAACTCCCTATCCAATAACCGGACTATAACCAAATCCGCCTTCTGCGGAAATAATGGTGCATTTTGTTACGAAATGAATCGTTCAAAATAAAATAAAACAAACCACAAATGAGGATACATATGAAAAACAAAAAGTTTCTGAGCTTGATGCTTATTTTTGCCTCCCTATTTCTGCTGCTGGCAGGCTGCGGCGCAAAAGAAAAGGAAGAGACCCCAGAGGAAACAGAACCCGCCATTAACCCCGAACTGATCAGCGCCTTTGGAGAGGAATTTATCAACGAAGAAAAAGAAACCATTGAAGCTCTGGTAGGCGAACTGGAAAAATACTACACCCAATTTGAGAAGGACCAGGATTTGTACGCAGCCTGTGTCAAT
>JAZNSR010000123.1:0-10209 GCA_045591335.1 Faecousia sp.
ATTCTCTTTGTACCACAGTGTCCGGTATGCCTCATAGACCTGTCGCACAAGCACCTGCATAGGGGGGAATTCCTCGTCAGCCAGTTTTTTCAGTGTTTCTTTGTCTTTTGCGACATATGCGTTTCTCAGGCGAATGCCTAAATCACATTTATGGGCAAGTAAGCCGGTCAGTTTCGCGTAAAAATCGAATAGGTAATCATATTCCCGTCCGTTGATGCTCCTTTGCAGAACCTCAGCGGCGGCAGCATACCGAGCTTTCAGACCGTTGTGGACGGTGTAGTCGAATAAGCCAAGCAGGGGATCGTTGAACAGCAGATATTTACTGGGGTTATGAACATGGCTTTCTTCGTCTTCCGTAATATTGGGAAGCTCTAAATTCATAAATTCCCCAAAGTCGTAGCCAAACATAGCAGAGAATTTCTCGGCGATATCCTGCCGGTCGAAATTGCCATCGATCATCTGTGCTGTGGCATACAGAGCCGGCAGGGCGGCATAGAAAGAACAGTCCTTTCCGTCATCGCCCCACATTGTCATAATGATATGCTCTATGTTGTGCTCTTCGGCACTTTTTACCGCCGCCGCTGTGGAATCCAATGCAATCTGCAGATTGGGTGCGTAGCCTGTCCAAGTGCAGATACCACCGGCAAACACCGTTTTGTTGTTCACAAACTGCTGATGGACTTTGAAATTTTTGTCATAAAAGGATTTGTCCTTTTCGTTGTACGCCCAGTACACCAGATCCACGCCTGCGGGTACCTTGTCCAAAATTTCCTGAGGGATGCTTTCGGAGCTGCCCCCTTGGTGGAAGAACATATCGCTCCAAATCATAATCTGCATACCGTATTGATCGGTCAGCGCCTTTACTCGGTTCAGATGCTCCAGCAAAATATTGAGTTGGTTGCGGTAGCCGTTTTGTCTCAAATACCGCCCCATTCCCAAGCAAAACGCTTCGTCCATACCAATATGGATTTTACGGGTGGTAAAACACTTGGCTATCGTGGAGAGCATATTATCGATCAGCGTATAGACGCGCTCATCGCCTACAAGGAGCACATCCGCCATATCCATATGGGGAGCGTATTCCTCCCAGCGGGGGAGGTGTCCCAGATGGGCCAGCACCTGAATACAGGGAATCAATTCGATGCCGATAGACTCGCAATACGCATCCATATCCTTCAGCTCTGCCATAGTGTAGCCGCCACGCATATAGCCGAAATATGGTTCGTTTTCCACCTCGTAAGTATCTTCGGTGTAGAGCATCAAACCGGTATAGCCCATATTTTTTATAATTTTAGCAAATTCCTTTATCTTTTCCGGCTTCATCACGCCGCCCCGGGAACAGTCGATCATTACGGTTAGTTCTTTTTGACTCATAAATAGCTCCCATCCTATAAAATGTTTGAAAAATAATGCAGTTTCGTTCCGATTTCAGAATTTATCAGAGGTGTTGGACGCGCGGTATTGCAGGGGAGAAAGACCGAATTTACTCTTAAAGAGCCGAGAAAAATGGGGATAGGATTCAAAACCGGCGGATTTGGCAATATCAACCATAGAAAAGGAGGTATTCTTCAGCTGATTGCAGGCATGATTCAATTTCAGATCATTGATATAACTGACTAAGGTTTGTCCCATATATTTTTTAAATTGCTGCGATAGAGCGGACTGAGAATAGCCGGACATTGCGTATATGTCGGTCATATGTATGGGATTGGAAAAGTCGATGCTTTCCAGCTTTTGCACAAACTGCTGCAGCCACTTGGGCAATACCTTGGGACTTTCTGTAACAGTTTGGGGCAGGCAGAAAAAGCTCAGAGCAAAGGAATACAGCGATTGTACCGCGGCGTTCATATAATGGTCGGTTTGGGAGCGGAGAATCAATGCCTGAATATCCTTGACTACACTGAATTCGCTGTCGTTAAAATGAATGCTCTGATTAGAAATTTCCGGATTTTCTGTTCCGCACAGACTTTTGAACATAGCGGCAGCACGGGGCAGGGAGCAGGTGAGATTGATATGCTGGGATGTGTAGTGCTTGTACTGCCGGTGCTGATGATACTGACCGGGAAATATCAAGAACGCATCTCCGGTTTGCATAACGGTAGAACGGTTGCCGAATTGGTGCAGGAGCTTCCCGTTTGTGACAATAAAAAGCTCAAGGTAGTTTTCGTGAGCGTGCATATCGGAACTTGGGGAAGTCCAAATGTGAAAGGTTAATTCGTGCTTGGAATTCATTACATTCTCCGGTGCGTTTCCTGAAATGCCGTGGGGGATATTATAGAAAAGCTCTCGTGAGTCGCGGATGAATTTGGATGTTTCGCCGGTCTTGTTTTTCTGTGTATCAGTCATAGCAGACACCTCCAAGAAAGCTTCTTATAGTATAAATATAGCAAAAATGTAAAAAAAATCAAGTGTATTAAAATGAAGAGAAGCAATAGGAGGATTTATTAAATATGGAAAAAGATGTAAATATTCGTAATTTGTGTGAAAACTCAGAACTTTTAGAGGTGAATTATAGTAAAAAAGCTAACGAGATACGGCAGAACATGAATTAAAAAAATCAAAAAACATAATAGAAATATCATTGATGCAGAAACTGTCAAATGTTATAATATATAAGACAATAGGGGTACATATCCTTGTGCTATATTCATAATACACAAAACGAAGGCAATGTAATTGTACGGGTTGCTCAGAAAAAAGATCATTTTCATTGCTGAACCAGTTTGTTTAGGAGGTTTTTTATTTATGATAGCTCCCAATGAGTTTATTTCAGCTGTATTTTGTCCGCCCACAGGGCCGTGGGACGGTATTCCCGATCGTCTTTCGGATTCTGTGTTTCAGACCCTGAAGGAAGTCGGCGTAAACCGCATATTCGGTTTCGGATTGGACGATCGACCGGAAACTATAGAACGCACCTTCCAGCAGTGCGAAAAATTTAAGATCGGCTATCTGCCTTGCGTACAGGCTTTCAGGGAGTATACCCGTATCCTGCCCGGAGAGAATGGAGAAAAGCCATGGGATGCAATGACGGCAGAGGAAAAGGCTGCGCTGGATGAATGCTTCGTTCAGCAGATCCGCCCCTATGCTTCCCGGCCGGCATTTGCAGGTATCATCTTCTGCGACGAGGTCGGCTATTTGTCATTCCCCGGTGTTGCCCACGCAAAGCGCGTTTTCGATCAGAACTTTCCGGGTCGGGAGTTCCATGCCAATTTTCTCTCCTACTCCCTCAATGATGAGATTTTTTGGGGCGGTACGGAGTTTCAAGGACGGCCCGGTGCATTGGCTGCGATGGAGTTGCCTTTCTCTCTGACCGGTGAATTGAAAATCGCATTCGAAAACCGATTCAATTTTTATGACCGCCTGGTTGAGGGCTTGCTCAGTAAAGCACATTTTGAAATACTCTCTCAGGACAGATATCCCTATGAGGATGTTTGGCCCACAGTTCCCACCGCGGTGCATAAGGCGCTGTTTGAGCTCAATGCCTATTTTAAGCTGAAAAGTATGAAATACGGAAGCTGCTTTTTCAACTTTATGCAGATAGGTCATTGGTTCAAAGCAGGCAGAAAGATGCCGTTTGGGGAGATGGCATTGCAGGTCAATGTTACCATTGCCTACGGTGCAGCCGGCTTCGGCTGGTTCCCCGGACTTTATCCTTTGGATTGGCGCAATGATGACAATATGGAGGGAAAGGACGGCGGTGCGGCATTCATAGATTTGAACGGCAATCCCACGCAGTATGTTTTCTGGGTAAAAACGCTGAACGATTTTATGAAGCCCTTCGCCGAGGACCTTTTGCATAGTGAGCTGCTGGGCGTGACAGACTACGGTATTTATGATAATGGCTTTGACTGGGAAACTGCGAAAACGCTACCTGATTCAGAGTGCATCTATCACGGAGAGCTTCCGGATATGCTGCGGTATACCGAGCCGGGAATCATGGTTCAGTGCAGCAATCAGATTATGGTAGCCACTTTTATCAATGAGGGGAAAAAGCGGTATTATGTGGTAAACCTTTCCAGTGTGTACGACAATACGTTGAAGCTTACATTGCCGGGCAGTGAATACACGGTGCAGGAAATGGACCGTGCATATTCCGCAGGCAGTACGATTGAAACAACCTTGAAACCGGGCTGTGCCCTGTTTATGAAAGAAACTTGAGGAGAAAACTGTGAAAAAATTACATTTAATTTGTAATTCTCATATTGACACGATTTGGCAGTGGGAATGGGCAGAGGGAATGTCTGCAACCTTATCCACTTTTCAGAGCGCTGCCAACCTGATGGAAAAGCATGATTACATATTCTGTCATGGTGAGTCCAGCATTTATGAATATACGGAAAAGTATGCCCCGGAGCTGTTTCGGAAGATCCAGCAGCTTGTAAAAGAGAATAAGTGGCATGTTTCCGGTGGCTGGTATCTGCAGCCTGACTGCCTGCTGGGACACGGAGAAAGCTATATCCGGCAGATTCGCGCAGGTATGGGATTCTTCCGCAGCAGATTCGGTGAGGAGAATCTGCCCAAGACTGCGGTGTGCTTTGACGCCTTCGGTCATAGCCGGGGCCTGGTGCAGATCGTGAAAAAGTGTGGTCAGGACAATTATATTTTTATGCGACCCTTCAGCAAGCATATTTGGCTTCAGCTGGAGCTTCCCAGTGAGTATTTTTATTGGAAGGGCTATGACGGAAGCCAAATCAAGGCATTTCGGGGAACAGAGTATAGTTCTACCTTGGGCAAGGCGACAGAGAAAATCTGCAAAGATATGGATCGGCTGCAGGATTATGAAGAAACTGTATCCCTTTGGGGCGTAGGCAACCATGGCGGCGGTCCTTCCCATAAGGATTTGACAGATATCGAAAATCTGATGAAGCGGTCCGATGTGGAGATCATCCATTCTACGCCTGATACTTTCTTTTCGGAAAATGAGCCCGCTGCTGTGTGGGAGCGGTCACTGATCTCCTGTATGCCCGGCTGCTACACATCCATGACCGGATTGAAGCAGATTTACCGGGAAATGGAAAGAGAACAATTCCTCACGGAGAAAATGCGCTCCGCAGCCGCCCTGCGGGGCATCTGCGAGTATCCTGCCGATACGATGCGAGAGGTGACGGAGGATGTGCTCACTGTTATGTTCCACGATGTGCTTGCCGGTACCGTGATCAAGGCAGGAGAGGATAACTCCCTGCGCTACATCAATCACGGCTTGAAAGAGCTGGAACGGTTGAAGCTGGAAGCATTTTTCGGTATGGTGAAGGGTCAGCGTGTGGCAGAGGAAAACACCTATCCCATTTTTGTGTTCAATCCCAAGCCTTATGCTGATGAGCAGTTTGTGGAATGTGAGCTGTCTATTGTGCCTACGGAATATTTTGACAACGAGTACTCCAACCTGCGAATTTTTGATGAGGACGGAAACCCTGTATCCTGCCAAACTATCAAAGAAGCCAGCAACATCAGCATTGACTGGCGCAAGAAGGTGATCTTCAGGGCAAAGCTGAAGCCTTTGGATATTACACGATTCACGGCCAAAACTGTGGTAGAGCCTAAGCCTGTGTATCCTTACGGTGAGGATATCACCTTTGACAATGGCGTCAAAAAGCTGCGGATCTCCAAGAAAACCGGACTCATAGAAAGCTATGAGGTAAACGGCAAGGAGTATGCCCACGGGGATCTATTCCGGCTGGTTTCCTATGACGATACGGCAGACCCCTGGGCCATGTCCCCGGAGGAGCTGCAAAACGGTATTGGCAAGAATCCTGTACCCTTTACCATGCTGAAGGAAGGCGATGGCGTATTCCGGGGGCTGCACTCTCTGGAAATCACGGAGGATGGCCCGATCTACCTGGCGGCTGAAGCATTTTTCGCCAGCGGACTGACCAGAGCCAGAATCGGCTACAAAATCTACAAAGAGGGTTCTGTTGTGGATGTGAATGTGGATCTGTTCCCTGCAGAAACCGATAAGTGCATCAAGCTGCATATTCCGGTGCAAGCAGAAAGCTACATCGGACAGCAGGTATTTGGCACAGAAGCACTTTATATGGATGGCAGAGAATGTGTAGCACATGACTTTGTAGCGATGAAAAACGGTGAGGATTATTTGCAGGTGTTGACACCGGATTCTTACGGATCCTCCTACCGGGACGGTACTGCACGGCTGACGCTTTTGCGTAATGTGACCTACGTTGCCCATCCCGTGACGGACAGACCCCTGACAAGGGACAATATTTTCCTGCCCAAGTGCGACCAGGGACAAAGAAGTTACCGCCTGCGTCTGCAGCCGGCAAAAGAAAATCAGCTGCAAAAGAATGCAGACCTGTTTGCAGAAAAACCCTTTGCCATGAACATCTTCCCCACAGTGGACACAAAGTCCGGCTGGGATTATGAGATTTCTCATACTAATCCGGATATTGCGCTGGTGACCATGTTCCGCGCAACAGAAACCGACGGATACTTGCTCCGTTTGCAGAACAATACCTCCCGGGAGGCACAGACCACCTTGCGCTGCGGCAATGCGGAGAAGACACTGTCTTTTGGAAAGTATGAAGTAAAGACTGTTCGCCTGCAGGGCGACCGGATAGAAGAAATTGATATGTTCTTGATTTAAGGAGGCAATTATGAAAAAAGTTGTAATTAGAGCGATGTCCTTGCTGATAGTAGCTGTACTGCTGTGCCTGCCTCTGGCCGGCTGCGGCGGTGGACAGGATGCGGAGCATGCAGGCAAGGAAGTAATCACGGTTTCTTATTACACCGGTGAATTCGGTGACGACTGGATCAAAGACCTGGCAGAGCAGTGGAATGCCACCAACGACAAGTATTATGTGAAGCCTAAGGGAAATCTGAATTTGTCCAATGTGATCGTTGCAGATATTAAGTCCGGCACAAACAACGATATCATTATCGCAGAGGACTGCAATTTCGGCACGATTTTTGACGGCAATTATCTGGAAAGCCTGAATGATTTACTGACCGCAATTCCGGATGGCGATAGCATTGCCATCGGCGATAAGATTATGAACAAGGATACATGGATGGAAATGTCTACAAAGAATGGCGTTACCTACATGGTTCCTTACAATATCAGCCCCACCGGTCTGATTTTTGACTATGACCGTTTTGTGGCTAATGGCTGGCTTTTTGACAAAGACGGCAAGCTGGGCGGCAGCAACGGTATTCATCCCGGCAAGGACGGTGTGGAAGGTACCTATGATGATGGTCAGCCTCAGAATATGGATCAGTTCAAAGCTATGTGCGAAAAGATCCGTAACAGCGGCACAGAAGTATTTCTGTACATGGGCGCAAAGAATCCGGAGTATGTGAGTAGTGTGGGCTACGCATACCTTGCCGGTTATTTGGGAGAGGAAGGCTTCCGCACCTTCTATCAGCACGATTCAAAGGGCGCTGAGGTGGAGCTGTACGATGGCAGAAAAACGGTTATTACCATCGAAAACGGCTATGAGACCTTCCAGATGAAGGGCGTGGACGAAATGGGGCGGTTCATCAGTGAGTATCTGGGCAACCGCAACTATGTGAGCGATGCAACCCTCAATGATGTGGCCCTGACTGTGGATGCTTCCCATACCCAGTTCCTGACCGCCGGCGGCCCTGCATTTATTGTAGAGGGCAACTGGTTTGAAAACGGTTCCCGGCACCTGATTGACAGCATGCAGAACTACGACCCGGATGCCAAGGCATACGGCGAGGCGAACTACCGCTATATGCTGATTCCCGCCAGCACCGAGGGCAAGAGCGTGATCCACTCCCAAACTGGCGGCGGCGTTCTGGTGGCCAAGCAGGAAAATGCAGAAAAGCGGGCGGCTATTATGGACTTTTTAACCTTTATGCTGTCTGATAATAGCATGGGTCAGGTGGCCCAGCAGACGGGTATGCTGTGGAACTACAACTACGATCTGTCTGATGAGCATATGAACGGCATGACCCGTTTTACCCGCAATGCTTATGACTTGCTGCAGGATTCGCAAAATGTGACGGTGCGCTCTGCCTTTATTGACACGGCTTCCGTGCCGATCTATGCCTATTCCGCTTTGGGCACCAACTATATAACATATAACCTGACCACACAGCAAGCGACTCTGCCGGCATTTGTTTCGGACGCGGGCGGCGATGTGCAGGTATTTATGCAGAATATTGTCGACTATAATACGGCGGACAGATGGGAAACCTGGCTGAATCAGGCCAGGAGCTATGGCTATTATTCATAAGATAGGAAAACTTTGCCAGTACAATCATAGAAAGGGTGAGATAAATGCGGAAAAAAGCGCGGCTTGGAAGCGTTAAGGATAATCTGTTTGTGTATTCTTTGATTGGATATCCTTTGATTCTGTTCTGCATTTTCTATGTTGGTATCAATTTTAACTCCATAATCCTGGCGTTTCAAAACATTGACGGCACGGGCAAGCACTTTGCCGGCTTTAAGAATTTCCAGCTGTTTTGGCAGGAAATGACCGGTAGCGGCAATTTATTGTTTTACAGCATGATTAACTCCCTTAAGATGTATGCAATCAACCTTGTGATTTGCGTGCCGCTTTATATCTGTTTTTCTTATCTGTTGTTCAAGAAGTGCCTGTTCAATCGGGCTATCAGCTTCCTTGTTATGATTCCTTCGATTATGTCCGGCTTGGTGATTTCGCTGGTGTTTGTGAACTTTATCGGTTCCAACGGACCGCTTACAGAGCTGTGCAGGATCTTCGGCATCAATGAGGGTAAGTGGATTAACCTGCTGCACAGTGAGGAATATGCCTTTGGCACCACCTTGTTTTATTCAATTTGGCTGTCTTTCTCTACAAGCCTTTTGGTATATCCAACTGCTATGCGCGGCATAAGCCCGGATATATTTGAGAGTGCTAAAATTGATGGCGTGTCCAATATGTTCCAGGAACTGCGATATATTATCCTGCCCCTGATCTATCCCACCCTGACCACCTTCCTGATCACCGGTTTTGCGGCTATATTCTCTAATGGCGGCCCTCTGCTGGAGTTCTACTATACAAGTGCACCCAGTTATGTTTCCAATATGGGCTACTACTTTACCCGGGCCGTTTTGGTGGATGCAACGGAATTCTCCTACCCCAAATACGCCGCGGGCGGATTGATCTTGACCGTGTTGATCGGACCTTTGACCCTGCGCCTCAAGCGTTTCCTTGAGAAGTTTGACTATACAGTGGAGAAATGATTATGACAGAACGCAAAAAGGTTCCGAAACCTTTAATCGGAAAGAATACCATAACACCGATGGATGTGTTTGCCAAGGCAGTCTATTGGGTGCTCTGGGTTGTTTTGATCATTTATGCCCTGTCTATGCTGGTGCTTCCTTTATTTATGTTGATAACCAGCCTTAAGGAGAACAATCTGGAATGTATGTATAATCCATTCGGATTGCCTGCCAAGCTGAATTGGTCCAACTTCACAGAGATTTTTGTGATCTTTGATGAACGGCTGGAGGTCAGTGTGGCCAGCATGTTTGCGGTGAGTATCCTCACCTCAGTCCTGAAGCCGCTGATTACCACCTTTTTTACAGCTTGCTTTGCCTATGCGGAAGCAAAGTATGAATTCATCGGCAAAAAGTTTTATTTCTCCCTGGGCATTATCATTATGATTTTGCCCATTGTAGGCAGCTTGCCCTCTGCTATGCAGATCAACAAGGCGCTGGGCGTATATGATAATCTGTTTATGAATATTATCACCAGCCCGGTTGGCTGCTTCTGGGGCACAAACTTTCTTTTAATGTACGGCACCTTTAAGTCGATTCCCTGGGATTATGCAGAGGCGGCACAAATCGACGGCGCAGGACGCTACCGGATCTTCTTCGATTTTTACCTGCGCATGGCAATGCCTCAGGCGGTGGTGCTGATGGTTTTGGGCTTTATGGGTACATGGAATGACTACAGCACCTATCTGGTATGGTTACCCAGCACGCCCAATATCTCTTACGGTATGTATTTGTTCAATTTGCGTGCAGGTGCATATCGGGTATCCCTGCCGGAGCTAATGGCAGGCTTTACCATGGTTACGATCCCGACGATCGTGCTTTATGCATGCACCCAAAAGATTATTAACAGAAAGTTTATGGTGGGAGGTCTGAAAGGATGAAACGGAGTATCAAAATCCTGACGACAGCTGCTTTGCTGGCTACAATTGCCCTTTCTTTCTGGGGATGCGGCGAAAAAAAGGAAGAAACACAAAAAGAGCAGCCCAAAC
>JAZNSR010000124.1:0-3074 GCA_045591335.1 Faecousia sp.
TTTAGCTATGCATAGAAAAAGTATCCTCCTTTGATATAATAAATGTGGTCTGCCAACCGCATTTATTTATCAAAGGAGGAATCAAGTCCAAATGAAACTTGACACTAGTAGTTTAGCACACACGAAGTGGGAATGCAAATACCATATCGTATTTGCCCCGAAATATCGAAGAAAAATTATATTCGGTAAAATCAGGCAAGACATAGGACAAATGTTACGAAAGCTATGCGATTATAAGGGTATAGAAATAATCGAAGCAGAGTCCGGTGTAGATCATATCCACATGCTACTTTCCATACCACCGAAATATAGCGTGGCACAAATAATGGGATACTTAAAGGGAAAGAGCAGTTTAATGATATTCGAGAAATATGCCAATCTCAAGTACAAGTATGGTAATCGGCATTTCTGGTGTCGAGGGTACTATGTGAGTACAGTAGGAGCAAATAAAAAGGCAATTCAAGAATATATAAGAAACCAATTACAAGAAGACTACGCCGACGATCAAATGAGTATTAAGGAATATGTTGACCCGTTTACGGGTGAGCCAGTACAAGGGGGCAAATAAACAAAAGCCCCTTTAGGGGCAGCCCGTGACATCTGCGCGGTTGGCAGACTTTTCGACGAGCCTATAGGCTCAGCCAAGGGCATGCCCCAAGGGGGCTAGTGCATACCACCGGCACGGCCGGTGGTTATGATTCTTCATTGCCGTCATTGCGATGCTTGGCATCGATCAATGCACCAATACCAACGCCTGCGGCTATGCCCATACACATTCCAATGGAAGTGTTGCCGATGGCTGCACCGATGGCCATGCCTACCGACAAACCGAGGCACATAAAAATCGGCAGATATTGTACTTTGTTTTGGGTGTCTTTTTCGTTTGCCATAAGTCTTGCTCCTTATAAATCCAACTGCATATACACTGCGTTCCCCATAGGGCTGTCATTGTACTTGGAAATCTCCTGAAAACCGTGTTTTTTGTATAAGGCAATGGCAGCGGTCAAAAAGGGGAGGGTATCCAAAAGAATCTGTTTGTAGCCGATCTCTTTGGCATCATCAATAATCCGCTTCACCAAAAGATCCGAAAGATGCATCCCCCGAAATGCCGGTTTGATATACAGCCGTTTCAGCTCGCAGCTATCCCCATCCAACTGCTTTAAGCCAATGCACCCGGCTACATCTCCGTTGCAGAACAACAGATAAAGCCGTCCCTTGGGCAGCCCATACTTTTGTTCCAAATGGGCAAGCTCATCGTCATAGTTTTGCAAAAGCAGATACTCGGCAAACAGGGGATCGCCCGCAACCAGCATATCTGTATATTCCTGAAACAGCTCACGGATTTCATCCTTGTGAGAAAAAGCGGGCACCAGCGTAAGCTCCATATCCCAATTCCTTCCTGCTTTTTCTAAAATTATAGCCGAAACCGGACAAAATAGCAACCCTTGGCAGGTATAAAATCCCGGAAAATGGGAATTCTCAGTGGTATAGTATTGTTTGACAATGTGCCCCAAAACTGCTATAATCACTCCATAAGAATGTTACAAATGCGGAGGAAGTTATGGGTTTTGGTGAACTTTTCCTGTTGGCAGTGGGACTGAGTATGGATGCCTTTGCGGTGTCCGTGTGCAAGGGCCTGTCCGTAAAAAAAGCAGGACTCAAGGAAAGCGCCATCTGTGGCACTTGGTTTGGCGGATTTCAGGGTCTGATGCCCCTGGTCGGCTTTCTGCTGGCTTCCTTGTTTGCCCAGGCCATTCAGGCCTTTGACCATTGGATTGCCTTCGGCTTGTTAGCCATAATCGGCATCAACATGCTCAAAGAAGCCTTTGAACACGACTGCGACTGCTGCGACAAAAATGCAGATTTTGGTGTAAAAACCATGTTTGTGATGGCAATTGCCACCTCCATCGATGCATTGGCTGTGGGCATTTCTTTGGCTATGCTTGGCAATGTGAAGATTTGGCTGGCGGTGGCACTCATTGCCGCAACCACCTTCCTGCTTTCTGCGGTGGGCGTGAAGATCGGCAATATCTTCGGCAGCCGCTTTGAAAAGAAAGCCCAAATTGCCGGTGGAGTGATCCTCATCGGCTTAGGTGTCAAGATCCTCTTGGAACATTTGGGTGTTCTGTAATGGAAAGAACAAAGAGAAAAATCCGTGTCTGCACGGTACTTTTAATATTGAACATAGCTGTTATTTGGGGCAACTCTCTGCTTCCGGGCAGCATATCCGGCGCTATCAGCGGGTGGGTGCGTGACCTTTTGGCATCGCTCTTTCCCAGCGAACCCGGCGAACCGGATTCCGGCCACGGACTGTTGCGGAAGCTGGCCCATTTTACCGAGTTTTCCTTCTTGGGCGCATTACTTACCTGGCTGTTTGCAATGGTACAAAAACGAAAAGTACTGGCACTGCCCTGTGGGTTTCTGGTGGCAAGTGTGGATGAGACCATCCAGCGCTTTATACCGGAACGCGGACCCAGCTTCACGGATGTGCTGATCGATACCGCCGGTGTGACGGCCGGTATTCTGCTCCTGTTAGGCGGGTACGCCATTTTGCGATATTGGAGGACACGAAACAGTGAAAAAATGGATTGCATTGCTTCTTGTGATGACGCTGACCCTGTCTGCGGCGGCCTGCCGTCGGAAAAATGCGGAGCAAACGGGGACGACGGACAAAACGGAGCAAACTGACCGTGCAGAGCAAAAGACTCCGCTGACCGGCACGATGGAAGAAAATGTCAACAAGATCATGGAGCAGAATCCTGCTCAGTTTATGGGCGGACAGATGCCTGTGGATCTGCAGGATACCACCGCAGAAGGACTGGAGGCCCTGAAGGGCTTTACCGGTTTGGACAATCCTGAAAAAATCAAGGATATTGCCGTGTATGAACCGATGATGGGCTCTCAGGCATTTTCTCTGGTGCTGATGCGGGTGACGGATTCGGCAGATGCCAAAGGCATTGCCCAGCAGATGAAGGAGAATATTGACCCCCGGAAATGGATCTGCGCCATGGCTGACCAGGTGATGGCGGCAGGCTATGGGGATGTGGTGATGTTCGTAATGCTGGATAGCCAGC
>JAZNSR010000125.1:0-6853 GCA_045591335.1 Faecousia sp.
TACCGCGTCCAACGGTGCTGTGGTCTTTACCATATAGAGAATTTGACTCCCGAGGCCAAGGAGCAGGGGAGTGCATTGATCTGCGAAAATGCCCAGGTTTATGTGGTGGATGATGCTGAATTGGCGAGAGTCCAGGCGGAATATCCCGTGATTTGGAAGAATCCCGATGCCAAGCCCAAGCTTTGCTTTGTGGGCTGCCCTCACATGAGCTTGCAGCAGCTGAAGGACTGGACCGAGCGTGTGAAGGCCGGATTAAAGGCTTCCGGCAAGAAAAAGGTGCAGATCCCCACGGTGTTTACCACCGCACCTGGGGTACAGAAGGAATTTGAAAACACGGAATATGCCAAACGGCTGGAGGCCACCGGCGTGGTGCTGAGCTATATCTGCCCGTTGATGTATATGAACAATCCTTTGTGCGGCCCCATGCCTGTGATCACTTGCTCCAATAAGCTGCGCACCTATACCACTGCCCGCTATTATACCGAGGATGAGATCATCGAGAAGATCACGAAAGGAGTGTAAGGGTATGAGAGAATTTAAAGGCAGAGTTGTGACCCCCGGCACCGTGACGGCAGAAGCCCTGGTGACCTATGGCGGTTTGAATACCCTGGCATCCTTCCAGAAAGCATTGCAGTTTGGCGATAAAAATGCCACCTGCGGAGATCAGAATAATCCCGATTTGTATGGAAAAGCTATGCGGGGTAAGGCGTTGTGCCTGCCTCAGACCATTGGCTCCACCACCGGCGGCATGGTGATCTATTGCGCCTGCGCCATGGAGCGGCAGCCGGCCTGCATGCTGTTTGCCAACCGAATCGACTCTTTGGCAGCAGCCGGCTCTATTTTGGCCTCTGTTTGGCTGGATGGGGTGCAAATGCCCGTGATTGATGAGCTTGGTGAGGAATTCCTGGCTTATGTGCAGGACGGTATGACCATTACGGTGACCGAGGACGGCACAGTTCAAGTGAATTGAGTGAAAGGGGCTGCGCTTGCAGTCCCTTTTTATTGACAAGGATGTAATTTTTTTGCATAATAACACCGGAAGGAGGGTGATCCTCTATGATTCAAGTGAAAAATGTTACGAAACAATTTGTTTCGCCAAAGAAATATCCGGGCCTGGGCGGTGCGATCAAGGGCTTGTTTTCCCGGGAAAAGGTGGTAAAAACTGCCGTGGATGATATTTCCTTCACCATACCCGATGGGCAGATCGTGGGCTATATTGGCAGCAATGGAGCAGGTAAATCCACTACTATTAAGATGATGACCGGCATTATGCATCCCACAAAAGGCCAATGCCTGATCAATGGCATTGACCCCAGCAAAAACCGTAAAGCCAATGCTGCCAATATCGGCGTGGTGTTTGGTCAGCGCACCCAGCTTTGGTGGGATCTGCCGCTGAGCGAATCGTTTACCATTCTAAAAGAAATCTATAATGTATCTGACGCGGATTATGATGACAGAATGGCATTTTTGAATGAAGTGTTGGATTTGTATGAATTTATTGATAGCCCCGTGCGGAATCTATCCCTGGGTCAGCGGATGCGGGCGGATCTAGGCGCAGCCTTGCTGCACAATCCTAAGGTATTATATTTGGATGAGCCCACCATCGGCCTGGATATTGTGGTGAAGGATAAGATCCGGGCAGCTATTAAGCAGATCAACCGGGAGTATAATACCACGGTGATTCTCACCACCCATGATATTGGCGATATTGAGGAGCTTTGCAGCCGGATTTTGGTGATCGATGAGGGTAAGCTGATTTACGATGGCACCTTGGAGCATTTGAAGGATACCTACGGCACCCACCGCAAGATCTCCATGGAGCTGAAAAACCCCGTTGCTGCTCAGAATTTGCAGCTTTCCCAGGCGCTGCAGGTGGAAGAAGGGGACTGCGTTGCAGAATATGATGCGCAAAGAAAGCTTTTGCAGGTTTCCTTCCATAAGAATCGGTTGAGCGTGCCCCAGATCCTCAATGCGGTTATGCAGGTGACAGATGTAACCGATGTGCAGATCCAGGAGACGGAATTGGCGCAGATCGTTAAGCAGATCTATACCCACGGCTTAACGGACGGGGGTGGCAGCCTTTGAGAAAGCTTCGCATTTATTTGCCCTTTGCCCTCAATGAGCTGAAAAGCCAAATGGCCTACCGGGGTGCCCATTTTATCTTTATGTTTATCAGTACTTTCGGGGTGTTTATATCCTATTTTCTGTGGACTGCCATTTACGGCAGCAGTTCCGCCGGGATGCTGGGTGGCCTTTCTTATTCTGAAATGGTGGTTTATATTTTTATGGCCTATGTGACCGGCTTTACGGCGGTATCTCTTTCAGAATGGGTGGCTTACGATGTGGTGAAGGGTACGGTGGCCATGCAGCTGATCAAGCCCATGGACTACCGGCTGAGCCTGGTGAGCAGAGCCACGGGCTTGATGCTCTATCGGTTTTTAGCTCCGTCGGTTTGGATTTGGATCGGCATGGAGGTATATAAGTTCTTTGTAATGGGGGTTGCCTTTACGCCCATCAGCAATGTGCTTTTTTATTTGATCAGCTGCATTATGAGCTTTTTGATCTATGTGCTCTTTGATTTTTGCATCGGCATGGTGGCTTTTTTCACGAACTATGTATTTGGGCTGTATATGGTCAAAGAATCCCTGATGAGCTTTCTCACCGGCCAGCTGATTCCCTTGAGCTTTTTCCCGGGCATTGTGCAAAAGCTGTTTGAATTCTTGCCTTTTTCTTCCATGGTCTACACCCCGGTGATGATCTATTTGGGCAAGTATAGCGGCTACGACCTGGCCTTTGTGCTGCTGCGGCAGTTGGTTTGGGTAGGGCTGCTATACGGCCTTGGCTCGCTGATTTGGCGGCTGGTTGTGAAACGGCTGACGGTTTTGGGAGGGTGAGCGTATGAAGAAGATTTTTCGCTATATGCGCCTTTACCGGGTGATGATCACCCAGTTTTTCAAAACCATGATGCAGTCCAAGGTGGACTTTTTGATGGGCCTTTTTGGGTTTTTCTTTACCCAGTTATCGGGCATTGTGTTTTTGTATTTGGTGTTTGAGCAGATCCCGGATCTGCAGGGCTGGAGCCTGGATCAGCTGATTTTCATTTACGGCTTTGCCCAAATTCCCAGAGGCATTGATCATTTATTGACGGACAATCTTTGGCTGGTGGCATGGCGGCTGGTGATCAACGGAGAGTTTGACCGTTATATGCTGCGGCCCATGAATATCCTTTTCCAGGTGATTGCAGAAAAGCTGCAGCCGGATGCCATTGGCGAATTGCTGGTGGGCAGCATTTTGGTGGTCCGTTCCATCAGCTGCGGGGTCGTAAGTGTGACGCCTGTGAATATCTTGCTGTTTATAGTATCTATAGTTGCGGGCAGCTTAATCTATACTGCCATTAAGATCCTGTTTTCTGCTTTGGCATTTTGGATGCAGCGCAGCGGTCCGGTTTTGCAACTGGCCTATGAAATGGCAAATTTCGCAAAATATCCCACTCAGATCTATGCCAAGGGCATCCAGTTTATTATAACTTGGGTGATTCCCTTTGCCTTTGTGGCTTATTTGCCTGCCAGTTATTTTTTGAATGCGGGCAACGGAATATGGGTAATTGCCGTGGAATGTGTCATTGCTGCGGTGTTTATGCTTTTGGGTACTTGGGTGTTTCGAAAAGGTACGAAAATCTACGAAAGCGTTGGAAATTAAATTAGCAGGTTGCACCGGATGGCGCAACCTGCTTTCTTAATTGTGCAAATATGCATATACGCAAGCGGCAACAACGGATTCTTCATCTGTTTTCAGCCGCCATACGGTGACTTGGCTATCATCGGCACTCACCGGGCCGTCATCCCGTCGGGTGTTTCTTTCGGGATCCAGGGTAATGCCCAAATACCCCAGGTTTTCGCAGACCTTTTGCCGGAGAATATGGCTGTTGGTGCCGATGCCACCGGTGAAAACCAAGGCATCCAGGCCGTTTAAATAGGCAGCATACATGCCGATATAGCCCAGGATATTATCGCAAAGAGTATCCACAGCCAGCTGCGCCTGGGCATTGCCGGCTTCTGCTGCTTCCATCACCAGCCGCAGATCGTTGCTGACGCCGCTGATACCTAACAGTCCGGATTCTTTGCTCAATACCTGCAGAGTTTCATCCAGGGTATAGCCGTAATGGTCCATGACCGGCTGAATGCAGAACGCTTCAAAATCTCCCACCCGGTTATTGTTGAACAGGCCCGACTGCAAGGTTGCGCCCATGGAGGTGGCAATGCTTTTGCCGTCCAAAATGGCGCAGATAGAGGAGGAGCCGCCCAGGTGGCAGTTGATGATCTTCCGGGCACCGGGCTGCAGCTTGGCAATGGTTTGAGCAATGTATTGATGGCTGGAGCCGTGGAAGCCATAACGGCGAATGCCCGCTTCTTCCTTCCAGGCGTAGGGCACGCCGTAGGTGACTCGCTTTTCCGGGATGTTGCCGTGGAAGCTGGTTTCAAACCGGGCAACCTGGGTCAGCTGGGGGAATCGGCTGCGGATATGCCGCATTGCGTTCAGATAAATAGGATTGTGGGCAGGGGCGAAGGGGGTGACCCGTTCCATTTCTGCCATAAGCGCCTCGTCCACCAGGCAGGTGCCGGAAAGCCTGCCGCCGTGGACGGCCTTATAGCCAACGGCAGTCAGATCATCCAGATCCTTTAAGATTCCATCCTGCTGCAAAATACCCAGGCAATGGGCAAAGGCCGCTCCGTGATCGGCAATAGGTGCAGCAGCCTTATGGAAACGGCCATCGGGATATGTGATCTGGTAGGCGCTGCTTTCTGCGCCAACGGATTCCAGCTCTCCGGCAGCCAAAACCCTGGAATCGTCGCCCTCAAAAGCGTATAGCTTAAACTTGAAGCTGGTGGTGCCTAGGTTCATTACAAATATTTTGTCCATAAACTCATTCCTTAGAATAACCGCCGGGCGGAAATACCGTCCGGCGGTTGATGATTACATTTCCACTTCCAGCTTGGCGATCACGGCAGCGCAGCGTTTGCACAGTCCGTTTTCGTCAGCTTCTTCGCTATGCATCCAGCAGCGGGGGCATTTCTCGCCCTTGGCTTCGGTGACGCCAACGGTCAAGCCGGGGTAATTGGTGCCGTTGCCAACCAGTGCGCCATTCTCGGGAGCTTCCCAGGCAAAGGCAGAAACAATGCAGATCTGCGCCATGTCCAGGCCTTGGCAGGCATTTTGCACAGCGGCATCGTCACATTGCACGGTGACCTTGGCTTCCAAAGCTTTGCCAATGCGCTTTTCGGCTCTTGCCAGCTCCAGTACGCCGTTCACATCCTGGCGCAGCTTCATGACCACATCCCACTTTGCCATAGTTTCTGCATCCAGTACATAACCTGCGCAGTCAGCAGGCATTTGGTTGAGCAGAATGTTGCGGCCATCGTCACCCTGGCGGTGGGGCATTGCCTGCCAAATTTCGTCGCAGGTGAAGGCCAAAATGGGAGCAAACAGCTTTGCCATGGCATCCACGATCAGATAAAGGGCGGTCTGAGCGCTGCGGCGGCTCAAGCCGGTGGCTTCGTCGCAGTACAGCCGGTCCTTGATAATATCCAGGTAGAAGCTGGAAAGCTCCACCACGCAGAAATCGTTGATGGCGTGGGTGATCACATGGAATTCGTAGTTATCATAGGCCTTACGGCAGGTGAGGATCAGCTCGTTGAGTTTGGTCAGTGCCCACTTGTCCAGTTCTGCCAGATCCTGGGCAGCCACCAAATTATCCGGGTCAAAGTCGTTCAGATTGCCCAGACAGTAGCGGGCAGTGTTGCGGAACTTCAGATAGTTCTGGGCGATCTGCTTGAAGATATCCTTGGAGCAGCGCACATCTGCGTGATAATCGGAGGATGCCGCCCACAGACGGACGATATCTGCGCCAAAGTCCTTGATCAGGTCAGCGGGGTCAACGCCGTTGCCCAGGCTCTTGTGCATGGCACGGCCCTGACCATCCACCACCCAGCCGTGGGTCAAAACCTGGCGGAAAGGTGCGCCCCGGTCCAAAGCACCCACAGAGGTCAGCAAGCTGGACTGGAACCAACCACGGTACTGGTCAGCGCCCTCCAAATATACATCCGCCGGCCAAAGCTCGGGGGTGTTGTGCATCAAGGATGCAAAGTGGGTAGAGCCGGAGTCAAACCAGCAGTCCAGGGTGTCGGTTTCCTTGGTGAAGGTCTTGCCGGAGCAGTGGGGGCAGGTGAAGCCCTCGGGAATCAGTTCCATGGCATCCTTTTCAAACCAGATGTTGGAGCCGTGCTCATCAAACAGTTGGGATATTTTTTCGATGGATGCGGGGGTGGAAACGGGCTTGCCGCAATTGGTGCAATAGAACACGGGAATGGGCAGACCCCAGCGGCGTTGACGGGAGATACACCAGTCAGCCCGCTCCCGGATCATGCTGATCATGCGGTCTTCGCCCCAGGCGGGATACCATTTCACATCTTCATTACCCTTGACTGCCTGGTCCTTGAAGGATTCCACAGAGCAGAACCATTGTGGTGTGGCACGGAAGATGATGGGCTTTTTGCAGCGGTCATGATGGGGGTAGGAGTGGATGATCTCCTCGGCGGCAAACAGTGCGCCGGTGGCCTTCATATCCTCCAAAATCACGGGGTTGGATTCTCCGGTCTTCATGCCTGCGTATTTGCCGGCATAGTCGGTGTGGCGGCCGTAGTCGTCCACAGGCACCACCAGCTCAATGCCGTAGCGCATGCAGGTCTGATAGTCATCAGCACCGAAACCGGGAGCGGTGTGAACAAGGCCGGAACCGGAGTCCATGGTGACGTATTCTGCATTCATCAGCAAGGAAGTCTTATCCAGGAAAGGA
>JAZNSR010000126.1:0-11272 GCA_045591335.1 Faecousia sp.
GAACGGATTTATCCGTTCCAAAAGGTAAAATATAAGCAATTGTGCGTGTTTTAGGATTTAGGAATGCATGAATGCATTCCCTACAGCGTGTAGTGTAACACAGCGATAAATTAGAATTTGACGGATTGCATATTTGCAAAGTTTTAGTGATTACAAGATACTACGCGTACATTTTCCATTCTCAGCTATCAACTGTCAACTATCAACTGTCAACTATAAAATTTGCTCCCTTGGCAAAACACCAAGGGAGCAGAATTTGATAAAATCAGATGTACTGCTTCACGGCCTCGGAAGCCATGGCGGCATCGTCGGACACGGTGACAGTGATCTCCATGTTGTTGGCCTCAGCGAACTTGGCAGCCCACAGGATGAATTCCTCACCTGCAGCGCGGTCAGTGCCGATGGTCTTATAGAGATTGTCGATGTAAACATTGGTAATATCGAAATTACCGGCATGCAGGCCACTCAGGAAACCCTTCAGCATATCGGGGTTGCTGATGCCGTACTCCTGGGAATCCACCAGACGGACGCGGTAATTAACATCATAAGTCAACTTCTTGCCGTACTCGATGCAAACAACATCGCCGTGCGCCTCAGCAACGGCTGCATTGATGGAATCGATCAGCTTCTTGGTCTTGCCGGAGCCCTTCAGGCCCATAATTACATGAATCATCGGAAATTTCCTCCTTTGCTTCAGCGTTATATTGCTGTTAGGTTAATTCTATCAGTTCGTCCTTGATTTTGCAACACATTTTTTATGAATTGCAAAAATTATTTCTCGTAGGGCGGATGTGGTCATCCGCCCCTGCACGGTCTTTATTATTTCTCATAACCAGGTTTGCCCAATAGCTGGAACATATTGCGCTTATAGAACTCCACACCGGGCTGGTTAAAGGGGTTCACATCCAGCATGTAGGCAGAAACGCCGCAAGCCAGCTCGAAGAAGTAGAACATCTCGCCCAGCTTCTCGTTGGTCAGCTCGCCCATATCCATGGTGATCACCGGAACGCCGCCGTCCACATGGGCAGCCAGCGTGCCCAAAAATGCCTGCTCGTCCACGAAATCCAGGGTCTTGCCCTCCAGGTAGTTCAGGCCATCCAGGTCCTTGTAATCCTTGGCGATGGTCAGCTTCTGTGCGGGAGCGTCAAAACGCACCATGGTCTCAAAAATGTTGCGCTCGCCCTGCTGGATCATCTGACCCAGGCTGTGCAGGTCGGGGGTGAACTCAGCAGTAACAGGGAAAATGCCCTTGCCATCCTTGCCCTCGGACTCACCAAAGAGCTGCTGCCACCAGCCGCCCATCATCTTGAAGCCGGGCTCAAAGGACTCCAGAATTTCAATGGGCTTGCCGTTGCGGTAGAGCATGTTCCGGCAGGCTGCATACAGCCAAACAGGGTTCTCAAAGGAGCGGATGTCGTAATCCTTCTTAGCCTGGGCTGCGCCACGCATGACCTCCATGGGGTCGATACCGGCAACGGCCATGGGCAGCAGACCCACTGCGGTCAGCACGGAATAACGGCCGCCCACATTGGGGGGGATCACAAAGGTCTCCCAGCCTTCCTCGGTAGCCATCTGGCGCAGAGCGCCCTTGGCGGGATCGGTGATGGCATAGGTGCGCTTTTTGGCCTCGTCCGTGCCGTACTTGCGCTCCAGCATCCAGCGCAGGGCACGGGTTGCAATGGCGGGCTCGGTGGTAGTGCCGGACTTGGAAATAATGGCAATGGAGAAATCCTTACCCTCCAGCAGCCGCTGCAGCTCATTCCAGTGGCGGGTGGACAGGGTGTTGCCAGCATAATAGATCTGCGGATCGCCCTTGCCCTTACCCATGTTGTGGTTGGGACCCTGCATGAGCTCAATGGCTGCGCGGGGGCCTAAGTAGCTGCCGCCAATGCCGATGACCACGAACACATCGGAGGTCTCACGAATGCGCTGGGCAGCCGCACGGATCCGGCGGATTTCGTCGGTCTCCTCGGTCACAGGCAGGTCCAGCCAGCCCAAAAAATCATTGCCTTCGCCGCTGCCCTCAGTGAGGGTCATGTGGGCATTGAAAACCTCCTTTTCCAGAGCCAACAGATCGGGAAGGCTTTGCTGCCCCCAAACATTGGAAATATCAACTTTAATCATTTTCTTATCATCCTTTCGGAAATTTTTACTATTTGATATGTTACCGCAAAAACGGCAATAACGCAAGCACAAAATCAAATGAGTTGAGAGTTGAAAGTGGATAGTTGATAGCTATTGTTTCGAACTTTTTATGATAGCAACCAACATTTTCTTGATTTCAATGCAATCAAAATAGATAGATGAAAATTCAGCATCTGACAAAAACTTTGTTTCTTTCAGTATTCGTAGCCAATAATCTGTTTCTGCAGCTTCTTTTAATACGATGTTATGCTTAGAAATAAAATCAGCACGACTTTGAGCCTGTTCAGCTTCCGCAATATTTGCGCCGATGCTAGTACCGGAACGCAACAATTGTTTTGATAAAATATACTCTTTTTTATTTCTGCGCAAATAGTAAGACAGATTTACAATTCGTACAGCAAATGCAAAGCTTTTTTGTTCTACGGTATTTTCCATAGACATTCCCTTCCACTATCAGCTCTCAACTATCAACTATCAATTAGCTATTTAAGATTAGCTTAAATGCGCCGTATGCGCCGGCATCATTGCCCAAAGAGGCCAAAGCAAAGCGCACATCCCTGGCTGCGTGGAAAACATTTTGGTCAAAATACTTTTTAGCCCCATCCAGCAGGCACTGCCCTGCCTTGCTGACGCCGCCGCCAATGACCACCACCTCCGGGTTGACCACATTGCAAACATTGGCCAAAAACTCGCCCAGGTACGCATACACCTGCTCCAGGATCTCCAAAGCAAGCGCATCCTCTGCCTTGCCCGCATCGAAAATATCCTTGCAGGTGAGATTCTCCACCTGACGCAGCACAGAGGGCGCATCACTGCGGCTTAAAAACTGTTTGGCAATGCGCACAATGCCTGTGGCAGAGCAATACTGCTCCACGCATCCCCGCTTGCCGCAGTTGCAATATTCGGTTTCGTCACGGTTGAGCACCATGTGACCGATCTCGCCGCCTGCGCCGTGAACACCGGCCACCATTTTACCGTCGATGATAATGCCGCCGCCAACACCGGTACCCAGGGTGGCCATGACCACATTTTCGCAGCCTGCGCCGCCGCCCTTCCAGCTCTCGCCCAGGGCAGCCACATTGGCATCGTTACCGGCCTGTACGGGCATATTGGTCAGCTTGCTCAAAGCCACTTCAATATTAAACACGCCCCAGTTCAGATTGATGCACTTATTCACCACGCCCCGGGTGCTCACCGGGCCGGGTACGCCCACGCCGATACCGATGAGGCTATCCCGGCTGATATTGTTTTTTTGTATGTAAGCATCAATGGACGCGGCAATATCCGGCAAAATCTGGCTGCCATCCGTGCCCACCACCGTGGGGATCTCCCACTTGTCCAGCATGTTGCCATCCGTATCAAAATAGGCAAGCTTTACTGTCGTGCCGCCCACATCCACACCAAAACCGTATTTCATAATACCCTCCTATGATTGGAATGAGCTTATTATACAACAGAAGTTGAAAAATGTAAAATAAATAAATCATTTTTGTAGGAAATGCATTCCCTACAAGAAGGGGCTGTTGCGAAATTGCAACAGCCCCTTTTGGTTATAAAACTGCGGAAAGGTAAAACACCAAAAACAAAATACCATAGATCACGCACAATGCGCCGATAACCACCAGCATGGGAATGAACATCATTTTCACTGCGCTCCAGTAGGTTTCCCATTTTTCTCTGGCGGTGGAGGTGGAACCGGTGCTGAGCTTTCTGGAAAGCCCGGTGCCGCTCACATGGGACATATCCGCCAAGGGCCGCCCATCGTCCACCCATATTACCTTTTCCTTTTTCTTTTTCGCCATTATTCCCAGCCCTCAGCCAGCTTATGACATGCCGCAAAGTGGCCTTCCTCATACTCCGTATACTCCGGGGGCACATGCTTGCAGACCTCCTTGGCATAGGGGCAGCGAGTGTGGAACCGGCAGCCCTTGGGAGGATTGGCAGGAGACGGAATATCCCCCTGGAGCACAATGCGGTTCATTTTCACATCCGGGTCGGGATAGGGAATGGCAGAGAACAGCGCCTGGGTGTAAGGATGCAGAGGATTGGAGAAGATGGCCTCCTTGCTGCCGAACTCCATCATGGAGCCCAGGTACATAACGCCGATCTTATCGGAGATAAACTTGACCACGCTCAGATCGTGAGAAATGAACACATAGGCCAAATTCATATCCTTCTGCAGATTCTTCAGCAAATTGATGATCTGCGCCTGGATGGACACATCCAAGGCAGAGACCGGCTCGTCGCAAATCACCAGCTTGGGTTTAACAGACAGGGCACGGGCAATGCATATTCTCTGACGCTGACCACCGGAGAACTCATGGGGATACCGCTCATAGTAATAATCCCGCAGGCCGCACTTGTCCATCAGCTCCAAAACATAGTCCTTCACCTGGTACTTGGGCACGATCTTGTGCACCTGCACCGGCTCGCTCAAAATGCCGCCCACCGTGCTGCGGGGAGGCAAGGAGGAATAAGGATCCTGGAAAATGATCTGCATCTGCTTGCGGATATGCCGCATCTGGGCAGAATTATACTTGGTGATATCCTCACCGTTAAAGATGATCTGACCGCCGGAGGGCTGGTGCAGCTTCAAAATGGCACGGCCCATGGTGGTCTTGCCGCAGCCGGACTCACCCACGATACCCAGGGTCTCGCCTGCCTTCAGCTTAAAGGACACATCGTCCACAGCGATCAGCTCCTGGGTGACCTTACCGGTGACAGTCTTTTTCAGCGGGAAGCATTTGCGCAGGTGGCGCACCTCCAGAACCACATCCGGATCAAAAGGCTTTTTGAAGTCCTCCTCCATCTGGGCAGCCCGCTTTGCCAGGAATTTCGCCTCCTCGGCGGCGTCATCATAAATGACATTCAGTTGTTCTTCAGCCATTTTTGTTTTCCTCGCCGTACAAATGGCATGCCACAAAGTGGGTGGGGCTGACCTGGATCATACCGGGGTAATCACCGGAGCACTTATTCACGCACTTGGAGCATCTTTCCTTGAAATAGCAATGGTCGGGCATATTGATAGGGTTAGGCACATTGCCGGGGATGTTAAACAGAGCCTCGTCAGAAGAATCCAGGGTAGGCTTGGATTTTTGCAGGCCGATGGTGTAGGGATGCCGGGGATCGTGGAAAATCTCCTGGACAGTGCCCTTCTCAATGACCCGGCCTGCGTACATGACCACCACATAGTCAGCCATTTCCGCAATAATACCCAGGTCATGGGTAATGAGCATAATAGAACCGTCGATCTTGGTTTTCAGATCCCGCAGCAGGTCCAGAATCTGGGCCTGGATGGTCACATCCAAAGCGGTGGTGGGCTCGTCGGCAATGATCAAACGGGGGTTACTGGCCAGGGCCATGGCAATCATCACACGCTGCCGCATACCGCCGGACAGCTCATGGGGGAATGCCTTATACACCCGCTCGGGCATGGCGATGCCAACCAAATTCAGCATTTCCATGGACTTGGCCTTGGCCTGTTCCTTGGTTGCTTTGGCATCATTGATAAAGGTGACCTCATCCAGCTGCTCACCGATGGTAAAAATAGGGTTCAGAGAGGTCATGGGCTCCTGGAAGATCATGGCGATCTCCTTGCCCCGGATGCGGTAAACCTCCCGGGTGGGCATTTTGGCAATGTCGTAGGTCTGCTCCTTGGCGGAGAAACGGATCTCACCGGAGGTGATCTGCCCCTGAGGGCCCTGAAGCAAACGCATAACAGACATACTGGTTACGGACTTGCCGCAGCCGGACTCGCCCACGATACCCAAGGTCATGTTCTTGGGCACATCGAAAGAAACGCCGTTGACCGCCTTCACCACACCCTGCTCTGTGAAGAAATAGGTGTGCAGATCCTGGATCTCCAGGATGTTGTTGGGGTCACGCATTTCGGTTAAAAACTCGGATTCCTCGGCCTTGCGGTTTTTATAAGCCTCCAGCCGCTTCATTTCCCTGGCGTTGGCCTTGGCAATGGCACGAATTTCCTTGCCGGATAAATAATGCTTATTTTCTGTTTTTGCCATAGGTCATCTCCTCGCTTTCGGGTCAAGGGCATCCCGCAGGCCGTCACCCACGAAGTTAAAGCCCAAAACAGCGATGACGATGCAGACACCCGCAGGTACCCATACATACAGATGGTTCTGCAGTACATCGGTATTGGTGGAAATGATGTTGATCATACTGCCCCAGGCAGCATAAGGGGCTTTTACGCCCAGGTTCAAATAGGACAGGGTGGCTTCATACAGGATCATAGAGCCCAGGCTCAGGGTCATCTGCACGATCAGCTGGGGCATCACATTGGGCACCAGGTGCTTGAAGATCTTGCGGAAGGTGGAATAGCCCATAGCCTCCGCAGCCACCATATACTCCTGCTCACGCAGAGAAAGGATCTGACCTCTGACCAGACGGGCAGTGCCGGTCCAGGAAATGAAGGTCAAATAGATCATCAGCAGATAAATTCTATACTTTGCGTCAATGTCAGACGCGTCCAGAATGGTGCTGATAATCAGCAGAATGGGCACACCGGGCAAGCACATGAGCACATCGGAAAGGCGCATGATCACCGTATCCACCCAGCCGCCGAAATAGCCGGAAATACCGCCCAAAATCACGCCCAGAATGGTGATCAGAAACACGGCGATAAAGCTGACGGTCAAGCTGATCCGTCCGCCGTACATCAGCCGGACAAACACATCGTAGCCGCCGGTGTCCGTGCCCAAAAGGTGCTCGGCAGAGGGAGGCGTCAACGCATTATCCTTCAAGCGGGTCTCCACGCTTTGGCGCAGAGTGTAGCTCTGGCCGTTAACAGTATAAACCGTCTCAGATTCCGCATAGGTCACCTTGCCGGCATAGTCCACATCGATCTCGCCCCACCGGGTATACACCAGCGGACCGGCGAAGCTGAACAAAAACAGCGCAACGATCATCACAAGACCGATCACACTGAGCCGGCTGCGGAAAAACCGCCGCACCACCATGCGGGTGGGAGACATCAGCTTAATATTTTTGTCCAGAGGCGTTTCGGTATCTTCTACCTCAGGCGTCACTTGCTCTTTGTTCAGTTCTTCCATAAAAACGCCTCCTTTACTCCAATTTGACTCTGGGGTCAACCAGTCCGTACATCAAATCGGACATGAGAACACCCAGCACGCTCAGCATGGCCAGGAACATATTATAGCCCATGATAAAGGGAATATCGCCCTCGTTCATGGCGTTCAGTGCAATCCGGCCAATACCGTCCAGGTCGAACACCTGCTCGGTGATGATCGCGCCGGAGAACAGACTGGGCAGCAGACCTGCCAAGGAGGTGACCAGAGGGATCAAAGTATTGCGGAAGGCATGCTTATTGATAACCACCCGCTCCTTTAAGCCCTTGGCACGGGCAGTGCGGATATAATCGGAGTTCAAAACCTCCAGCATATTGGTGCGGGTCATACGCATTCTTGCGCCAATGCTCAAAATCACGATGGTCAGCACCGGGATGAACATGTGCCGCAGGTAGTCAAAGATCAGCGCAATGCCCGTATAGGACGCGGAAGCGTCCACCATGCCCGCTGAGGGGAACCAGCCCAGCTTCAAGGCCAAAATGCTCTTAAGCATATTGCCGAAGAAGAAGGAGGGCAAAGAAATACCGATCATCACCAGCACCGTTACCACATAGTCCCGGAGGCTATATTGGTGGGTGGCGGCGGTGATGCCCAGGGGAATGGCGATCATAAATTCAAAAATGGTGGCAACCAGGGCAATGGCAAAGGAAATTCCCATGTGCTCCACGATCACCTGGCCCACAGGCAGACCGTACTTAAAGCTGGTGCCCAGATCAAAACGGCAAAGTGCTGCCAGCCAGTTAAAATAGCCGGACAGAATGCCTTTAAAGCTATCGTCGCCCAGGCCATACATGGTGTACATGGTCTCCACGGTCTCCTGGCTGACGGTAGCACCGCCCTGGTTCATGGCGTTGATCTTGTTTTGGATATAGTCCACAGGCATAAGCCGGATCAGAAAATAAATGATCATGGACACGCCCACAAGAATCAGAATCGACTGACCAAGACGCTTGAGTATGTATTTTAACATATTACATTCTCCGAATTCCCAGTGTTAAAAATCCCCGAGGATTTTTAACACTTCATATTTTGTATCACAAAATACTTCATAATCCGAAAGGATTACTTCATATTGCGTAGCAATACTTCATAGCGGATTCGTAGGGAACGCCGTCCCCGGCGTGCCTCTACATATACCATTACTCATTGATGAAAACAATCCGTTATGTAGGGAATGCATTTATGCATTCCTAGGAACGGATTTATCCGTTCCCTACGGGGCTTTCTTGCTTAGGCAAATTCGATTTCCCAGATGCGGTCCAGGGGAGAAGAATAGGGGTTCACATCCGTGGGCAGGCTGGCGGTCTTGATGACCTTGGAGTTGTAGGCGTACAGAACATTTCTCTGGTACACGGGCAGCTCCACTGCCAGATCCAGGATATAGCCCATGGCTTCCTTATACAGCTCCGCACGGACTGCCTGGTCGTTGGTCTCACGGGCCTGGTCGATCAGATCGGACAGGCTGTTCAGAAAGCTCATTTCCTCGGCAGAGCCGCTGTTCTTCAGGTAGTTATAGCCCCAAGCCAGGGTGCTGGTTGCGGTGGAGTTCTTGTGGTAGACCTGGTACATATCCGGATCCAGAGCGGAGGACCAGGCGGCTGCCCAAACCTGCAGAGCGCCGGTGTTGATCTTGGTCAAAGCCTGGGAGTCACAGACCACTTCCACATCCCAGCCCAGGCCGTTGAGCAGGTCTGCTGCATCACGGAACACCTTGTAGGTGGGGTGATCCTGCAGGCTGGAGCCTGCGATGGTGAAGGTGACCTTCAAAGCGCTGTCGCCGGCGGTAACGCCTGCAGCTTCCATATATTTCTTCACATTGGTAACGGCAGTATCCTGGCTCCAGCTGTTCATCTGGGGATAGTCATGGCCGTTGTAATCGTAATCGTCGCCCTTGGGGTATGCCCAGCTGACGGTGGACATATTCCAGCAGATCTGCTCAGCAGTACCTGCACGGTAATAGCTCAGAGCCTGGGAGGTATCCATAGCGCACATAATGGCCTTACGCAGGTTGATATCGTTGACCTTGGCGGAGTTGATGCCGATGTAGCCGTAGCCCAGCTGGTCGGACTCCAAAGTTACGATGCCCTTGTTCTTCATGCCCTGCAGCTTTTCATAGTTATCGGTGGTCAGCTGGGGGGAGATGTAGTGCACAGTGCCGTCCTGCAGAGCGGCAATGGCGTTGTTGGAGCTCACCACCTGGTAGCGGATCTTGGCGATCTTGGCATTTTCGATGCCGGAGCCCACGGTGGAGAAGTTCTCATTGGCCTTGAAATAGACCACATTGTTAATATAGAAATCGGACTCAGAGGGGTTGTCTGCGTTCTTGCTGTTGGTGCACTTGTAGGAACCTGCGCCCATGGGCAGCTTGATGTTTCTGGTGGACTGGACGGTGCCGGTCATGAAATCAAAGCTTGCAAACTCCACGCCAAACTTGTTGTTTGCAATGTCCATGCCCACAGAGCTGCCCTCGCCATAGTAATGCTGGGGGGCAACGGAGATAGCAAAGTTCCAGATGGCCTTGGGGTCAACGCCGTTGATGGTGACCTTCAGCACATCGTATTCATTTTCGTTGGTGACGGTGCCATCGGCATTGTGACCGGAAGCAACGGTATACTCGGTGCCGTTAACGGTGATCTTGGAGCCGGCGGCATCGGTGTGGCCCAGGGACACCAGGCCGGAGATGTTGGGAACAGCCAGGCTGCCGTCGCCGGAAACATTTTCATGCAAAATGACTTCCTTGGCCTTGGCGGTGAACTCCGTGTTCAAGGTGTTGCCGGTGGCCCAGAACAGCACGATCTCGCTGAGGCTGGTGGCTACCTTGTCGTCATACACATACTGAATAGCCTTTTCCTTGGTGTCGATGGAATCGGGGTACTTCTTAGTCAGCGTCTCGATGGTGGTGCGGTCCTTCTTGCCGTCAGCACCCTCGGCATACTTGACTTCCACATAGCCCTCAGCATACATGAAGCAGAAGATCTCGTCCTCAAACTCCTTGTGCTGATCGTAGGGAGCGTCAATATAGGAATCCTTGGCACCCAGGTAGTCGGTGTCCAGCTCCTCCCGGAACAGCTTCAGGGCATACTCATAGTCTGCCAGCAGATCTGCGGAGGAAACGGTGGAAGGATCGTTGGAGATGGCGCCGGCATAACCGGAGCTGACCTTATGGGACTGGATGGCAGCCTTCATGGTGTCGTAGGGCACTTCGCCGGTGGCGGAAGCCTTCTGCTGGGAAATGTACAGATTCACCAGCTCCATGAGACGGGAGCTTGCCCGGTTAGCAGCCGCGGAAGCAATCTTATCGTCGTTATTGGTGTTGCCGCTGCCCACGGTCTGGGTGCGGTACTCGTTCAGACCCACGATATCGGTGGAGTACAGGGTGTTGGAGCCGGTGTAAACGGGATCCAAGTACACATAGTAGTTAAACAGCACATCCTCCATGGTCAGCGGGTGACCGTCGGAGTATTGGATGCCGTTCTTCAGAACGAAGTAATAAGAGGTGGTGTTGTCATCGTTTTCCACGATGTCGTAGTCCAAAGTAACCACGGCCTCGTCCTGGCCGTAAGCCACCTTGACCTCGCCGTATTCATACTTGGAAGACAGCATAACGATCTGGGTCATGGACACGATGGTGCCGTCATAGCTGGAGGTATAGAAGAAGGGGTTAAACAAGCCGTCAAGCTGCTCTGTCATAATGACAAAAGCATCGCCCTTGCCGCCGCAACCGGCAAAGGTGGCGCAAATACCAAAGCACATAGCCAGGCAAAGCACCAGGGAAATGATCTTTTTCATGATTCTTTCGCTCCTTGTTTGATTTTTAATATGGATATTTCAATCATTGGTAGCAAACACTGTGCTCAACCTTCCGCAGCGCATGGGTCGGGCGGAACGCTGAGGACTGTATAGACTGGTAACATAGTATACAGAATGTTCGGACACATGGTATACAGTTTCATGCTAAAATAAAGGCAAATACCGTCAACAAAAGGAGATGGATGTATGCCTTGGAAAGAGGAAACTGTGGA
>JAZNSR010000127.1:0-21124 GCA_045591335.1 Faecousia sp.
GTGACTTTAATCATCCTTCCATCGTGGGTTGGTGTCCTCTGAACGAGACCTGGGACTTTGAGGGTCGTCAGCAGTGCAACAATGCTCACGCTATGATCTACCATGTCACCAAGACTATGGACCCCACCCGTCCCTGCATCGATACCAGCGGCAACTACCATGTGATCACCGACATCTTTGATGTCCACGATTATGATCAGAATCCCGAAACCTTCAAGGCCCGCTATGATGAGCTGATGGAAACGGGAGAGTTTGATGTTTCCGCAAACTGCGGCAAGGGTCCTGGGGGCAGTTTGCGCCATACATATAAAGGAGAGCCGGTGTTTGTTAGTGAATATGGCGGTATTAAGTGGGATGTGAGCAACAGTGCAGACAACTGGGGCTACGGCATCGGACCGCAGACAGAGGAGGAATTCATCCAGCGTTACCGGGGCTTGACTCAGGCGCTGCTGGACAATGACAAGATTTTCGGTTTCTGCTATACGCAGCTTTACGATGTAGAGCAGGAAACCAACGGCCTGTATTCTTATCACCGTGTGCCTAAATTTAACATGACCGTCTTCAAGGAAATAAATACTGCTAAGGCGGCAATTGAAGAATGAGGAGAATTTGCGTATGAAAAATAGTTGGAAATGTTTATGGAGCATTCTCCTGTTTGCGATTGTATTGTGTGGGTGTAATGCGGATGTGCCTGAGGAATCGACCCCGCCTGCAGAAACGGAGGCAACCTACCCTTATGATTTTACCTCAGAGGATTTTTTCTACATTAAGGACTGCCTGAACTATATTCCTTCTGCACCTGTAAGCGGTGTGCAGGCGGATGGTGCCTTCTTTAATTTGGAAACCTACAGGCATGAAGCTACCAATGAGGATTTTTATGTAATGCAGGGTGGCTGCACCGATGGAAAATATGTATATTTGGTGCTGGAAGGCAGCAATGTACATTTGGATGGCGAAAATTATAAAAAGGGTCATGTGATCAGCAAGGTGGATTTGTCCACATGGCAGGTGGTGGCGGTTTCTGAGCCTATGTCCCTGGGTCATGGCAATGGTATGTGCTACAATCCCAGTCTGAATCAATTGGTCATTGCCATGTGTAACGATGTGGAGAATACTGCCGATTTGGATGAAACCAAGTGCGTGGCATTGGTGGATGCAAACACATTGGAGCTTATGCAGATCAAGGAATTGGACCTGGCCATCAATGCCATTGACTATAATCCCAAGCGGGATCTCTATGTGGTTGGCATTAAGGGTAATTCGGCAGCTTTTGCTGTTTTGGACTCTGACTTTGTGGAGTTGGGCTGGTATCCCGGTAACGAGTGCGGATTGGGAAGCCAGGATGTGGACTGCGATGACAACTATATCTATGTGGGCAATAGCGGCGTTGGCGTGATGCCCGGCATGGAAGTGGTGAAGATCTACGATTGGAACGGTGAATATGTGGGTATTTTCCGGGTGGACAGCGTTTCGGAGCAAGAAGCTCTGTTTAACTACGGCGGTCAGTACTACATCACCTTCTATACCGGTAACGGTGGTCGTATCTTTAAGATTGATTACGATTTTAGCCTGTTGGGCGAAATCAGTGAGTGAACCGTTTTCGTAAGAAAATAGCAATATATTAAAAGGAGTGTATGATTATGAAGTTTAATTGGAAAGCATTGATTGCTGCAATGTTGTGTTTGTGCATGACGCTGGGGCTGTGTGCATGCGGCTCCGGGTCCGGCGGTGGCAGTGGAGAAGGACCGGAAGATCCTGCTGAAGCGGTAACCGTCAGCGGCCCTGTTACCATTGAGTTTTGGCATACCCGCGCCGGCGATCATGGCAAGCTGCTGGATGAGCAGATCAAGAAATTTAATGAGACCAATACTCTGGGCATTACTGTAGTGGGTACTTATCAAGGCAGCTACTATGATGTTTTGGCCAAGGTCAAGACTGCTTATGGCACGGATACTGCTCCCGTCCTGGCGCTGGTTGGTGCTGGTGGTATTGAGGAGCTTGCCGAAAATGGCGCGGTGAAGGACATGTCTGCTTATGTGGAAAGAGACAGCTGGGATGTGGAAAACATTCCCGAGAGCTTGCGCTACTATATGGAGCACTATGAGAATCAGATCATTGAGTTCCCGTATCTGGTTTCCTCGGCTATTATTTATTACAATAAGCAATATTACACTACCGAGCCTACCAGCCTGGAAAACTTTGCTGAAATGGCTAAGGAGATCACTGCCAACAACCCCAATGTTGTGGGTATGGGCATTGGCTTGGACACTGGTTTTATCCAAAGACCCATTCTGCGTTCCCTGGGTGCACCCGGTTTGACTCTGGGCGGTGGAGACAAGCCTGCGTTGCTGGATGATGATTATTTGATTACCCACATGAACGACTGGAAGACCTGGATCGATGGTGGCTATTGCGCTTCTGTTGATGCGGTGGATTCCATTACCAAGATGAAGAACGCATTTCTTTCCGGCAAGCAGGCGGCTTATGTTGCCTCCAGTGCTGACCTGAAACAGATCATCGAAGACTGCAAGGCCAATAATATTGACCTGGGTGTTGCCAAGTTTGTTGGCTATGGCGGTTACTGCGCACCCATCGGCGGTGGCGGCATTGTTGCGCTGGATACTGCTTCTGCCCAGGAAACTGCAGCGGCATGGGAGTTTATCAAGTTCCTGTATGAGGATGAGCAGGTGGTAGCAAACGCTATCCGCACCGGTTACCTGCCCTATACCATCAGTGCCGGCACCAATGCTGACATGGTGGCATATTGGAACGAGAATCCGCAAACCAAGGTGGCTTACGATCAGCTGGAGTATGCGACCTATAACGAATGGTCTGTATATCTGGAGCAGTGGCGTGATAAGATTGCGGCAGCCTTTGCGTTCGTCATTACCGATGAATCCATGACTCCTGAGCAGGCTATCAATTTCCTGCGTACCCAGGCTGAGGCGATCTTCCCCTAAAAATGGATAGGGCAACTGCATATATGCCGGTTGCCCTATCGTTGTATAACCGCATTTTTAATAAGGAAAAAGTCCCTGTGCGAATATAAACGGCATTTTGCACTGAGGCGGGGGCTTGAAAGGGAAAGGAATAAACGACTATGGGCGAAATCGTATTTAAGAATATTTGCAAGTCCTTTGGTGATACCAAAATTATTGATAATTTGGATCTGACTATTCGGGACGGAGAGTTTACCGTGCTTGTTGGTCCTTCCGGTTGCGGCAAGACTACACTTTTGCGGATGATCGCGGGTATTGGGCCTGCAACCTCCGGTGAGCTCTATATTGACGATGAGGAGATCAGCGATGTGCCTCCCGGAAAGCGGGGTATTGCAATGGTTTTCCAGAATTACGCAATTTATCCCACTATGACAGTTCGGGGCAATATTGAATTTGGTCTGAAGAATAAGAAGATCCCCAAGGCTGAGCGCGCAAGATTGATCGCGGAAGTGGCGGAGACGGTGGGCTTGACTGATTATCTGAACAGAAAGCCTTCGGAGCTGTCCGGCGGTCAGCGTCAGCGTGTGGCGCTTGCCCGTGCTATGGTTAAAAAGCCTAAGGTGTTTTTGCTTGACGAGCCGCTTAGCAACTTGGATGCCAAGCTGCGTGTTTCCATGCGTACGGAGCTGATCGAGCTGCATCATAAGCTGAAAACCACCTTCGTTTATGTTACCCATGATCAGACGGAGGCCATGAGCATGGCAGATACCATCATTTTGATGAATCACGGTGAGATCCAACAGCTGGCACCTCCTGAGGTCATTTATAACGACCCCAATAATGTGTTTACAGCGCAGTTTATCGGCACCCCTCCCATGAACATCCATCCCATGAAGGATGGAAAAACTCAGATCGGCTACCGCCCTGAGAAGCTTCAGCTGTCCTATGAAAAGGGAGATTGGCTGTTCTGCCGTAAGGCAAAGATCTTGACCCGGGAGATGCTGGGCTCTGAAACACTCTATAAGCTTCAGATTAAGAACGGGGATAGCAATGTGACGGTCATGGCCAAGTCCTTGAATATGGATTTTGCCGTGGATCATGAGATTTATATGGGGGTTGATCAAGCGGATCTGTACTACTTTGATGCTGACGGTATACGCATTCGGGATGCGTCCTGTCTGGCGGACTGTTATGCACTTACGAAGGAGGGGGATCTCCATGATTAAGGCAAAAATGGATGTCCCTGCCAGCGCGCTTTCCCATCCCAGACGCAAGAAAATTTACATCGGCAGGATCGTGCTTCCTTATGCTATGGTATTACCTACGCTGATCCTGCTGGCTGTTTTCACCTTTTATCCCGCCATCGATATGGTGATCAATAGCTTTTATGAAGTGAATGTGTTTAAGGGCAATACTTTTGTGGGCTTTCAGAACTATGTGGAATTGTTCCAGCACCCGGATTTCTTGCCCTCTGTACGCAACACCATTATCTATACCATTGGATCTGTGTTTTTTATGATCTTCCTGGGGCTGGTTTTTGCACTGTGGCTGCAAAGAAGCACCTTTATCAACGGGATTGTTCAGAGATTCATGTTTTTGCCTCATATCTGCGCATTCCTCAGCGTAGCATTGATTTTCCAGTGGTTGATGGATGATGAGGGCTTGTTTAACTTCGTGCTCAGTTGGTTCAAGCTGCCTGGGCTGAAGTGGTTTAACAGCTCCGATACAGCGCTGATCTCCATTATGATCGTTACCTTGTGGAAGGGCATTGGTTATTACGCGCTGATCCTTCTGTCAGCAGTGAAATCCATTCCTACGGAGCTTTTGGAGGCGGCAGATCTGGATGATGCGGGCAAGCTGCGGACTTTCTTTAAAATCTCCTTGCCTATGCTGTCTCCTCAGATCTTTTTCCTGCTGATCACCATTACTATCAATTCCTTTAAGGTGTTTGATTCCGTTCGTATTCTGACCAACGGCATGTGCGATACCAATGTGTTGGTTTTCTTGATCTATACCCTAAATAAGACCTCCGGTCAGGGCGGCTTGGCAGCTGCGGCCGGCACAGTATTGCTGATCATTCTGATGATCTTCACAGTTATCTATTTCCGCGTGCTTGGCAAGCGGGTCCACTATCAATAAAAAGGGAGGCGAAGAATTATGGCAATGTCAAAACAACAAGTCCGGACGCTTCGCAAGGCCCGTAAGATATCCGGTACGATAATTGGAACGATTCTGAAAGTGTTGGTGTGCGTGATCTTTGGTTTTCCGTTTTTATGGATGATCGCCACCTCCTTTAAGACCAATGCGGAAGCGATTCGTTTTCCGCCCACACTGTTTCCGGAGAAGGCGACTATCGACGCGTACATAACGGTATTTACCGAATTGAATCTGGGCAGATATATTGGAAACTCTTTGATTATCCTTGTGGTGACCACCGTGGGGCAGTTCCTGGTGATGGTCCCTGCGGCGTATGCCTTTGCCAAGTATAAATTCAAGGGTAACGGATTCTTCTTTGGTATGCTGATGGTGGCGTTCATGGTGCCCACAGTCATTACCTATCCCAGCGTATCCAAAATGTTCATGGAAGCGGGCTTGATACGAACGCTGATCCCTCAGATCGTTCCTTGCCTTTGCAATGCTTTTGGCATTTTCCTCCTGCGGCAGAATTTTATGCAGGTACCCGAGGAACTGCTGGAGTCTGCCAGATTGGATGAGGCAAATGAGCTGCAGATCATTATGAAAATTATGCTGCCCATGTCAAAAGCAACGCTGGCTAATGTTATGATGCTCAGCGTGATCGGCACATGGAACTCTTATTTCTGGCCTTTGGTAATGACCTATCATGATGAGGTCCGTCCTATCACCATTGCAATCGAGAGTATGAAATCTTTGGAGGGAGGCTTGCAGTGGCCCATTATTATGGCAGGCAACTGCATCCTGGTGCTTCCTGTTTTGATTTTGTTCCTTGCGGCAAGCAAGAAGATTATTGCAGCCATGGCATACCGTGGTGTGAAGTGATGGGGTTGATCAATAGACCCGAAAACTCCCAAAACTCTATGAGAAGGGGAATGCTATGATAAATAAGCGAAACAATGGAATCACCGTAAACCGAGCGTTTTTGCTGTTTACCGCGATCCTTTTATTCGTTGCTTGTATGGCTGGCTGTAGGGCTGGTGCAGATATAAGTGACAGAACAGAAGGCTCTGCAGAAAGCAGTTTTCGCAATCAAATGGCGGATGCCGGTGTTACGGAGATTGCTGTGAAGAAAGATTTGGTTCTGGAAGCTCCGGTGGAGATAAAGGGAACCAAGGTCCTTTATGGTGAAGGATCGATTACTGCCGTCGGTGACGGTTGGGCAGGGGATGACTATATGATTGTTGTCCCGTCCGGCGCACAGTTGACTGTGAAAGGTGCTGTTGCGATCAACGCAAGAGGACTTACCGGCGGTATCCGTGCAGCCCAGGGGGCGGTGTGGACCTTGGAAGAAACGGCGTCTGTGAATGACGCCTGCGCCAAGGCGGCAAACACCTTGGTAGAAGGTGCGTTCCAGATGAAGGGCGGCACGCTGTCCGGTGCCCTGGGGCACAATATTTACAACAAGGGTGAGGTAACTGTTTCTGCAGGTGAGATCATTGGAAGCGGCGAAAAGCACGCCGGTATCTACAGTGAAAACATCCTCATTCAGGATGGAGGAACCGTTCGAAATGCCCATAACAATGTGGCAGTGATGTCCGGAAGCTTTTGTTTTAACGGTGGCAATAACCAAAACAGCGTTCGTGACGGTATTTATGTTGCGGAAGGTGCCAATTTGACTGTAACAGCTAAAAGCGCGGTCATTTCCGGCTCCGGTGTTCGGGGAATCTATTTGTGCGGTGACGCGGTCATTGACAGCATTACGCTCAGTAGCAGCGGGGATTCCCTGGTGAAGATCAGCCGGACGGGAACACTGTATTTTAACGGCGGTACTCTCACAGATTCAGGCTATCACAGCATTGAAAATGCCGGCAATATGGTAATGACCGGCGGCACGGTCAGCAATAGCTATAATTGCGGCATTGTCAACACCGGCCACTTGGAAATCACCGGCGGCAATTTGTTGGATAATGTAAAGAATAAGGCACTTCTGAATAAGCACAACGGTACGGCGATTGTGTCTGGCCAGGGTGTTATGTTCAGTGGCAACCGTTTTGCTGTTGCCAATGAAGATACGGCCACATTGGATCTTTCCGGCGCAGGAATTCTTCTGACCACCGGAACCAATGTGTATGCTTACGACGGCACAGTGAATATTCACGATATTTCCCTGGGTGCGTCTAATAGTAACAATGTGCGTATTTACAAAGCGGAAGTGAATATGACCAATGTCCAGGTTTTGGGCAATTCTTCCAGCGGCAGCTCCACGACTCACGGCATTTTGCTGGAGGGCGGTGTGCTGAACGCTAAGGATGTAACGATTAAGAATACCACTGGTTATGGCATTCGTAATAAGGGCGGTCATATCACTGCGGAGAATTTGCTGATCAGCAAATCCCTTAAGGCGGGCGGCATCAACAACAGCGTTCAGGATCATACGGGATTGCCCGGTGTCGCGGAAATTCAGAATTTGACCATTGAGGAGATCCGCTATAACAATATCGTTGTGGACGGCGGTACTTTGACTGTCACCGGTGGCGAGCTTCTAGCATCCGGCACCAACAATACCAAGATTACCGACGGTACTTTGAAGCTGAAGGATGTTGTTATTCATGGTAACCTGCCCGATGTGGACGGCACAAACCACGCTGTCTATTCCACCGGCGGCACATTGGTGGTTGAGAATGTGCAGATCAAGGATGCTAAGGTCACCGGTCTGCGTGTCAACGGTGAAAAAGCCGTGGTCCGTGGCAGCAATGTTACCATTTCCAACAGTCCTAAGTATGGCATTGATCTGACAGTTGGTCAAATTATTGTCAATGGCCTTACTATGGCAGGAAACTATTATAATATTTCCAATAATGGCGGACATATTCAGCTGAGCAACTCCAATTTGGGAGCCACAGTCAGCAACAATGTGCGTATGAACAAGGGCACCATTGACCTGCGTAATGTTGTGATCAAAGGCCATACCCCCAATCATCCGGATAATGTTCATGCATTGTTTGTGGACAATGGCATGTTGACCGGTGAAAAGATCACGGTGCAAAATGTTGCCACAGTTGGCCTGCGTGTAAAGGGCGGCACGGCAGAGCTTCACGGCCTTACCGTGGAGGATGCCGGCGGCGATGGCGTGTGGATTGATGGCGGTAAAGCAACCGTTTATGACCTGGTGATTAAAAAGGCTGGTTCTGCAGGTGTTTCTGCCACCAATACCGCGGATATTACTGTGATCGGCGGCAGCATTAACAACACCGTCAGCCACGGTGCGAAAAGTGAGAACAATGCCAAGCTGACGCTGGAAAACATGACTGTTTCCGTTTCTACCACCAAGGATCGGCATGCGGTGTTGGGTAAGGGCGGTGACATTCAGTTAAGCAATATCAAGATCACAGGTCTTGAGCAGAACACGGATGGCGCCGGTATTCGCATCAACGAAAACACCAGCCATGTTTCCGGTAAAGATATTCACATTGCGGATGTGAAGACCGGTCTTAGCACCAGTGCAGGTTCTGCTGTGCTTTCCGGTGTGACCATGGAGGGAAACCAATATAATATTACGGTTGACGGCGGTAATATTCAGCTGCTGGACTCCGATTTGGGAGCCACAGTCAGCAACAATGTGCGCATCAATCAAGGCGGCACATTGGATCTGCAAAATGTGGTGGTCAAAGGTCACACACCCGACCATCCCGACAGTGTCCATGCGCTGTTTGTGAATAATGGCAAGCTGACCGGTGAGAAGCTCACCGTTTCCAATGTTGCTTCAGTTGGTCTGCGTGTAAATGGCGGTACGGCAGAAATCCAGGGGTTCACCGTGGAGGATGCCGGAGCGGATGGCATTTGGATCGATGGCGGTAAAGCAACCGTTGCCGACCTGGTGATTAAAAAGGCTGGTTCTGCAGGTGTTTCTGCCACCAAAACTGCTGATATTACTGTAATTGGCGGCAGCATCAACAACACTGTCAGCCACGGTGCAAAAAGTGAGGACAATGCCAAGCTGACCATGGAAAACATGACTGTTTCCGTTTCCACTACCAAGGACCGGCATGCGGTGCTGGCCCAGGGCGGCGACATAAAGCTGAATAATGTCAAGATCACAGGCCTTGAGAATAATACCGCAGGTGCCGGTATTCGCGTAAACAAAACGAACAGCCTTGTAGAAGCAGCGGATGTGGTGATTGACGGCGCAGCAACCGGTTTGAGCGTCAAGTGCGGAACTGTTCAGATCAGTAACATCACTGTTAAAAACACAAAAGCAGTTGGTGTTGCTGTGGAACAGGGTGAAGCCGATGCCCTTGTGACCTTGGATAATTTGGTTGCTGAAAACTGCGGTACGCATGCTATTTATACCTCCGGTGCAGATGCAAAGCTGACTGTCAATGGTGCGACGCTGGGGAATGACGGCTCTGATCATGTGATCAACCTTAATGGCGGTCCCATGACCCTGAACGATGTGGCCATCCGTGACGAAAACCTGGCAGCAGGCAAGCATGCGCTTTATAGCGGCGCAGGCTGGCTGACCATTGGCGGTGAAATGGATGCGGATATCCATATTGCCACCAATCCCGGCAGAGTGATCAAGGTTAATAAGGCGTTGACGGGAAATAATTTGATCCTTGACTGGGAAACTGCGCCAACTGGAAATGCATTGGAATTTGCCGATGCAGACATGATGAATGCATCTAAAGAGCATATTACCTTGGGCAGTATTCAAGGGGCAAGCAGTGTGCTGAAGTACGAAGGAAAGGCAGCCACCCTGGAAACCCTGGAAATCTATACCTCTGTAAATAGCTGGAGCGAGTTGACTGCATTGGTCAGTGCTATGACCTCCGGCAGCTACATGGAGTATCGTATTGCGGGTAATGCAGCCGATTGGAAAGCAGATACTTCGTTGACCATCCCTGAAGGGGTGCAGGTCATGCTGTCTGCTGACCATAATGCGCCTGCAATTGAAGTGGCTTCCGGTATTTCGCCCTTCACTTTCCAGGGGAATACAGTTTTGACCCTGGAGAACCTGGTTGTAGGCGGTACGGCAAGCGCAAGGGCAGCCCATATTATTGTTCCCAAGGATGCAATTCTGACTTTGAACAACACCACCTTGCAGTATTTTGAAGGCAGCTGCGGCGGCGCAGTGCATGTCAACTGCGGTACGCTCAATGCTGACGGTGCTACCTTTGCCAATAACAGTAACTCTGCTAACTGGGGTGGTGCCATTGGTATTTGGGGCGGCACGGTGAATATCACGAATAGTCTGTTTACCGGTAACACTTCTAAAAACAGCGGCGGCGCGATTATCAATTATAAAGCGGATGGCGGCAGCCAAGGCGGAACCACAGATAATACGGTGGGTAATTTGACTTTGAGCGATTGCGTGTTTACCAAGAATACCAATAAGGAGAACGGCGGTGCAATCGCCTCCTGGGCCAATGGCACTACAACCATCACCGGCTGCGTATTTGGCGATGAAACTGATGCAGCCATGGGCAATAGCGTTACCAAGAACGGCGGTGCCATTCATGTGCAGGATGGACACCAGATGACTATTACAAACTGCAAGTTCTTCTATAATTCTGCAGCTGTTGACGGCGGCGCTATCTTTGCCCAAAGCTCCAAGAAGCTGGATGTAACTGATTCCACATTTAAAGGCAATGTAGCCACGAAAAACGGCGGCGCGATCCTTGTGGGCAAAACTGCGGAGGTCCGAAATTCTTCTTTCACCGGCAATTCCGGTTATGAAGGCGGCGCGATCTCCGTTACAACCGGCAGCACATTGAATCTGCACGATGTGGTATGTGCGGATAACACAACCACAAGAGCCCTCGATTTGTCCACCTATGGTTATGGCGATATTCGTGTTGCGGATAACAGATCTGCTGGCGCAGTTGCGCTCTCCGGTAAGATCGTGGCAACCATCTGGAATAACCAGGCCCATGCGGTTAAGGTGGTGGGCGCATTGACAGCTGATAGCAATGTGATCATCGACTGGCGCTTGGTTAAGCTGGCTGCCAATCATGTGGGCATTATTTTCAGCAGTGAAGAAATCATGAATGCCAGCAAGCAGTATATTACCCTTGGCATCGACGCAAGCACCACGGAAGGCTGGGAGCTCCGGTATTCCGCAGCAGCCCCCTGGCAGGCAACACTGGTAAAGGAGTGATGGCAATGAAACAGAAAAGATGGATTGTTTGGATCGCTTTGGTTGCAGTTGTTGCTATGTGCTTTGTTGCTTGCGCGCAGGAAACACCCCCCACGGACGATTCGTCCGGAGAGGTGACCCTGGCTCAGATCCTTGCACCCCAGCGTTCTCAGGTTTTGGAAAGCGGAGAGACCCTTCAGCTGTATATTCCGGATGATATGGATGTGACGGTTTCTTCCAGCAATGAAAAGGTGGCAATCGCCGATTCCAATGGCCTGGTAACAGCGGTAGGGAAGGGAATGGCGTTTATTACTGTTTCTAACGGGGAAGAATCCGCCCTCTGCGGTGTTTTGGTTAAGGGGGAGGAAAGCTTTATTGACATTTCCAAGCTGTCTGCGAAAGAGGTTTTTACAGACCTCGCGCTGCATTCTGCCACAGAAATTCTGGGCATGGCAGTGGATGCGGAAAATCAGACGGTGTACTTGTCCCAAAGCTATGGCACCAGCAGCTATGTGCCGTTGAATTCCGATATTTTGATCAATAGGGTAGAACACAAGTCAGACGCTTGGTCACTGTCCAAGTGGATGCGTTTCAGCGGCAGCGGTAAAGGCTCTATCTGCGTTGATAATGATGGAACGACTCCCCGGCTTTGGATGGAGTCGGGCGGCGACTATATCGGTTACGGTAAGACGATTTCTCTGGTGGAGTGGAGCGACGAAGCCTACTGCTTGGATTCCTACGGAGTGGAATTTATGCCCCAGGATATCCGTGGCGGTATGACGCTCACCGTTGATACCGAAAACGATATGGTGCTGGTTTATGACCGTACCGAAAAATGTTATCGGATTTATAGCCGGGCAGAAATGCTGGCAGGGGAAAAAGCACCTGCGTATGTTCATTCGTTTACCTGCAAGGCCAATCAAAATCCTGTGGCAGGGGAGGATGACAGCCAGGGCCGTTACAATGCTTCCATTCGTGGCTATGCATTGTATAACGGTTATCTCTACCAGTTCAGTGGAAGCTCCAGTATTTATATGAGCGTGTTTGACCTGGAGGGCAATCTGCAGTATTGTCACCGTTTGGACGATCTGCGGGATACGGATTATTTTATGCCGGCAGCGGTCTCGGTTTCAAATGGCAAGCTCTATGTGGCCATTGCTTCCGGCAACAGCGAGTATAATCTGGCCAATGTGCTGGTTTTCGAGTAAACCATAATAGTATAGAAAAATTTACAAAGACCCGCATTCGCAAGGCGGATGCGGGTCTTAAGAACTTTGTTAGGAGAATAGAATATGGGCAAAAAGATCAATATTTCCACTTCTACCAATATTTGCAACCATATCCTTTGGGATTGGGACCGGGATTATTACACCAGCGAGGATGCCATTGGAATGATCGCTGCAGGCGGTTACGACAGTGCGGATCTGGATCTTGCTTTTTGGCGTCAGCAGGAGGATCCCATGGCAGGGGATAACTGGCGGCAGTGGTTGGATCGTCAGATCCAAACGGCCCAGGCAGTTGGTTTGCCCATAACCCAGGGCCATGCGCATTTTTATGGCGTGGAGCATTGTGAGCTTTTGTCGCCGGAAGAGCAGGAGCACCGGGATAAGGCCATCCTGCGGGATATTGAAGCGGCGGGACTGTGCGGAATTCGCTGGCTGGTGGTGCACCCGCAGTCTTATTGCGACCAAGTATATTATTCCAAAAAGATTTCGTTTGAAAAGAATATGGAGATGTTTCAGCGCCTGGGTGATGCGGCAGCAAAGCACGGTGTGGGCATTGCCATTGAAAATATGTTTATTCGCACCATGCCTAAATTCGCGGCATCCTGTGATGATCTCATAGAACTGGTGGACCGGCTTGGGGATGACAAGCTGTTCGGCATCTGCTGGGATACCGGCCATGGAAATTTGAATCATGTGGATCAGGCTGCGGCGGTCAGGCAAATGGGCAAACGGCTGGCTTGCCTGCATGTGAATGACAACAAGGGGCAGTGGGATGATCATATTTTGCCCTATCAAGGCACCATCCAATGGGAGAGCTTTATGAAGGCACTGGGGGAAATTGATTACCAGGGAGAATTCACCTACGAGATCCACAATTTCTCCAAGGGCTTTGATGCGGGCTTCCACCAGGAGGCGGTCACCTTTGCCAGAAAACTGGGGCAGTATATGATAACGCTTATGTGATGGCACTTAGGCGTTGTCGATCAAGCACCGAGTATAAAATTAATATTTAAGTTAGAAATACAGCATAGGAGAAAGTATTATGGAATACTATTTGGGTTCTCAGCAGTGCAGCTGCGGCAGAGCGCATGATGTTGCCATCGACCAGGTGGTGGTAGGTAAGGGTGTTATTGCCCGCTTGCCGGAGTTTGTTACCAAGTATGGGGCGAAGAAGCCTTTCGTTCTGGCGGACCGGAACACCTATCAGGCTGCCGGTGAGGCGGTTGTGCAGATTCTTCGCGGCAATGGCATTGTTTTCTCTTCGTTTATTTTCCAAAATGATGCTTTGGAGCCCAATGAGGAGGCAGTTGGCGCTGCCATTATGCATTTTGATGCCAGCTGCGATCTGATCATCGGTGTGGGCAGCGGTGTCATCAATGATATTGGCAAGATCCTTAGCAATGTGACCGGCAAAAAGTATATCATTGTGGGCACTGCGCCCTCCATGGATGGCTATGCTTCCGCCACTTCCTCCATGTCTATGGATGGACTGAAGGTGTCCTTAAACAGCCGTTGTGCTGATGTGATCATCGGAGATATCGATATTCTCAAGCAAGCACCGGAGCACATGCTGAAAGCGGGCTTGGGGGATATGCTTGCTAAGTATGTTTCCATTGCGGAGTGGCGCATTGCTCATATCATCACGGGTGAATATTACTGCGAACGGGTTGCGCAGCTCATCCGTACAGCTCTTAAAAAGTGTGTAGATAATGCAGAGGGTCTTCTGAAGCGGGACGAGGCTGCGGTACAGGCCGTGTTTGAGGGGTTGGTGATTGGCGGCATCGCCATGGCTTACGCAGGGGTTTCCCGTCCTGCCTCCGGTGTGGAGCATTATTTCTCCCATGTGTGGGATATGCGTGGGCTGGAGTTTGGCACGCCGGTGGATCTGCACGGCATTCAGTGTGCCATGGGCACCATGAAAGCGGTGGAGTTTTATGAGGCAGTGAAGGCGGTGACCCCTGATCGGGAAAAGGCTATTGCCGCAGTGGAGGCTTTTGATCATGAAGCTTGGAATCAGCAGCTGCGCAGTTTTTTGGGCAGAAGCGGGCAGACCATGATCGACCAGGAACAAAAAGAACGCAAATATGATAAATCCACCCATCCTGCCAGATATGAAAGAATCGTGGATCATTGGGATGATATTTTGCAGATTCTGGACCAGGAGCTGCCCTCTGCGGCGGAGCTGTCCAGAATCATGGAGGTTATCGGCATTTCCAAAGATCTGAATACCATTGGTGTGGATTCCCAATGTGCAAGGCTTACCTTTAAGGCCACCAAGGATATCCGGGATAAATATGTCCTTTCCCGTCTGGCATGGGACCTGGGTATCCTGGAGGAATTGGCAGAGATGCTGTGAATAGTATAAGTTTTAGTGAGGATGCACAAAGCTTGCTGATTGTAAGCACACTCAACTGTCTCTTATGCTCACATGCTCCCTTTTGATGCGAGGAATCTCCATTGTTGTCGCAATGACCACAATGATATAATAGATACAACCAAAATATACTTATGGAGGTAAACTTATGAAAAACAGTCTCGTAAACCGAGTGCTGGCTTTGGCAGTTTGTATGTGCATGCTGCTGGGCATGTATGTGCCCTTTGCCGGCGCTGAAACTGTGAGTTACCATGACATGAGCATCAGTCAGCTCCTGGACCTGGAAGAGGATCTGACTTGGGTGTTCACCGGTGACTCCATCACCCATAACGGCGGCTGGACCGGCGGCTATAACGATTATGCTGCATGGTTTGAACAGTATCTGTATGATATTGGCCGCGGCGGTGATACTTTGATCAATACTGCCTGGGGCGGTGCTGCTATTCAGCATTTTCAGCCCACCTACAGCGGTGCTGATGGTCAGGGCCTTGAGCAGTTTGTGACCAAGTATGATCCCGATGTGGTGTTTATTAAGCTTGGCATGAACAACCGCACCATGACCGATGCTGAGTTTGCCCGCCAGTATAACATTATGCTGGACGGCATTTATGCAGCAGGTGCTGAAAACGGGAAGGTGCCCAAGGTTGTTTTGCTGGCACCCACCCCTCTGTCCGGTGAGTCCGGCATCAGTTCCGGTGAGTTCGGTTCTGATCCCATCAGTGAAAACTATGTGGACTCCACCAGACGGTTTGCTATCAATCTGAGCAATATTGCTTCTGAGCGTGGACTGGAGTTCGTGGATCTGCGGCAGGCTATGGTGGATGAGTCCGCTGTTTTGGGCGACCGCTATCACCATACCTTCTTTTCCGATCCTTCCGACGGTCTGATCCACCCCAACGGTGCCGCTCAGTACTTCATGTTCGCAACCATCTGTAAGGATCTGGGCCTGTATGATTCCGCGATGCCCATTTTCAAGGTGTCCTACGATGATATCATCCATGCACCTTTGTATGGAAGCAACACCAATATCGGCTATACCGGCTCCTATGGCATCGATCATTCTGCCGCTGCCAATGCTGCAGAAATGAATAAGACTATGCCTCAGTTGGATATTCAGCAGGTAGAAAACAATGGCCCCAAGCTGTTGGCTTCTATTGATTTTAATTCCATCAATGGCTCCTTTGTGGGCGGCAACACCTACGATGGTGCTACTCGTGTGGATCTGACTGATGCTACGGTCATGGATGATGCCTTGACCCTGGAAGAGGTGCAGAACCTGGAGCGGGAGTTCACTTTGGTGCTCCGTGCCCGGTTGGATCTTTCCAATCAGGCAAATCAGCCTGTTTTGTGGATTGCCAATGACAATGCCACCTGGAATGGCGCTCTTGCACTGGGTGTGCAGGGTAAGTCCGACCAGATCTACTATAATGTTCGCAAAGGCTCCGCAACGAACCTTAATGTAGGCGGCGGTACCTATACTATTGATGCCAAAGTAACCGCATCCAACGGCGGCTGGCATACCATTGCTTATGTTCAGAAGACCACCGGCCTTGAGTATTATGTGGACGGTGTGCTGGTCAATACCCTGGCTTATTATGTCAAGGACGGTGCGACCATTGGCGAGATTTTTGCCAATACAACCAACCTCACCGCCCACATCGGCTCCTATGGTACCCATGCCAATACCTACCAGCTGGATGGCGATTTGGACTACTATCAGCTGTATAAGGGCACGCTGAGTGCGGATGAGATCAAGCATCTTTCTGATAATGACGGTGTTTCTGTGGATGACGCGGCAGAAATGAACAAGACCATGCCGAATGTCATTTCCGATGCGACGCCTTTGGCTTCCGTGGACTTTAGCTCCACCACCGGTAACTTCCCCTATGCAGAAAGCTACGGTAAGGGCAAGTTGGTAGATCTGACCGATGAGAGTGTTGTAGATGATGCTCTGACCCTGGAGGAAGCCCAGGCTCTGAACCGCGAGTTCTCCATCGTGCTCCGTGCCAAGCTGGACTCCGGCAGCTACCGGCCGCACCAGGCGCTGCTGATGTTGAGCCCTGATGCTGCCTCTGTTAACTGGAATAATGCCATCGCTGTTGGCGGTCCTGGCACCGGACATAACCTCTATTATGAGGTTCGCCAGGGCGGCACTGAGAAAACCAACTCTCCCAATACTATCGCACTGAAAAACACCCCCACTATCAATGTGAGAAATAATTGGCATACCATTGCCCTGGTTCAGAGAACCGACGGCCTGGATTACTACATTGACGGTGTTCTGGCAGAATCCTGGACCTATAAGCTCAATGATGGCGTGACTCTTGGCAGTGTGTTTGCTGATGCCACAGATATTATGGCGCATATTGGCGGTTTCGCAAGGGACAGTGCCGGCACCTATTGCTTGAAGGCGAATCTGGACTATTATCAGCTTTATGGCGCTGCGTTGACTGCTGCTCAAGTGGCAAGCTTAGGCAATGGCTCTGATACTGCTGTGCAGATGAACAGTACCATGCCCGCACTGCCTCAGCCGGAAAAATCCCCTGAGCTGCTGGCAAGCGTGGATTTTGATTCCACCACCGGTATCTTTGCAGGTACCAGCAATTATGCCACTTCCACCCGTTGGGATCTGACCGACGCATCCAAGATGACGGATGCGCTGACCCTGGAGGAAGTCCAGGGATTGGACCGTGAGTTCTCCATCGTGCTTCGTGGTAAGCTGGATTCTACTACCCACCAGGCACACCAGGCATTGCTGATGCTGACCCCCGGAAGTGATTCCGACTGGAATAATGCGATTTCTGTGGGTGGCCCCGGCAAGAGCAACAACCTCTACTATGAGGTTCGTCAGGGTGGCAAGGAAAGCAGCAATACCAATCCCAATATCATTGCGCTGGCAGATGCTACCGCCAATGTGACCGATGCCTGGCATACCATCGCTATCGTCCAGAGAACCGATGGACTGGATTATTACATCGATGGCGAACTGGCAGAAACCAAGGCTTATTATCTCAATGAAGGCGTGACCCTCGGCAGTGTGTTTGCCGATGCCACGGAATTTACAGCCCATGTGGGCAGCTTTGCCGTGAACAGCGCCGGTACTTACAATCTGAAGGCCGATCTGGACTTCTATCAGATCTATGGCGGCGCACTATCTGCTGCTGAGGTCAAGACGCTGAGTGCAACTACAAGCGATACTACTGTTGTTGAGACCGCCCAATGGACCGATACCGTTGTGGCCAACAACCTGTGGGCAGTGATCGGTGCAGATCAGCTGTCCGGCTATCTGGGTCAGACCCCCAACTTCTCCCTGTTCCGTTTGCTGAACAATGGCATGCGCGGCGGTGCCAACGCAACTTATTCTTATCGGGATATCCGCATGATGAACATTGCGCAGCCCGGTCAGACTGTGGCTGAGTATGAAGATGCTTTGAGTGGTTATCAGTACGATGTACTGATGATTCTGCCTGAGTTGCCGGAAATCCACACTGCAGGCTATGTCCACAGCGCGGACAAGGTGGCTGCCTACAAGGCATATCTGCTGGCTCTCATCGAGAAGAATGCGGGTAAATCCATTGTTCTGTGGACGCCTTTGGCATCCCCCAACACAACCATCAACGGCTATATCAACGATTATGCAAAGGCTGTTCGTGAGATCGCGGCAGATCCTGCTATTTTGTTCTTCGATGCCAATTTGTTCATGAACGAGCGTATGTCCACCGTGGGCACCAATTGGTTCGACGACAGCATGCATATCAGCCCCCTGTGTGCTACAGACTTGGCATATGCATTCTTTGTACACGCCGATTATCCCTATTCTGACGGCAAGGATCCCACCTATAAGAGCGAGCTGAAGGATCATAACCTGCGCAATGCCTCCGACAAGCGCCTGTTTAAGAGTGGCGTGATTAAGGAAAACCTCAGCTACAGCGTTATCGTCAGCGGCGGCAATCTGACTGTGGATGCTTCCGAAATCGCAGCTCTGGGCTACACCAAGTTGCAGGTTGCCGTGATTCCTGCCCTGGGCATCGGTTCTGTGGTGGAGCCCTGGATTTTGGGTAATGCGGGCGAGAGCCTGGCGGCACCTTACTCCAATCCCGCTATCACTGTTTACGGTGAAAAGGATGGTGTTACTTACCGCTTTAAGGATGTGCAGGTTACCTTGTCTACCGACAAGAATCTGACCGAGCCTTACTTTGAGACCGACGATCTGATTGATCTGGAAGTGGTTGGCGCACCTGCCATCGGCTTCGATCCTGCCAAGACCACCTATGATGTGGAACTGTATCAGTATCAGCGTCAGGTCCGGATCGTGGCAAAGGGCGGCAGCAATCTGACCATCCAGGTCAACGGACAGACTGTGAAATCCGGTGACTTCTCCCAGTATATTGCTGTGGAAGATACCGCCACTGTTACCGTCACCGTTACCGGCGGCGCAGCAGACAAGACCTATACGCTGAATCTGTCCAAGCCTGCTTATGCTGACATTATCATTACCGAGGTCATGTCCGACGGTTATGACGGATACAACATAAAGGGTGCGGATAACTATGAATTGATTGAGATCTACAACGCCTCCGGCGAGGATCTGAATCTGCTGGATTATTCCATCGGCTATATCCGTGAGTATCCTTATGCCAATGATATTGTGGAAGACGGTGAGATTCCTTATTACTTCACCGGCAATGATCATAACTTCTTCGGCAACTCTTATCTGGGCATCAACCAGATCACCAAGTATTCCTCCTACTGGACGGACAAGGTGGATCAGGAGCCTGAGGAAGTGATCTTCCCCGCGGACTCCACCATGGTTATTTGGGTGAAGTTCTCCAAGGATGCAGGCACAGACTACGGTTCTTCCCTGACCTATGACACGTTGATTAGTGCTTTGGAAGCGCATTCCGGCACCCACACCTTGACGGTTGAGGTGGAGGAGAATGGCGAGACCGTTACCAAGGCCATCGTTCCTAACCAGGATCAGCTGGTGGTTGCGGAGATCCCCTATGGTGCTGCTCAGTCCAATGTAACACAGAACATTACCACTACTGCTACCAACTTCTACATGGACGGCTTCCAGGTGCAGCAGGACTACAATAACCGCCGTGGCTGGCTGTTCGTTTTGGACGACAGCGCAGTGCGTGATGATTACGGTGCGTTGACTGAAGCTGGTGATGATATCATCTCTGCAGCCAAGTACGTCCGCCCCGGATATACCCATAAGCTGTCCAGCGTTATGTACTACGATGTAACCCGAGGCATGTCCGTGGTGAAGAACCCCGGCTACTGGGACACCAATTATTCCACCGGTCATACCTCCGACCAGCAGGGCTATGCAAACATGACTTCCTTCGGTGCTATTGAGTACTGGCAGAAGCCTTACGACTTTGACGATACCACCCTGGCAGTGATCGCAAACAACACACCTGCTGTGGCAGTTAAGGACTGTGATGTTACCATTGCCCTGAGCATCACCGACGATCAGGATATTCGTTATGTGGAGCTGTATGTGGATGCCGACAATGACGGCACCTATGAGACCGTAGTTAAGAAGGACATTACCTTGATTACTTCTGCTTCCAACGCCGGTAAGGCTGGGGATGTGAAGGCGTACGAGCTGAGCTATACTGTTGAGAATGTGCAGAACGCAGTTAACTATTACGGCTTCGTTTTGGATGGCAATAACAATAAGACTGAGTTGGCTGCCACCACTATCAGCTTCGTTACCGAGTGTGAGCATAGCTGGGGTGAAGGCGTTGTTACCGATCCGACTTGCACAGAGGACGGTTATACTACTTATACCTGTTCTGTCTGCGGCCAGACCAAGATTGACAATGTGGTGTCCGCTAGCGGCGAGCATAGCTACGGTGAGGGCGTTGAGACCAAGGCACCTACCTGCGGTGAGGACGGCGAGATGACCTATACCTGCTCCGCTTGCGGAGATAGCTACACCGAGGCCATTGATGCTACCGGTGAGCACAGCTATGACGATACAGGCGTATGTACTGTTTGCGGCGCGGTTGTCGTGAAGAGCTGGAACATTGTTTTGGGCGACGATATCGGCTTGAACTTTGTGCTGGCATTGGCTGAGGACGATGCTGTTCAGGTGAATGTGGACGGCAAGGCAGTTCCCGTGGACTTGATGGATAACGGCGATGGCACTTATAAGGTACTGATTAAGGTTGCCGCTGCCCAGATGACCTCTGAAATTCAGATCGTGGTCAATGGCCAGGCTGTGGAAAAGACCTACAGCGTCCGGGAGTATGCGGATGTGATCCTGGCAGGGGAGTATTCGGACGAAATCAAGGCTTTGGTC
>JAZNSR010000128.1:0-10125 GCA_045591335.1 Faecousia sp.
TGCCCTTTGCAACCGAATCGACCGAAACACCGGTGGTATCGTCATTGCGGCAAAAAATGCGGAGGCTCTGCGGATCTTGAATCAGAAGATCAAGGACAGGGAGCTGGACAAACGGTATTTAGCCATTGTGGAGGGCACACCTAAGCCGCAGAAGGGGAGCCTGAAGGGGTATCTGTTTAAAGATGCAAAGAAAAACCGGGTGTTTGTGACGGATTCTCCCCAACCGGGCTCTAAATCCTGCCAGACCAATTATGCGGTGCTGGCCAGCAATAAAGGACTTTCCCTGGTGGAGTGCGAGCTTATCACCGGCAGGACCCATCAGATCCGTGCCCAGTTTGCCCATGCGGGGCATCCGCTTTTGGGCGATGGCAAATATGGCAAGCTTTCTAAGAATGCTGACCGGAATTACCAGGCCTTGTATTCTTACAAATTAACCTTTGATTTTACCACCGATGCCGGCTGCCTGGCATACTTGAATGGCAAAAGCTTTCAGGTGCAGCAGGTGGATTTTGTAACCGAATATTTCCCGGGAATTAAAATTTGAGCTACCTCACTGGCAGCTCAAATTTTTTATGGGTTTAAATACCACACACCTGCATTTAAATATGCGGCAAAGGTCAGCCAAAGCAAATAGGGGATCTGCAAATAAGCTGCCAAGGGATCCGCTTTTTTGAAGCTGAGGATCATCCAAAGCACCAGTGCCCATAATAACAGCAGCCAGAAGAAGGCAAAGCCGTAGGCCTGGGCATTGAAGAAGATCAAGCTCCAAAAGAAGTTGATCACCAGCTGTGCCCAGTATATATTGATCCCCCTGGTCTTTTCTTTGGAATCCGGACCGGTCCAGATCCTGGCTGCGCCGATTCCCATGAGCGCGTATAGAATACCCCAGACGACGGGGAATAGCCAGGATGGCGGCGATAAAGGCGGCTGGGCTACGGATTCTCCAAACATCCGGCTGCCTTCCCGGGTCAGCCAGGCGGAAAGCGCGCCAACCACTTCAGCAATGCCGATCCAGTATGCATAATCTTTCCATGTGCGTTTTTTCATGTGTTATCACCCCGTAATAGGATATGCAAGTATGCAATTAACTATGTATTTGCTGATCTGCGCAGATTTCAACAAAATCCAAAAAAATTCTTGACAGACGGAATAAATGGTGCTATTGTTGATATAACATTTTCATAGCTGAAAGGCGTTTGAGCGAAGAGAGTAGTCAGAATCAAGTCTCAGAGAGCTGTCGTTTGGTGCGAGACAGTGGCGGAGGTCTGGTGAAGTTCACTTCGTTAGCCGTGTATTGAAAGTAAGTAGATACAACGGGTGCGACCGTTACATCGCTGCGGGCTTGTTGGAGCCCTATAAGGCAATAACTGTGAGGTTATTGTAAAGCAGAGTGGTACCACGGTATTATTATCGTCCCTGTATTGTTACAGGGGCGTTTTTTGTTTGTATTTTACCGTCAAAAGACGGAATAAATAGGAGGAAATGAAAATGAAAAAAATCGTATCTTTGATTCTGGCACTGGCACTTTGCGCAGGATGTTGTCTGAGCTTTACCGCTTGCGGCGAAAGCACCGATTATACCGTTGGCGTTTGCCAGCTGATGAAGCATGATTCTCTTGACCAAGCTACCCAGGGCTTTATTGACGCGCTGAAGGCAAAAATGGAAGCTGCGGGCAAGACCGTTACGATTGATTCCCAGATCCCCGGTGAGGCCAATCTGTGCACCACCGTGATCAATACCTTCGTTTCCAAGAAGGTGGATCTGATCATGGCCAATGCAACCCCCGCTTTCCTGGCTGCTGCCAATGCAACCACCGATATTCCTGTTTTGGGCACTTCCGTGACCGATTATGCCGATACCTTCAAAAGCGGCATTCCTGCCAATGTATCCGGCACCTCTGATGCTGTTCCCTTTGCAGAGCAGGCGCAAATGATGATCGATAGCCTGGGCTTGGTGGAAGGCGACCAGGTGGGTGTGCTGTATTGTATCGATGAGTCCAATTCCGCTGTGCAGTATAATGCGGTTAAGGCATTGTTTGAGGAAAAGGGCATTGTGGTTAAGGCCTACACCTTCTCTGAGGTTTCCGAGCTGCAGACCATCGTCACCGGCATGGCTTCTGAGTGCAAGGCTGTTTATGTTCCCTCTGATAACACCGTCGCTAAGAACGATTCCATCGTAGGCACCATCTGCAACGAAAAGAAGATCCCTGTTTACACCAGCTACGGCGGAGCCATCTGCTATGCTTCTTTGGCCATTGATTATTATCAGCTGGGCTACCGCACCGGTGAGATGGCTGCTGAGATCCTGCTGGAGGGCAAGAAGCCTGCGGATATTCAGGTGGAAACTTTGACTCCCGCTGTTGCTTATAATAACGAGCTGTGCCAGCAGCTGGGCATTACTGTTCCTGAAAACTAAACATAATTTGAGGTAAATCATGGTATTTTTCAACGCACTTCCCGGTGCAGTGGCGGAGGGCCTTATTTGGGGCCTCATGGCCATCGGCATATATATTTCTTATAAGATTTTGGATATAGCCGACTTGACTGTGGACGGCTCTATCTGTACCGGCGGCTGTGTTTGCGCGGTGCTGCTGACCAATGGCGTGCCTGTGTGGCTTTGCATTTTGGCGGCCTTTTTGGCGGGCGCTATGACCGGCGTGGTTACGGGACTGTTACATACAGCCTTGGGCATTCCTGCTATTTTGGCGGGTATTCTGACTCAGCTGATGCTCTACTCCGTAAACCTTGCCATATTGGGCGGCAACTCCCTTTTGTCTGTGTATAGCCATAAGGATCAGCTGCTGCTGCACATGAGCAATAACACCACTGCCATTATTATGGGCATTTTGTTCGTGGCGGTGACCATTGTGGGTTTGTGGCTGTTTTTCTACACAGAGGTGGGTTTGACTTTGAAATCCACCGGTGATAATCCGGACATGAGCCGTGCCCAGGGCGTGAATGTAAAGTTCAATAAGGTGCTGGGTCTGGCCATTGCCAATGCCATTGTTGCCCTGGCAGGTGCGCTGTACACCCAGTATAAAGGCTCTGTGAGTCTGACCGACGGCCGTGGCGCCATTGTGATTGGTCTGGCAGCCATCTTTATCGGCCTTTCTGTTTCCATGAAGATTAAGCCCAATTTTGTGGTTAGCTTGATTGGCGTGGTAGGCGGTGGTATTGTTTACTTTGTGGTATATAATCTGGTGATCCTCATGGGATTGAACACCGATTATCTAAAGATGCTTTCTGCCATCATTGTTGCCATTTTCCTGGCAGTGCCTTATTTAAAGGGTGAGTATTTCAGCAAAAAGAAAAAAACAAAGCTGAGCGCAGGAGGTGGCGGCAATGCTTAAAATCACCAACCTGCAAAAAACCTTCAATGCCGGAACGGTCAATGAAAAGGTTGCGCTGAACGGCTTGGATCTGGAATTGCGTGACGGCGATTTTGTCACGGTTATCGGTGGTAACGGTGCAGGCAAATCCACTTTGTTCAACGCCATTGCTGGCGTGTGGAAGCCGGACTGTGGCACCATTGAGATCGACGGCGTGGATGTGACCAATATGCCGGAGCATAAGCGGGCAAAGTATTTGGGCCGTGTGTTTCAGGATCCTATGAAGGGCACAGCACCGGATATGGAGATTGCGGAGAACCTGGCCATCGCTGCCCGCCGTGGCACGAAACGCAAATTGATTTGGGGTGTGCGTAAGGCCGAGCGTCAGCAGTATAAAGAATTGCTTGCAACCTTGGATTTGGGCCTGGAGGACCGGCTTTCCTCTAAGGTAGGTTTGCTTTCCGGCGGTCAGCGGCAGGCAGTGACCCTGCTGATGGCAACCTTGAAGCGGCCCAAGCTGCTGCTTTTGGACGAGCACACAGCTGCGCTGGACCCCAAAACCGCGGCCAAGGTTTTGGAGATCACAGATCAGATCGTCACAGAAAACCAATTGACCACCGTTATGGTGACCCATAATATGCGCGATGCCATTGAGCATGGCAACCGGCTGATCATGATGCATGAGGGCAGGGTAGTGGTCGATGTGGAGGGCGAGGAGAAAAAGCAGCTGCAGGTATCGGACCTGCTGGAGCTTTTTGCCAAAGCCAGCGGCAATGAATTTACCAACGACCGTGCTATTTTGGCTTAAGTATTAAAAACATCATAGGCTGCCAACCGTTTCTTTTTAACGGTTGGCAGCGGGTTTGTTTGCGGGTGAATATATTTTTACTTTAGGTGTTGACAATATACAACTAAGGTGTATAATTGTATACAATTAAACAATTTGAGAGAGGGGTATACCTATGCTTGAGATTTCCAACAAGACAAATTTGCTGGAGAAAAAATCCTATAAATACTCCCTGCAGGATGTGGAAGAACCCAATTTGCAGCGGGATATTTATTCTTATGGCAGCGTGCCGAAGGTTGCGTTTAACCACCGCCGTGTTCCTATTAACATGCCGGAGGAAATTTGGATCACCGATACTTCTCTGCGTGACGGTCAGCAGTCCGTGGAGCCCTATAGTGTGGATCAGATCGTAAATATCTATAAATATTTGAATAAGCTGGGTGGGCCTTACGGCATTATTCGGCAGACCGAATTCTTTATTTATAGCAAAAAGGACCGACAGGCTCTGGAAAAGTGCATGGAGCTGGATTTGAAATTCCCTCAGATCACCAGCTGGATCCGTGCCAGCAAGGAGGATTTCCACCTGGTGCGCGAATTGGGCATTAAAGAGACCGGTATTTTGGTCAGCTGCAGCGATTATCATATTTTCAAGAAAATGAAAATGACCCGTTCCCAGGTTTTGGAGCATTATTTGTCCGTTATTAAAGACGCTTTTAATGAGGGTATTGTTCCCAGATGCCATTTGGAGGATATTACCCGGGCGGATTTTTACGGCTTTGTGGTGCCCTTCGTCAATGAGCTGCAAAGCCTTTCCCGGGAGGCGGGGATCCCCGTTAAGATCCGCGCCTGCGATACCATGGGCTATGGCGTGCCCTATACAGAAGCTGCACTTCCCAGATCTGTCGCCGGTATTGTTTACGGTCTGCAGCATTATGCGGATGTGCCCAGCGAATGCCTGGAATGGCATGGACATAACGATTTTTATAAAGCGGTTGCCAATGCGTCCACTGCGTGGCTGTATGGCGCTTGCGCTGTAAACTGCTCCCTGCTGGGCATCGGCGAGAGAACCGGCAATATCCCGCTGGAAGCCATGGTTTTTGAGTATGCTTCCTTGCGTGGCTCTATGGACGGCATGGATCCCACGGTAATTACGGAGATCGCAGAGTATTTCCAAAAGGATATGGGCTATCATATTCCGCCCATGACCCCCTTTGTGGGTGACAGCTTCAATTCCACCCGTGCGGGAATCCATGCGGACGGACTTATGAAAGACGCGGAGATCTACACCATCTTCGATACCAACAAGCTGCTGAACCGGCCCGCCACTGTTGAGATTACCAAAACCTCCGGCCTGGCAGGAATTGCCTATTGGGTCAACCAGCATTTCCACCTGACCGGCGAAGCCGCTTTGGCGAAAAACGATCCGTTGATCCAGGCATTGAAGGCATGGGTGGATGATCAGTATGAAAATGACCGTCAAACCATGATCTCCCACAAGGAGATCCTGGAGAAGATCGAAGAGCTTGCCCCCGGCAGATTTCAGGAGGATTGATTATGTCTGTATTTAAAACAGTATCCCTGGCAGACCAGGTGTTTGAAAAGCTGGAAAATGATATTATTATCGGCGTATATCCCCGGGGCGAGATCCTCACGGAGCTGAAATTAGTGGAACAGCTGGGCGTCAGCCGCACCCCTATTCGGGAGGCTTTGCGCCGCCTGGAGCAGGAAAGACTGATTAAGGATTCCGGCAAGGGCTCTGTGGTGCTGGGTATTACGGTGGAGGATCTGGTGGATATCATGGAGATCCGCCAGCGCATTGAGGGAATTGCAGCGGCTTACGCAACCCGGAATTTGACCCAGGAGGGTATTGAGAAGCTCAGCCGTATCAACGAATTGCAGGATTTCTATTATCAAAAAATGGATCTGGGGCGCCTGCGGGAAATGGATGATCAATTCCATGATGCTATTTTTGAGCTATCCGGCAGCAGCGTATTTTGCGATACTCTGCGGCCCTTGCATAAAAAAACCCAGCGGTACAGAAGATTGTCCAATGATGATGGCAAGCGGCTGGCTGCCTCCATTGGGGAGCATAAAAAGATTTATGACGCCATGATGCAGGGAAATGCACAGCTTGCCCAGGAATTAATCACAGCGCATATTGAAACTGCCAAGCAGTACATGATTGGGAGGTTTGGTTACAATGGGTAAGACGATTACAGAAAAACTGATTGCGTCCCATTTGGTGGATGGCACCATGCTGCCCGGTCAGTCTGTAGCCATCCGGATCGATCAGACTTTGACCCAGGACGCTACGGGCACTATGGCATATCTGGAATTTGAAACCATGGATATTCCCAGAGTAAAAACCGAGCTGAGCGTTGCTTATGTGGACCATAACACCCTGCAATGCGGCTTTGAAAACGCGGATGATCACCGGTATTTGCAGACCGTTGCCGCCAAATACGGTGTGCGGTTTTCCCGTCCTGGCAATGGTATTTGCCATCAGCTGCATTTGGAGCGGTTCGGCAAACCCGGCAAGACCCTGCTGGGATCTGACAGCCATACGCCTACCTGCGGCGGCTTGGGCATGCTGGCTATTGGCGCAGGCGGTATGGATGTGGCGGTGGCTATGGGCGGCGGCGCATATCATATCACCATGCCCAAGGTCTACGGCATTCATCTGATCGGCGCATTGCGCCCCGGCGTTAGCGCCAAGGATGTGGCGCTGGAGCTTTTGCGGATCTTGTCCGTAAAAGGCGGTGTGGGCGTGGTTATGGAGTGGGGTGGTCCCGGTGTAGAGACCCTGAGCGTGCCGGAGCGTGCCACCATCACCAATATGGGCGCAGAGCTGGGCGCAACCACTTCCGTTTTCCCCTCGGATGAAAATACCCGCGCCTTTTTGAAGGCTCAGGGCAGAGAAGGGGATTATATTCCCTTGCAGGCGGATCCTGATGCCCGCTATGACCGGGTCATTGAGATCGATTTGAGCAAGCTCAAGCCCATGATCGCCTGTCCTCACAGTCCGGATAATGTGGTGTGTGTGGATACCCTTGCCCATGTGAAGGTGGACCAGGTGTGTATTGGCTCCTGCACCAATTCTTCTTTGCAGGATCTTTTGAAGGTGGCTGCCATGCTCAAGGGCAAAACGGTTGCCCCCGGCGTCAGCTTGTCTGTTTCTCCCGGCTCACGGCAGGTTCTCACCATGCTGGCTGATTGCGGTGCGCTGACGGATATTTTGGCCTCCGGCGCAAGACTTTTGGAATGTGCCTGCGGCCCTTGTATCGGCATGGGCTTTTCTCCCAATTCCGGCGGTGTGAGCCTGCGTACCTTTAACCGTAACTTCCTGGGAAGAAGCGGCACCAAGGATGCCCAGGTCTATCTGGTATCCCCGGAGACCGCCGTAGCTTCCGCATTGACCGGCTACATCACCGATCCTACCGGTATGGAGATTGCCCCTGTAAAGCTGCCTCAGCAGTTTGTGATTGATGATTCCGCTGTCCTGGAGCCGCTTGCTCCGGAGCAGGCCAAGGATGCTCAGGTTGTCAGAGGCCCTAACATCAAGGAATTCCCCAAGAGCAAGCCCATGGAGAATGTGCTGCAGGCAAAGGCAGTTTTGAAGGTGGGCGATGATATCACCACCGACCATATTATGCCTGCCGGCGCGAAGATCCTGCCTTACCGCTCCAATATTCCCAAGCTTTCCGAATTCTGCTTTGAGGTCTGCGATCCGGAATTCTCCAAGCGGGCATTGGCTTCCGGCAATGGCATTATTATCGGCGGCAACAACTACGGTCAGGGATCTTCCCGCGAGCATGCGGCTTTGGTGCCTATGTATTTGGGCGTTCGCTGCGTGATCGCCAAAAGCTTTGCCCGGATCCATGCGGCAAATCTGATCAATGCAGGTATCCTGCCTTTGACCTTTGCCAATGCAGAAGATTATGAAAAGGTCAGTCAGATGGATGAATTGGTGCTGAAGGATCTGTTCTCCGGTATTCAAACGGGCAGCATCAAAGTAAAGAATCTTACAGATGGCAGTGAATTTGCCGTTTGCTGCAATTTTTCCACCCGGCAGCAGAAGATCCTGCGCCAGGGCGGCCTGTTAAGCTATACCAGGGAGGGCGGCGTATGAGCACAGTGGATCAAGCTTGCCAGCAGTTTCGAGAGCTTTTGCTCCAGCAGCTGGACAGAGCGGCCAATATGAAAACGGAAAAAACGGATTTTTCCACAAAGGAAACGGTGGTCGTCGGTATTATTGACGGTGACGGCATAGGCCCTATTATTATGGCCCTGGCGGTAAAGGTGCTGGAAAAGTTGCTGGCAGAGCAGATCAGCAGCGGCAAGGTGCAGCTAAAGCGTATTGATGGCTTGACCATTGAAAACAGAATGGCTTTGGGAAAGTCTGTTCCTGCTGAGGTGCTGGAGCAGATCAAGTCCTGCGATGTGCTCCTCAAAGGCCCCACCACCACCCCCATGGGCGGCAATATGGAAAGCGCTAATGTGACCCTGCGCCGGGAATTGGATCTGTATGCCAACACCCGTCCCGTTAAGATCCCCGAGGAAAACATCGACTGGATCTTCTTCCGGGAAAACACCGAGGGTGAGTATGTGCTGGGCAGCCGGGGCGTGGAGCTTCCGGGTTTGGCTATGGACTTTAAGGTCACCACCGATGTGGGTACCCGCCGGATCGCAAAGGCGGCCTTTGAATATGCCAGGAATAACGGTAAGACCCGCCTTTCCATTGTGACCAAGGCCAATATTATGAAAAAGACTGACGGTAAGTTTACTGCTATCTGCCACGAGGTTGCCCGGGATTATCCGGAGATCACCGTGGATGATTGGTATATTGATATTATGACCGCCAATTTGGTGAATCCTGCTTTGCGCAGCCAGTTCCAGGTGGTGCTGCTGCCTAACCTGTATGGCGATATTATCACCGATGAAGCAGCTCAGCTGCAGGGCGGCGTGGGCACTGCGGGCAGTGCCAATGTGGGCGACCGCTATGCCATGTTTGAGGCGATCCATGGTTCTGCACCCCGACTGATTGAAGAAGGTCTGGGGCAGTATGCGGATCCCCGGAGCATTTTGCAGGCAACCGCTATGCTGCTGCGGCACATTCTGCAGACCGCCGCTGCGGAAAAATTGGAAAATGCTTTGGCCCGGTGTTCTGTGACTGTGGATGCTGCCAGTGGTATCACCTGCGAGGGTTATACGCAGGCACTTATGTCGCTTTTCTGATCGTTTTTCTCACATAATGAAACAGTGTGCCGTCCGGGAGCAATTGCCCCTGGACGGCACACTGTTTTTGCGCAGAAAACGCAAAACTATTTCTTGCTTTTTTGGCGGTTTTTAGGTATAATAAACTGAATTATTTTATGCTGGGGTAGATTTGTGAATCTGCCTGGGGAGAACATAGAAACAAGAGGTAAAAACTGTGTATTTAAAATCTTTGGAAGTGCAGGGCTTTAAGTCCTTTCCGGATAAAACGCTGATCCGCTTTGGCGATGATATCACTGCCATCGTGGGCCCCAACGGTTCCGGTAAATCCAATATTTCCGATGCCATTTTGTGGGTTATGGGCGAGCAAAGCACCAAGACCCTCCGTGGTGCGAAAATGGAGGATGTGATCTTTGGCGGCACCCAGAAGCGCGCAGCCGTTGGCTTTGCAGAGGCCACGCTGACCCTGGACAATGCCGACAGAGCCTTGCCTTATGATTCTGATGAGGTTATGATCACCCGCCGTTATTACCGCAGCGGTGACAGTGAGTATTATATCAACCGTCAGTCCGCCCGTTTGCGTGATATCCATGAGATGTTCATGGACACCGGCTTGGGTCGTGAGGGTTATTCCAATATCGGTCAGGGCAGAATCGATGAGATTTTGTCACTTAAGAGCGCAGACCGCCGTGAGATTTTTGAAGAAGCAGCCGGTATTTCCAAATACCGTCACCGCAAAGAGGAGACGGAGCGTAAGCTTGCCCACACAGAAGACAACCTTCTGCGTATTGGCGAC
>JAZNSR010000129.1:0-26525 GCA_045591335.1 Faecousia sp.
ACGATACCATTCGGCAGATGTGCGGAGATATCTATGACGATTCCGCATGGCTGACCAATTTAGTGGAGAATTTGCTGGCGGTCACCAAGATCGAAGAAGGCAGGATGCGGCTGCAAAAGCAGCCTCACCTGGTAGAGGAGATCGTTACGGAGGCTTTGCAGCACATCGGTAGAAAGCAGACAGAGCATACCGTTACCGTGTATCACGAAAATGAACTGATTCTTGCCAGGTGTGATGCCCGGCTGATTATTCAGGTCATTGTCAATTTGGTGGACAATGCCATTAAGTATACACCTGCAGGCTCACACATTACCATCACCACAAAGCAGAACGAGCAGCATACCGAGATCTCTGTTGCTGATAACGGTGCCGGTATTCCGGACGATGAAAAGGAAAAGGTTTTCCAAATGTTTTATAGCGGCAGCAATCCCATTGCTGATTGCCGCAGAAGCCTGGGGTTGGGCCTCAGCCTTTGCAAGTCCATTATCACTGCCCACGGCGGTGAGATCACGGTGTCGGATAACGCACCTGCCGGTACAATCTTTACATTTACCATTCCATCCGGGGAGGTGGAAGTCCATGAATAATCCTAAAATCTTAGTGGTGGAGGACGATCCCACTGTCCGTAATCTGATCACCACTACCTTAAAATCCAATAATTATGCCTACATAACAGCCCCCACCGGTGAAGCCGCCATTGCCGCAGCAACAACCCAGCAGCCGGATATCGTGTTTTTGGATCTTGGTCTGCCGGATCTGGACGGTGTGGAGGTAATTAATCGCATCCGTTCCTGGTCTCAGATTCCCATTATCGTAATTTCTGCCCGGAGTGAGGATGGGGATAAGGTTGCTGCTTTGGATGCGGGTGCTGACGATTATCTAACCAAGCCTTTTTCTGTGACAGAACTGCTGGCTCGGCTCCGGGTCGCGCAACGCCGAATTGCAACAATTGAGAGCAAGCCCGGTGATTCTGTGTTCCGCAACGGTAAATTGACGGTGGATTATGCCGCAGGCTGTGCGTCCTTAAACGGTGAGGAGCTGAAGCTGACGCCCACAGAGTATAAGCTGCTGTGCCTGCTTGCAAAGGATGCCGGAAAGGTGCTGACCCATACCTATCTGACCAATAAAATTTGGGGCAGCTCCTGGGACAGCGATATGGCATCTTTGCGGGTGCACATGGCAACCTTGCGCAAGAAGCTGGAAAAGGATGCTCAGACCCAGTATATCCAAACCCACATCGGTATCGGCTACCGGATGTTGAAATCGGAATAATAGTAAGACGCAGGCGGCCTTTTTATAATGGCTCCTGCGTTTTGCGCTAAGAATTTACATTTTATCTCCATTCTGGACCGATCGTTATGGTAAAATAAAGCTGCAAGGAGTGAAAGTTTATGAATATTGCAAAGATTATGATTCCAAGAGCATGTACGGTCTTTCTCAACGAAAAACAGACTGTCCGGCAAGGCTGGGAGATCATGACACGAAACGGTTATACCGCTATTCCTGTTCTGGATGCGGAGCAACACTATATTGGAACGGTCAGCGAGGGTGACTTTCTCCGTCATGTACTTCATACCGGTTCGCTGAATAAAATGGATATGGAGAACCATAGAGTCAGAGAGCTTGTTCGCCGGGATTTCTGCCCGCCTATTAGCATTGACGCAAATGAGAACGAGGTTGTCAGCGCAGCCTTAAACCAAAACTTTGTTCCCATCGTGGACAGCAGAGATACACTCTGTGGCATTTTGACCCGCCGTGGTGTGATTGCTTATCTGGCAGAAAAGCAAGGAATTGAACCTAAGGAGTAATATATACGCTTCAACAGCAAGGGGGCTATGCTATGAAAATTCAATTTATCGGAGCGACCCATGAGGTAACAGGAAGTTGCACACTTCTGGAAGTGTGCGGGAAGAAATACTTAGTGGACTGTGGAATGGAGCAGGGAATCGATGTGTTTGAAAATGTGCCGATCCCTGTGCCTGCGAATACCATTGAAGCGGTGTTTCTGACTCACGCCCATATTGACCATTCCGGCATGTTGCCGAAGTTATATAAGGACGGGTTCCGGGGCAGTATTTACGCAACAGCTTCCACCTGCGACCTGTGCAACATTATGCTGCGGGACTCCGCCCATATTCAGGAATCGGAAGCTGAGTGGCAGAACCGGAAGGCACAGCGGGCCGGTGATGATCCGGTTATTCCGGTCTATACCCTGGCAGATGCTATCGGCGCGATCTCCCGTTTTCGCCCCTGTGAATACGGTCAGGTGATTCAGGCAGAGGAAGGAATTCTTGTCCGGTTTTCGGATGTGGGACATCTGCTGGGCTCTGCCTGCATTGAACTGTGGCTGACTGAGGACGGTGTTACAAAGAAAATCGTATTCAGCGGAGATGTAGGCAATACTGATCAACCGCTGATTAAAGATCCTCTGCCGGTGGAGGAAACGGACTATCTTGTGCTGGAATCCACCTATGGCAACCGCCTCCACGAAAAGCCCGGCAATACCGTCGGTGAGCTTGCGGATGTGCTGCAGCGGACCTTTGACCGGGGCGGCAATGTGGTGATCCCCTCCTTTGCGGTGGGAAGGACGCAGGAAATGCTCTACGCTATCCGGCAGATCAAGCAGGAAGGTATGGTTAAGGGGCATGACGGATTTCCGGTGTATGTGGATAGTCCTCTGGCTGTGGAAGCCACCGGTATCTTCCTGCAATGTGATCAAAGCTGCTTCGATGAAGAAACCGCTGCATTGGTCAGACAAGGCATTAATCCAATTTGGTTTCATGATATTTGCCTGTCTGTAACAAGTGATGAATCTAAGCAGCTCAATTTTGACAAACGGCCCAAGGTGATCCTTTCTGCCAGCGGTATGTGTGAGGCAGGCCGTATTCGCCACCACCTCAAACACAACCTTTGGGGAGAAGAAAACACTGTCCTTTTCGTCGGTTATCAGGCGGAGGGCTCTCTTGGCAGAAAGCTCCAGGACGGCGCGCGATATGTCCGGCTGTTCGGTGAGGATATTACCGTCAATGCGGAGATTGCCGCGCTCCACGGCACCAGCGGTCACGCAGATCAGGCAGGACTTCTTAGATGGCTTGCAGGGTTTCAGGAAAAGCCTCAGATGGTGTTTGTCAATCATGGTGATGACGCAGCCTGTATGGTTTTCCAAAAGCTGCTGACTCAGATGGGCTACTATGCGGAAGCACCCTACAGTGGTGCAGAATATGATTTGATAACTGGCAGAATGACCGTGTTTGCAGATTCTAAACCCATCCGCCGTGAGGAGATGACAAAGGGCTCTGCCAGAGCCCGTGCGGTTTATGGAGAACTCCTTGCAGCCGCAGAGGCGCTCCTCGCCTTTGTCAAAACCTGCAAAGGCCGCACCAATAAGGACAATGCAAAACTTGCCTCTCAGATTCGGAATCTGATGGAAAAGTGGAAATAATAAAAAGCTGGCTTGCTTATTTGCAAGTCAGCTTTTTGATTGGAATATGGATTTATGGCGTTTGGGGGCCAGAAGTTTGCGCGGTTGCGGCGTTATGATTCTTCAGATTCGTCCCGGAAAACGGGTTCTTGCTTTTCGGTTTGCCCGTTGGTGTCCATGGACAGACTGCTGCGCAGCTGGATGTCTTCGTCCGGATGGGTTTCATAGTAGGGGTCTATCATGTACTTTTGAATGGCGGGGAAGCAATTGAATTGAATGAACAGATGGAGAAAGCCGGGAAGGATAAAAACCGCAAACAGAGTTGCCAAAAACAGCACCAAAAAGTGGGGGATCCACACCACAGCCATGACCATAGCGGCATACAGCGCCAGCTCCACAACGCCAACAAATAAGTTTTTCTTAAAATTCACAAATGCCAGCAAAAAGCTGTTTTTGTAGATTTTGGTTGTGGGTAAGTGAAAGGTGATGATCATGGTCCAGATATAGTAACGCATGAAAGAGAAAACAACGAAGCAGATAAGCAGAAAGCCCAGGATGATATCCGCAAAAAGCCCTTGGGCATTATAGTAAAAAATCAGACCGTAAATAAGCAGTGCGTTCACCATAAGATTGAGGATGCCAACCAGCAAGGCTTGCTTCCAGTTTGCTTTGATGGTATCAAAAAAGTCGCTGATTCCAAAGGAGTGCCGATTCCGGGCCAGATTTCTCGCCACATTGGTCATGCCCGCCTGTGCCAGGCCTTGAGGGAGCAGCAGGACGCTGATGACGGAATAGACGAAACCGATGGATACAAGCATCCAGAAATTCTGAAACCATAGCTCAAAGAATCGAAAAAAGGGTGTTTTCTGCTTGGTGGTGTTTTCAGCCATTATACATTCCTCTTATACTTGATTTTGTTTTTCAGGGCATGGAGCGGGTGGATGTTGCGGTAGCCCAATTGATACAGAAGCCCGCAAAGCAGGATTGTCAGAACCACAGGGGAAATGGCAAGGAGAATGGCAGTCCAGCCGATCTGCGCGCAGTCATTTCCTGTTCCAAGCAGCAGCCGCAGGAAGCCGAACAGATGGTAATTGGTATAGCGGTAAAGGGACAGACCGGAATTGCCGACGATATGCAGCTTATTGAGCACCAGCAGAAGATAGCCGGCTAAACTGATTGCCGCAGGGAAAAGGGCGGGCATTAGCCAACGCCCTATATTTTGCGCTGTGTGGGCTTCTGCATCCTGGGCGCCAAGACGGTATAAACGGCTGGGAACCAGTGCAATAAACAGGCAGAGGCTTAAAAGCTGTGCTGCGGCAAAAACCAGCACTGCGCCAAAGCCGCTTAATTCCGAGCGAAGCTCGGCTGTGCGTACGGTGAGCCCCTGGGCTTCGTATTGGGCTTTTTGTGTGTCCTCGCCCTTTGCGTAGTAATGGGTATACACCTTTTCACTGCGGTTCGTTGCTTTGTCGGTGATATATGCGTCATAGCCGATGGCCTCGGTTAAAGGCAGCGTAAAGATGGCCATAAAGGAAAGGAAGATCAAAAAGCACATGACAATGCTGCCAATGTAGCGTATGGTCAGATTAAGGCCAATTTTAAAAGTATCCATATATTTCCTTTCAATTGCTGCCGCTCAGGTGTCCGGGCGGTATTTTTTAATATATTCCGTGGGGGTCATGCCGGTGGATAGCTTGAATCTTCTGGAAAAATAATGAATGCTGGAGAATCCGGTGTCCTCGGCAATTTCTGTAATGGATTTATTACTGCTTTTGAGCATATCCTTTGCAGCCTGAATGCGCACGGAAATCAGCTGCTCAATGGGAGATTCTCCAAACCGCTCCCAATAAAGGGAGGAAAAGCGGCTGCTGGAATATCCGGCCAAGTCCGATAACTCCCGCAGAGTCCAGTCGTGGGTGATGTTTTGGATCATTTTCATGTGCGTGGCTTCAATCTGCTCGATCTGCTTGCTTTTGCCGCTGGTTTGGATATAAGAGCGGTGCAGGTCAATGAACATTTCGCAGAGGATATGGTGGATTTTGTCCTCATAGCCGGGCAGCTTTTGATTGCGCTCATTCAGCAAGCGTTCAATATAATCGCGCAGAATATGGGGCTTTTTGATAGTGAAGGGATGGTTGAAGGGCAGAGGCCACCGTTCCAGAATGCGGCTGACATCCTCGCCGCCCACATAGATGTAGGTATCGGAAAAGGGGAGGTTATCGGCAAGAGCGCCATGGTAGATGATATTTCCCGGAGGAACGATCCGCAATTGCTCGGCCTGTCCCATCCGCATAATGCCGTTTTCGTCCTCGTAAAAGAAGGGTACTAAAAAGCAGCCGATATAGTAATATTTTCCAAGTGTGTGCCGGGCGCATTTGCCCACATGGGTGGTTTTTAAGGAAGTGGAGGCGAAGTACAATGCAATCATCTCCTGTTTTGGAAGAAAATACAAATACAAAACGCATATTGCTGTTGTGTGGAGAATTTTATAATAGAAAAGTGCAAATGTCAAGGGGTGTGGTGATAGTGCACAAAAATGGCAGAGTGATGTTGTGCGAAATGGAAAGAGAGAAGAAGAATGTGCAAAATTGTGAAAAGATAATACAAATACAACAGATACGATTGATAGTAAAATGACGATGAAAAGTATTTGTGCATCTTTTTGTGAGTATAAACAGAGGTATGAGCAGTATGAAAATATGGCCCGACCGGTTACCCAATATGCACGATTCAGCTTATTTAAGAAAGGAAAGATTTCAATGAAAAAACATGAGAACCTGTGGCGTAAGGTACTGGCAGTTTTGTTGTGTCTGGCGATGGTAAGTGCTCTGGCAGCTTGCGGCGGAACATCGGAAGAGGACCTGTACAATACCGGAGATCAGAATAACTCCGGCAATGGGGCAACTGCGGGCACCGATGACGACAGCGTTGTGGTGATCCCCGGCGGCAATGGCCAGGGCACAGACGGCGAAGGCGGCAATTCCGGCACTGCAGGAAATTCCGAGGAGCAGCAGAAGTTCCTGGATTCTGTTCCCGAAGAGCTGTCCGGCTCCAAGGTGGAGATTTTGGTATGGTATAAGCCCCTGGCTTCTCAGGAGGCTAAGATGAAGCGATTTGAGGATGCAACCGGGATTCAGGTGAAATTCGTTTATGCGGACGATGAGAATTATCTGAACAAGCTGGCATCTATGAAGGCTGCCGGCAATGCTCCCGAGATCGCCTGCATCCGTCCTGCCCACTATCCTTTATCTATTTTGCAGAATTACTTCCTGCCTCTGACAGCGGAGGATATGGCTGTGGATCCTGCCGTTTACGATCTGGACACCATGAATATGCTGGCCTGGGATGGAGAGAATTATGGCTATGTGGCCTATAAATCCACCAAGACCAATTATGGTGTGCTGCTGTACAACCAGGATATTTTTGACCAGTACGGCGTTACAGACCCTTACACCATGTGGCGTGAGGGCGACTGGAACTGGGAGACCTTCGTAGAGATGGCGCAAAATATCCAGAGCAAGTCCGGCATCCAGGCGCTGACCTGTGAGTATCACGGCTATCTGCTGTCTTTGACTGCCGGCGAGGATTGCGTGGTCATGGATAATGGCAAGCTGGTGAACAACGCTGCCAGCTCTGAGCTGCGGGATGCTTACCGCTGGCTGAACAATCTGAAGCTGAACGGCCAGTACAAGATCTTGGATCAGGGCCTGAACAGCGCCGGCTTCATTGCCGGTGACGCGGTTATGTATGTCAATGACAGTTGGGCTCTGCAGCACGGCGAACGCTATGGCGACCTGCCCTTTACGCTGGGTTATGCGCCCCTGCCTTCTCCCAAGGGCGCAGAGACCACAGTTCCCGCTTCTATTCAGCAGTGGGGCTATGCCGTTGGCTCCGGTGACCTGAAGGCAGCAAAGTATGTTATGCACTGGTGGATGAATCCTGCCTTTAATAATGAGCAGGAGCCCATTTGGCTGAACGATTCCGTTGCTTCCTTTATGGCGGAGGTTTCCCAGATGCCGTTGTCTCCGCTGCTGAGCATGGGCGTGATTGAGTTTGGCGGCGACTACAGCTGGTATAACCACTACAACAGCAATGTTGCCAATACCGGCGCAGGTAATGTGGACAGCGCCCTGGATTCCTGGAGCACAGTGGTTGAAAACAACCTGGAGAAGATCTATAAGGAATTTGGCTAATATCCGTAACAGCAGAGGCAAGTGTAAGCTTGCCTTTGCTTTCCTAAAAAAGGAGAATCAACATGAGATTTACCAAAAGAATGCTCCTTTGCGTTATCAGCGTTTTGTTGATTATTGCAACCCTTGGTTGTGCGCCCGTGGAGGTTCAGCCCACGGAAGCACCTGGGGCAGATGCAGCCGGCGATCATACCGCCGTGACCTATGCCCATGGCACCACGGTGGATGGCAATGGCAACTTTGTTTTCACTTATAACGGAAAAACCTACGACTGTGAGTTTGACCGGCTGATGGCTGAGGACGGCTATGTTTTTGGCATCGACGATAACTGGTATGGCACATACAGCCAGAAGCAGACTGTTTTAGGCGATAATGAGATCATCTCTGCGCCGCCTGCGTATTTGCAGGGGCAGGTGGAGCGCCGGTTATACAACATGAAGGCGCTGGGCTATAACAGCGTGAATGTTTGGATCCATAAGGACCTTGGCGGCTTTACCTTTGATGCCGACGGCAAGATCACCGGTTTGAACGAGAGCTTTGTTACGAATCTGCGTTCGCTGCTGGAAAGCTGCCGGAAGACCAATATGAACATTGTTCCCAGTCTGCTGAATCCTGGCACGGCCACCAATTTTAACGAGGGCGCCAATGGCTTGACACCTGAGCAGATTTGGTTTAAGTATTTCCGTTTTTATCATGATGAACAAATGCGGAAGGCTTATATTGACGCTTTGGGGCAGACCCTGCACATCCTGGCAGAGTACCAGGATGTGGTCACCATGATCAACCTGGCGGTGGAGAATGGTACGCAGATGATCAATGATCCTGCCTATGCCAATCAGAGCTATGGCAACCGTTTTGCCGTAGCTTGGGAGGATTATGCGTCCTTGCTTAACGATATGCATGCGGCATCCAAGGCAGTTATGCCCCATGTTCCCACAACTGTTGAGGATGTGGCATGGCCTTGCAATTCCTTTAAGTATAACGACCTGGATGTGGACATTCTGGGCTATAACTATTATGGCAAGAAGGTTTCCGACGAACTGATCATGGAAGACCGTTTTATGACCCGCCCTGCATATATTGGTGAGTTTAATATTCACTTCGATGCAGCGGAGGTTCGCCGGGCCGATGAAGCCACCCGGGGTCTGTATTTGGCAGATCTGCTGGATTATTACTTCCACAATGGCTATCTGGGTTCTTTTTATTTCTTCTATTATGCCAGCGGCGATGTGGGCTATAGCTTCTTCCGCACCCAGGATTCCTCGGATAAATATGAGGATATGTGCACCTTCGTTCCCATGCTGACCTATAAGATCCGGGATCTGAAGAATGAGCACCGGGGCATTAAGGACACCATGGACAAGCCCGCTTTGCTCTATAACCACGATTCTGCAGTGAACTATTGGGTGGCTGCCCGTGGCGCAGAGTATTATATTCTGGAGCGCACCGCAGACGGCGGCAAAACCTGGACCACCATTGCAGATGATATCGATGTGAATGTCTACATGATGGACAACGGTTTGATCTCCTATGAAGATACCACCCGTGAGGAAAACACCGTGTATCACTACCGTGTGACCGGTGTGGACGGCGATGGGCAGAAGTCTGTATCGGATATGGGCAATGCCAATTCTGTGTTCCTACCGGTGAATGTGTTTGTGGATGCCCAGGGTAATTACGATGGCGGTTTTGAGCAGGGCACACTGCTGGAGGGTCATGCGGATACCATGGGGGATGTTGCCAATTCCAGCGGCTGGTATGAGCGGCTGACCTATGGCAACCATGTGGGCGTGCTTCTTAACGACCCCGAAATGGCAAGAACCGGCGACCATTGCTTCTATGTGAATCTGTTTGAGGATGCGGGTGATTACGGCATTTGGTCCGACGCGGGCACCATGTCCTGCTGGACCTATAACCTGGAACTGCAGCCCAACACCTCCTACACTTTGACCTATTGGTATAAGCTGATCGCTCATGGCGGCTTCTCCTTCACAGTTCGTGATGCGGAGACTCCCACCTTGAACCTGGTGTGGACCCAGCCTGGCCAGCAGCTTCCGGCGGAGGTTCGGGATGAGCTTCTGAAGGATTATGACGGCTTGGAGGGTGAGGAACTGAAGGCCGCGGTTAAGAACAGCCAATGGCTGCAGGGCTCTTTGACCTTCACCGCGCCTGCCAGCGGCAGGGTGATCATTTGCCTGCAGAATAACCGGGCTTATGATGCCAAGAATCCTCAAAACACCGCATTCTATCTCGATGATCTTGAGATATTTGAAATGAGATAAAGAGGAGGGCTTTATATGAAACTGAAAAAAGCATTAAGCATTCTCCTCGTGGCAGTGATGCTGGTGAGTGTGGCCCCCGGTATTGCACTGCCCATTCGTGCGGCAGATGATTATAATTTGCTCACTAACGGCAGCTTTGACCAGGGAAATACCGGTTGGGCCAATAACGGCATTGCGCCTGCTGCCACCATTGCTGACGGCGTTTTGACACTACCTGCCCAAAAGACTGCCTCTGGCGACGCCAGAACCTATCAAGCCATGCAGCTGGCTCCGGGCAGCTATCAAATCTCCTTTGATGTGAAGGGTACGCCGGATAAGTACCGCCCCTATGTGGGCATCAGCAAAAACTACTGGACCAATGATTACGGTCAGTACTTTATGTACAACTACCCTCTGAGTGAAACCGCATGGACCACTGTTACAGAGACCTTTACTGTGCCGGACAGTGCTGCAGGCGCAGACGGTCTTGCGCCTGTGTATGTGACCGTTTGGAACAGCAGCAGCTATGCGCCCCTTACGGAAATGTTCCTGGATAATTTTGCGGTTTATAAGCTGATGAAAGTTTCTGCCCAGCTGAGCAATGCAGCCTTGAGTGCAGAGATCGCAACCGTTGCCCAGGGGCAGAGCTATGAAAATACCGTTACTCCCGCCGCAGGTTATGAGATTTCCAAAGTAACCGTGACCATGGGCGGCACAGAAGTGACGGGGGCTTATGATCCCAACAGCGGCAAGATCTGCATTGCCGCCGTCACCGGTGATCTGCATATTCAAGTGGAGGCCGCTGCCGAGTCCGGAAATAATCTGCTCACCAATGGCAATTTTAGCCAGGGGAGCACCGGCTGGGCCAGCAACGGCATTGCGCCTGCTGCCACCATTGCAGATGGCGTTTTGACACTGCCTGCCCAAAAGACCGCCTCCGGCGATGCCAGAACTTATCAGGCAATGCAGCTGACTCCGGGCAGCTATCAGATCTCCTTTGATGTGAAGGGTACGCCGGAACAGTACCGCCCCTATGTGGGCATCAGCAAAAACTACTGGACCAACGATTACGGTCAGTATTTCATGTATAACTACGCGTTGAGCGACAGTACATGGACCACGGTTACGGAGATTTTTACGGTTCCGGACAGTGCGGCGGAGGCATCTGGTCTTGCTCCCGTGTATGTGACCGTTTGGAGCAGCAACGGAAGCTATGGGCCCCTTACGGAAATGTCCTTTGACAATTTCAAGGTCAGCAAGCTGCTGAAGGTCACAACTGATTTGGGCGACGCCAAGCTGAGCGACAACATTGCGGCGGTTGCCCCCGGACAGAGCTATGCCAACACAGTAACCGTGGACGCAGGTTATGCCATCTCCAAGGTCACCGTGACCATGGGCGGCGCAGAAGTGGCCGGCGCGTATGACCCGGCAACCGGGAAGATCAGCATTGTTTCTGTGACGGCGGATCTGCACATTCGGGTGCAAACCGTTGCCGAGTCCGGAAAGAATCTGCTGACCAACGGCGATTTCAGCCAGGGGAGCACCGGTTGGGCGCATAACGATGTTGCCCCTGCGGCAACCGTTGCCGACGGAGTTTTAACCTTACCCACCGAAAAGACAGCTTCCGGCGATGCCAGAACCTATTATGCCATGCAGCTGGCCCCGGGCACTTATCAGCTGCGCTTTGATGCCAAGGGTATGCCGGAACAGTACCGCCCCTATGTGGGTGTCAGCAAAAACTACTGGACCAACGATTACGGCCAGTACTTTATGTATGACTACAATCTGAGCGACAGCACATGGACCACGGTTACAGAATACATTACCGTTCCCCAAAGTGCTGCGGATGCATCCGGCCTGGCTCCCGTCTATGTGACGGTTTGGAGCAGCAACAGCAGCTATGCACCTGCCACGCCCATGCAGCTGGATAATTTTGCAGTATACAAATGCTTTGATATTACTGTGCAGAATCCCGACGGCAAGGAAGCCACCGGCCTGGCAGAATATACTCTGCCCTATGCGGTGGATGGGCAGCCCTTTGCCTTGACGCTCTTGCCGGAAACCAGTGAGTATACGCTGAAGGCCTCCTGCACCATGGGCGGTGTGAATGTGCCCGTGACTGCCAGAGCAGATGGCTCGGTTGTTATTGAGATTGCAAAAGCCTCCGGTGCTATCGTGATCACCGTAGACTCTAAAAAGAGTGCTTATACGGTCACCAATGGGGAGGGAATTGCCAATAGCAATCCGGCAGCCTCCGTGGCCCACGGCGCAGCCTATACTGCCAATATCACCAGCAGCGACCCCAATAAGAAGCTGTATGCCCTGACCTATACCATGGGCCGGAAAACTGTGAATGTTCCGGTGACCGACGGTGCGGCAACCATCAGCATCGATTCGGTTACGGGGGATATCACCATCACGGCGATCCTGGTAGATAAGAACAAGGTTGCCCAATGGATCTTTGATGTTTCTAAGACGGTGACGGGCTTTGGTGCCTGGGGTGACCAGGCGCAGACTGTGACCATTGCCCATAACGGCTATTATGACGGCAAAAATGCGGAGAACGGTCAGCCTTATTGCGCCACCCAGGTGGCACCCGATTTGCTGAGCATCACCACCAATCTGCCCGCTGGAGCGGCTGGTTGGGCAGAGGCCGCCACGGTTATCGGCTATAAGCTGCCTGCGGACCTGGAGCTTGGCGAAACCTATATTATGAACCTGCCCATCTATGCAGGCAATGAGGACACCACCCTGGTCTCTTCCAAGAACAAGAGCAAAAGAAGCGGCATGGAGCTGGTGTTCACCACCGTCAAGCCGGAAAATATGTGGAATGCCGGAGATAAAACGGTGACCCGCATTTATGCGGACGGCGCAGGCGTGCTGGCGGCATCTGCTCCCAGCCGGGGCAAGCTGACCACCGACAGCGGCAATGTGTTCCGTATTTCCTTTACGGTTACGGAGAAGATCAAAGAATATGCCGTCAGCGGCAACTATTTGGCTTTGATCATTAACCATCAGCACCAAAACGGCAGCTATCAGATCGGCAATGCCTTTTTGACCAAGGTAACAGATCCCGTAAATGTGAAATTCAATATTGGCAACAGTGAATGCGACGGCCCCCGTGTGGTGCAAAGAGGAGATGCTTATGTCGCCAAGATCGGCGCAAAGCCCGATTATTCCCTGGGCTCTGTTTCCTACACCATGGACGGCGGCAAGGCCGTAAAAGTACCCGTGAAGGACGGCATTGCAAAGATCGAAATTCCGAGCGTTACCGGTGATATTGTGATCACCGCCACCACCTGGAGCAATAAGCCTGTTCCCAAGCCCGAGCCCAAGCCGGCGATCCTTGGGTCAAGACCCAACCCCAGCCCCTATACCGATTATCCCTACATCTGCGATGAAGAGAATAATCTGATGCCCAATTTTGGCTTTGAGCTGGAAACCAATCCCTTGGAGAACACTTATTCCAAGATCGTGGCAGATGAAAATGCCTGGGAGGGCAAGCATACTTTGCACTATGCTCCCGTGATTGGCGAAAACGATGCAGAGAATCTGCTGGTAAATGGCGATTTTGCAAAGTGGGACAAGGCGGAAAAGACCATTTCCGGCTGGGAGTTCAACAACCAAAAGAAGCTGGATAAGCTGGAGTTTGTGGAACTGGACGGCAGAAATGCAGTGAAGCTTTTGCCCTGCGGCGAAAAGGAAAACTTCAATTTGGAGCTGACCCAGCGGGTGTATTTGGAGGCGGACTTCACCTACACCTTCTCCTTCGATTTCTACGGGGTTGCCCATTGGGGCCCCAATTTGGTGATTTATGATGACAACATGAAGCATATCAGCACTATGAACGCCAAGACCACGGGCACAGAGGGACAGTGGACCACCCTCAGCACCACCTATCGCCCCACTGAGAGCGGATATTATGTCTTTGCGGTTCGCATTCACAATGCTGCATATCCTCAGAAGGAACAGTTTGTCAGCAATTGTGCTGTTACGCTGAAAAGCACCAGAGTGGAGTATGAACTGACGGAGCTGAAGCCCAACACCAATTACTGGCTGACCCTGTTTGTGAAAGCAGCGGAGGTTACCTCTTTGGAAAACAGCTTCATCACCTTTGGTATAACAGTTCCCGCTACGGGCGATTTCATCATTATGGGTGATCCCACTTCCGAGGGCGGCAGACCCTATAAGCCCGGTCAGCAGCTGGTGCCCATGGCCTATGACGGCCAGTGGCATATTTTGACCGTACCCTTTAATACTAAGGAATTGACGGAATTGAATTTCACCATCGACGGTCTGAATTGCGAGGTTTGGTTCGATAATATCTACATTTTCGAGGAAGCCCACGCAAAAACCTTCCAATCCCCCCTTACGGACAAGGGCGAGGCGAAAGTCACAGACAGCGACCCCGAGCTTTTGGGCTGCGAAAAGGATAAGAATTTATTCGGTAATTTCGATTTGAATGATGGAGATGCCTTCTGGGGCGAAGACAGCCATAAATTCGGCGTGTTTGGAAACACCCTGCAGGTTGCGGACAGCGGTTCCCGGGTGTATGGTAAGGCCCTGTACTATGCATCGGACCGGCCCAACGATACCTATTATATTAAATGGATCGATGTGGAGCCCAACACGGAGTATACATTCTCCGCAAAATATGCCATTGCCCAGCCGGGTGAGGGCTTTATGGGTCTGATCAATGGCTTCCGTATGGAAAGCGAAGTCACCGAGAACAGAGTGTTCCCCACCGTGATTCAGAAGTTCGGCTTTGGTCAGGAGAATTACCTGGAAAACCTGGCTTGGCAGACTGCGGCAGTCTCCTTCAATTCCGGAGAAAGAAACCGAATCGGTTTTGTGATCTGCGATGGCGGCGGCGAGGCCTATATAGATGAGCTGCGGCTGTTTAAATCCTCCGATGGCATTGCCCTGGAGGATGTGGAGGATACTTTGTCCACCGGGCAGAATGCGGATGCGAATGCTGCGTCAGGGGATTCAAAAATCTTTGGAGTAGGAATCGTACTGTGGCCTCTGGTGGGTGTGCTGCTGGCGGCAGCAACCATAACCGTTAGTTTGATAAGCATACGCAAAATACGAAAGAACAAGCAATGATCCTGAAAATGTGGGTGCGGCGGCAAAGCCGCACCCACAGGTAGGGCTTTGCGGTAGGTATGAGGAGGTAGTCATGTTTAAAAAAATTATTGCCGGATCGCTGGCTGCGTTGATGCTGCTTGGGAGCAGTGTTACAGCCCTTGCGGATACAACTTCCGGCGAAGGGCTTACAATGGATGCTGCTCCGGGCTATGCGTCCGGCGAAAATATCGGCAGCTATCGTGATTACCAATCCGCACATGCAGATATGCCTTCTGCAGATACCCGGCTGGAAGTGAAAGCCGAGGATGATACCATCGATCTGCAGCAGCCCGGCGACTGTGTATCCTTGAAATTCACAGTTCCGCAGGCCGGGTGGTATGAGCCCCATATTACATATTGTGCCCTTCCCGGTACCGGCGGCGACATTCTGTTTACGCTGCTTTTGGATGGGGAGTTGCCCTATGGGCAGCTGTCTAATCTGCGGCTGAGCCGGCTGTGGAAAAACAGCACAGAGGAGTTTCAGACCGATGAGGACGGGGATCAGTTCTCCCCGGAGCAGGAAGAGGTCTTTGATTGGCAGACAGCCAAGCTTTATGACAGCGAAGGCTTTATTACCGAGCCTTTGCAGCTGGCACTGAGCGCAGGTGAGCATGAGCTGACTATCCTGCTCAACAGCGAATGTGCCACCATTGGCAGCGTAACTCTGGGTAAGCCGGAGCAGCTGCCCACTTACGAAGAATATTCCAAGCAGCACCAAGGGGCTGCTTATGCAGGCGAAAAGCTGATCTACGAGGGCGAAATGGCTGCGCGAAAGAGCCAGAGAATGTATATCCCCATGTCCGCAAGAAATGATGCGGATGTGAGCCCCGCAGATCCCTATAAAAAACTGAACAATTATATTGGCGGCTCCAACTGGAACGGTGACGGCGGCGCGATTACCTGGAATATCCACGCCCCTGCCGATGGCTGGTATCAGCTGGGCTTCCATTTCCGGCAGACCTATCTGCAGGAATCCAATTCTTACAGAACCCTTTTGATTGACGGGGAAATTCCTTTTGCTGAGGCCCAAAGCATTGCCTTTCCCTATAAAAGCGGCTGGCAGTATATGCGTTACGAGCCCATGGTGTATTTGACAGAAGGCGACCATACCCTGACTCTGCGGGTGACCCTGGGAGCACTGGCGGATTTTGCATCCCAGCTGCAGGTCATTACCGGCAGATTGGGCATTATTTACCGGAAGATCGTGAAGATCACCGGCGAGTCGCCGGACGCAAACCGTGACTATGCGCTGTTTACGGCGGTCCCGGAATTAAACGGGGAGCTGACGGATATCAGCGCAAAGCTGGAAGAACTGGCTTTGCTTTCTGAGCAGGTTTCCGGCGCCCAGGGCGGTACCAATGCCGCAACCCTGCGCAAAGCCAAGGTGATCATCGATCAGATGCTCAATAAAAAGTATGAAGCGCATACCAAGCTGAAGTCTTTTTATGATAATTATTCCAGCTTAAGCTCCTGGCTGTATGAAATGCAGAACATGGCCCTGGATATGGACAGAATTTTCCTTATGGCCCCTGAAGATGATTTTTCCGATGTGAAGATCAGCTTTTGGCGTAGCTTGGTATTTACCTTCCAGCGTCTGTGGGCTAGCTTCTTTATCGATGAGGGCATGGAGGCGGAGGATGAAGATACCATCGTGATCTGGTCCAACTGGGGCCGGGATCAGCTGACGGTTTTGGAAAATCTGATTGCCAACGACTTTACACCCAAAACTGGAATCAAGGTGGATATTAAGATCACCTCAGCCGGTGCGGTGCAGGGTAAGCTTTCCGGCAACGGCCCGGATCTGGAGATCAATGTGGGCCGCAATTCCCCGGTCAACTATGCCATGCGCGGCATTTTGGTGGATCTGAGTGAGTTTGAGGATTTTGAGGAGGTGGTGGGCCGATTCAGCGAAACGGCCCTGGTGCCTTACCAGTATGCCGGCGGCGTTTACGGTCTGCCCAATACGGAGACCTACTCCATGCTCTTTGTGCGCACGGATATTTTTGAGGAGCTGGGCATTGAACCGCCCAAAACCTGGGAGGAATTCATCGATTGTGCCAAGATCATCAATCTGAACAATATGAACTGCGGTATGCCCCAGATCTATTCCACATTTATGGCACAGATGGATGTGCCGCTGTATACGGAGGATCTGTCTGCCACCAATCTGAAATCCCCAGGGGCAGTGAATGCCTTTAAATTCTGGACGGATTTTTATACCAAGTACGGTTTCCCCAAAACCTATGATTTCTTTAACCGCTTCCGCACCGGACTGATGCCCATGGGCATTGCGGACTTCTCCGTTTACGCCACCCTTAAGGCGGCTGCACCGGAGATCAACGGAAAGTGGATGATGTATGAGCTGCCCGGCTTCGTGCAGGAGGACGGCAGCATTAACAATACCGTAACCGGCAACGGCACTGCCTGCGTGATTCTCAATTGGTCAGAAAAGCAGGATAAGGCCTGGGAGTTTTTGAAATGGTGGACCTCAGAGGATATCCAGTACCGTTTTGGCGTGAATCTGGAATCTGTTCTGGGTATGTCCGGCAGATATGAAACGGCAAACCTCAATGCGCTGTACCGACTGGGCTGGGAGGCAGAGAATCTGGCTGCTTTGAAGGCCCAGGGGAAAAAGCTCCGGCAGCTTCCGGAGGTCCCCGGCGGTTATTATGTGGGCCGTTCTGTGCAGCAGGTGTACTGGAATGTGGTCAACAACGGCGAAAAGGTTGAGGACATGCTGAAAAAATGGGTCCCGGAGGCGGATGATGAGATCCGCCGCAAGACCGAGGAATACGCAAAGGACTAGGAGGTGTGAATGGTGAAAAAAGAAAATAAGAAAAGACTTTCCAACTGGAGCACCATGGATCGGGTTACCCTGGGCGCTATGTTGGCACCGTTCCTGATCGCCTTCCTGGTGTTTATGGTGATCCCGGTGGCGGCTTCCATTGTGTTGAGCTTTTTCCGCTTTGATATGCTGGGCACGCCGGAATTTATCGGCCTGGATAACTATTTCCGCATGATCATGGAGGACGAGGTTTTTAGAATCTCTTTGACCAACACCTTGTATTTTGCAGTGATTACCGGCCCGGTGGGCTTTATGCTCAGCTTTATTTTGGCCTGGTTCATCAATGAACTGGGCCCCAGAACAAGAAGTATTTTGTCCTTTTTGTTCTATTCTCCTGCGCTGATGGGCAATGTTTACTTTATTTGGCAGGTTATGTTCAGCGGCGATAGCTATGGCTATGTGAACAGCTTGCTGATCTCTTTGAATATTATTTCTGAGCCCATTCAATGGTTCTCCAATCCCAATTATTCCATGACCCTGGTGATTCTGATTCAGCTTTGGATGAGCATGGGCGTTTCGTTCCTGGCGAATATTTCCGGCCTGCAAACTGTGGATTCCACCATTTATGAGGCAGCTGCCATTGATGGCGTGAAAAACCGCTGGCAGGAGTTGTGGTTCCTTACCCTGCCTTCTATGAAAAACATCCTTTTGTTTAGCGCGGTCATGCAGATCCAGGCCAGTTTTTCCGTTAGTGGAATCGCAACCACCCTCACGGGAAATCCCAGCGTGAACTATTCAACCCACACCATTGTGACCCATTTGACGGATGTTTCCAGCGTCCGCTATGAAATGGGCTATGCAGCGGCAATCTCTGTTTTCCTGTTTTTGATGATGGCCTTTGCCCGCATCGGCATTGGAAAACTGCTGGATGCCACAGGAAAGTAGGTGGAAGTATGAAAAAACGAACCGCGCAGTATAAGCGCTTTACCAGATCCCGTTTTGGTAATTTTTTGTATTTCCTGTTTTTGATCGCTGCGGGCTTGTTCACGGTTTTGCCCTTGATCTATTCCGTGGTCACTGCTTTTAAGCCCCTGGATGAATTGCTGGCGTTCCCGCCCCGATTCTTTGTGATCCGTCCAACCACCAAGAATTTTTTGGCATTGCCGGATCTGCTTTCCAATTTGGAAGTGCCCTTTATCCGCTATGTTTTCAATCAGTTGTTTGTGACCTTTGCGGTTGTGGGCTTGCAGCTGATCGTTTCCGTGATGGCGGCATTCGTGCTCTGCCAGGTGAAGAACAAGGCTTCCAAGGTGCTGTTTTTGATCATTCAGTTTGCGCTTTTGTATAACGGCACCACCCTGGCGATTCCACAGTATTTGATCTACTGCAATTTGGGGATCATCGACACCTATTGGGTTTATATTTTGCCGGGGCTTGCCAGCACTATGGGTATATTCTTGATCAAGCAGAATATGGAGGCCAGTATTCCTCCGGTGCTGATCGAAGCGGCGAGAATTGACGGTGCCGGTGTGTGGAAGATCTTCACCTCCATCGTGCTGCCTCTTTCCAAGCCGGCTATTCTCACCTGGACGCTGTTTAGCTTCCAGAATGCGTGGTCCATCCAATCCGGCAACACCATCTTCTCTGAAAGCCTTAAGACCCTGCCCAGTGTTATGGCATCCATTACCTCCAGCGGTATTTCCCGCAGCGGCAGTGCCATGGCGGTTACGGTTTTGATGATGATTCCGCCGATCCTGGTGTATTTGGTCACCCAGTCCAATGTGTTGGAGACCATGAGCCACGCAGGTATCAAGGATTAAGGAGGGGCGTTCTATGAATCAAAAAATAAAACGGCTTCTTTCCGGCTTCCTTTGCCTGTTTCTCCTGGCAGGTCTGGTGGCCTCCGCCGGCAGCGTTCGGGCTTCTGCCGAATCGGTGGAGGATGTGCCCTATACCAATTATACCTATTGGGAAAACGGAGGCACAAAGATCCCTGTTGCCACGAAGGCGGTTTTCCAGGCATTCGATACCCTGACTGGAGAGGAATGCGGTATCGGCTCTTTTAAAGAACTGCAGTACATGAGCGTATATGGCGGAATTTTGTATGTTTTGGACAGCGCCAACGGTCGAATCGTGCAGTTTGACAGCAATTATCAAGTGATAGGGCAGATCGAATCCTTTACTTACGGTAATGAGAGCTTGACCTTCCAGGGCGCTAAGGGCATGTTTGTGGATGAAACGGGACTGTATGTTGCCGATACCCTGGGCAAGCGTGTGCTTTGCACCAAGGACGGCGAGGTGTTCCAAATTATAGAAAAGCCCACCGATGCGGCTGTGCCTGGAACCTTCAATTTTGCCCCCACCAGACTGATCCGGGACAGAAGCGGCTATTACTATGTTCTGTGTGAAGGCTCTTACTATGGCATGATGGTATTCACCGAGCAGTATGAATTTTGCGGCTTCTTCGGCGCCAACAGTGTGGCATCCTCTTTGGGCGCGGCATTGACAGACTTTATCAGCGGCTTGTTTGAAACGGAAGAAAAGCATGCTGCCTCGGTGCAGGCGCTGCCGTATACCATGCTGGATGTGTGCATCGATGCCGACGGCTTTATCACCACCATTAACGATGAAAAGTGGTCCGGACAGATCCGCAGATACGGCCTTGCAGGCACCAATATTTTGAAGAAATCCTCCGGATTTTCCTATGTGAGCACCAATAGTTTCAATTTTGCGGATAATCCGCCGGTATACCGGGATGTGACCACCACTTACGGCACTTATATTTATTGCGCGTTTAACGCCATCACCTGTGACCGGGAGGGCTTTTACTATGTGGTAGACGGAGCCCGGGGCAGGATCTACATTTATGATACGGATGTGAATTTGCTGAGCGTATTTGGCGGCGGCTTGAGCAATGGCAATCAGCTGGGTACTTTTATTTCTCCCAGCGCTATCACGGTGTATGGGGATGACCTGCTGGTTGCGGATTTCGCCACCGGAAAGATCACCATATTCCGGCTGACGGATTACGGCAAGCTTTTGCGGCAGGCGGACAGCTTGACCGTGGATGGCCGCTATACAGACGCGAAGCCCTATTGGGAAAAGGTGTTTGCCCAGGATCAGAACTGTCAGCTGGCCTATAAGGGCCTTGCCAAGGCGGCTGTGGAGGAGGGTGAATACAAAAAAGCCATGGAGCTTTCCCGAAAGGCCTATGACCAGGTTACCTATGCCAAAGCCTTTGCAGAGGTCAGAGATCAGTTCATTCAAGACAATTTCTGGTGGATATTGATTCTGTGCCTGGCCATTGTGGGGGCACTGGCGGCTTTTATGATTATCAGCCGCCGCAGGACTATCGTGATTATTAAGGATAAGAAGCTGAATCTTGCCCTTTCCTCGCTGGTGCATCCCATTGCATCCTTTAACGAGATGAAGCAGAGAAAGCTATTCTCCGTTCCTATTGCCATCGTATATCTGGCACTGTTCTTTGTGACCTCTGTGCTCAAGACCATGTACGGCGGATTTATGTATGGCTCGGCAGATCTCAGCCAGTATAATGCGCTGATCGAGCTGGTGGGCACGGTGGGACTGGTGCTTTTGTGGACGGCTGCCAACTGGTTGTGCTGCTCGTTGTTCCAGGGCAGGGGAGATATGAAGGAGATTTTCTGCGTCAGCTGCTATGCGCTGATGCCGGTGATTTTGTTTAATATTGCCTATCTGCTGCTTTCCAACACCCTGGTTCCCACTGCTAATTCCGGCTTTGATATTGTTTCCATGATCTGCTATGGCCTGACGGTGATCCATCTTTTGCTGGGCATCACCATCGTCCATGACTTCTCTTTCTTTAAGGCAATGGCTATGGCAGTGATGATTTTGCTGGGAATGTTTGTGATCGCTTTTGTGATTTTTGTTATGCTGTCACTTTCGCAGAATCTTTTGAATTTCGTAATTCAAATATTCAACGAAGTAACCATGCGGTAAGGAGGCGCGGGAGATGAAATTAAAAAGATGTCTTGCGCTGCTCCTGCTGGCAGCCATGTTGGGCGGCCTGATGAGTGCCTGCTCAGCCAATAAAGAAAAAAGCTCTTTGGCAGGATTTTTGTTGCCGGAGCAGCTGAAAACCATAAAATCCGGCGTTGTGGCGGAAAATGACCGTATGCGTCTGAGCTGGGATATGGATACGGTGAGCCTACAGCTGGAGGATCAACGCACTGGAGAGATCTGGTCGTCCATTCCCTACGGCTATTACCAAAGCGGCGAGACCGGCAATAACTATGTGCAAAACGGCCTGCGTTCGTCTTTATATATCACCTATGAAAATGGCGAAAAGCACATGGAGATCGAGAACAATTCTTTTCGCCATGCCCAGTATGTAACTGCCCAAAAGATCGAAGGCGGTGTGCAGCTGACTTATTATTTCAGCAATGCGGAGGTCTCTGTGCCCGTCAAATATACCCTGGAGGAGGACGGCCTGTCCGCCACGGTGGATGTGAAAAACATCACGGAGGGCAAGTATAAGATTTTGTCTGTTTCGGTGCTGCCTTTCTTCTGCTCGGCAAAAAATGCTGAGGACAATTATCTGTTTGTGCCCAGCGGCAGCGGCGCGCTGATGATGACGGATGATGTGGAACGCAGCACCCGGCGGTACTCTGAGCAGGTGTATGGTGTGGATGCGGCCGCATCGCCCGTATTCCGGAATATGGCGCAGAACACCGTGCGTTTGCCGGTGTTTGGGGCGAAAAACGGCAGCAATGCCATGCTGGCAGTGATCACCGCAGGCGCGGAAATGGCAACCGTCAATGCCGTGGCCGGTGACGAACAGTATGGGTATTCCGCAGCCTATGCCACCTTTGCCCTGCGCGGCTTGGCCACCACCTATATCGGCAACAGCTGGGGCGGCTCCAATACCGTGAAGCAGTATAGTGCCGATGTGGTCAATGTGGACCCCAGTGTGCGGTATATTCTGCTGGATCAGAAGAATGCCGATTATAACGGCATGGCGGCTGCCTATCGGTCCTATCTGAAGGAAACCGCTGGACTGCGGGAAGAAGTTGCCACACCGGATCTGATGCTGACCATGTTGGGCGGTGTCCCGGTCAGAAAGCTGTTTATGGGCGTTCCCTATGAAGCTATGTCGGTTATGACCTCCTTTGGGGATGCGCAAAATATCCTGTCGGATATTTCAGAGAAAACCGGTGCATCCATGGCAGTGAATCTCAAGGGCTTTGGCAGCACCGGCCTGGAGGCCGGAAAGCTGGGAGGCGGCTTTGGGGCAGATTCTGCCTTTGGAGGCAAAAAAGGGCTGAACGGGCTTACGGACTGGTGCGAGGAAAACCATATTGACAGCTTCTATGACTACGATTTGGTGTTTTACCGGGATTCCGGCAATGGCTTCTCCGTTCGGGATTCCGCAACCTCGGCGGCTTTGATCCGCGCAACTTATTTTGATTATGATATCGTGACCCATCAGCAAACGGGGGATGCCATGTATCTGGCAAACCGCTACGAGATGGCAACCTCCGCAAAGAAGGTGGCCGAGCTTGTGAAAAAGCAGGGCACCACCGGCGCGGGCATCGCAACATTGTCCAAAGTGGCCTATTCTGACTACCATTCCAGAAATTATTTCTGCAAGGCCCACATGTCCGATGATGTGCTGCGGATGATCAACACCCTGAATGCCGCAGGCTTAAAGACCTTTGGCGAGCAGGCCAATGCCTATGCGGCGGTAAAGCTGGACTATATTTACGACACGCCTACAGAGTCCTCCGGTTATTTTGCCCTGGATATGGATATTCCGTTCTATCAGATGGTGTTCAAGGGGACGGTTGGCCTTTCCGGCGGTGCCATCAATCTGGCTCAGGACCCCAAAACAGAATTTTTAAAGACTATTGCAACCGGCTGCTCTTTGGGTTATACCCTGTGTCAAAGCGCTGAGCGGGATGTGCTGATAGGCAATCACAGTGCGGTTGGCTCCAGCGTTTACTCCGGCTTGGCGGAACAGATCGCGGAGTACACCGCTCAAGCTCAGCCCTTGCTGGAGCAGGTGCGTACTGCGTCTATCGCATTTTACGAAAAGAACGGCAATGTGTCTAAGACAGTGTTTGATAACGGCGTGGTGCTGTTTGTGAACTATGGCAACACTGCCGAGCAGACAGAGGCGGGCACGGTGGATGCCCTGTCGTTCAAGTTTTATTAAAGGAAAGGAGCGAGCATGATGAAATTTCTTCAGCGGAAGCCGTCTGTGGAACGGCGGAACAACCGTAACGGCTTTTTGTTCTGCCTGCCCTGGTGCATCGGTTTTTTGCTCTTTTTCTTTATTCCCTTGATTCAGTCTATCGCATTTTCGTTTTCTAAGGTTTCTGTGACCACTTCGGGCTTTGATTTGGAATTTGTGGGCTTGGAGAACTATTACTATATTTTGTTCCGTTCTCCGGAGTATGTGGATAATTTATTGGATACGCTGACCACCTTTGGTCAGCAGATCCCTATTATATTTGTTTTGAGCCTAATCATTGCCCTGGTTTTGAACTCCAAATTTAAGGGCAGAACCTTTTTCCGTTCCCTTTATTTTGTGCCGGTGATCATTGCCACGGGCGTGGTTATGCGGTACTTGTCCAGCAGCGTGGCCTTGCAGAGTATGCAGGGCTCTGCTGGCGATCTGGAAACGGCTTATACCGGCACAATGGTGAATTTTCAGCAGTTTTTTGAACAAATGGGAATTCCGGAGTCTGTTTCTTCCATGGTGTTCCGGTATGTTAACGATATTTTTAACCTGATTTGGCAGTGCGGCGTACATATCATCCTGTTTATTTCCGGCCTGCAATCCATCCCGGAGTCACTGTATGAGGTGTCCAAGATGGAGGGCGCCACAAAGTGGGAAGAATTCTGGTTTGTGACTGTTCCTTGTCTGGGCAATACCATCGTGCTGGTGATTGTATACTCGGTGATTGAATTCTGCGTCAGCACCAGCAATGCGGTGATCCAGCAGGCATACACGGTGCTGCAGAAGCAGCAGATTTATCATACCAGCGCGGCTATGCTTTGGCTTTACTTTGCCATTGTTGCCTGCATGATCGGTCTGATCTTCTATTTGTTCAACCGTTTGTGCCTGAAGAAGTGGCAGTAAGGAGGTTGCGGTATGAAATTGTTTAAAAAAGGCAATCGGCCCACCGTGGACGCTTCCACGGCAAAGCTGATGTTTAAGTATCGCGCCACCAATTTTTTGGTCTCCTTCTTCCGTTATGCGTTTTTGATCTGCATTGGCTACATTATCATTATGCAGCTACTGTTTGTGGTCAGCTATGCCTTCCGCCCGGAAAGTCAGATCGATGACCCCAGCGTGGTTTGGGTGCCCCGGAGCCTCACATTGGAGAATTTTAAGATCGCCATTGAGGCTATGGATTATTTCCGTGCCTTGGGCACCACCATGGGCGTGCAGGTACTCAGCGGTTTGATCGAGGTGTTCAGCTGTTCTTTGGTGGCTTACGGCATTTCCCGTTTCCGCTTTAAGGGCAGAAATCTGATATTCTTCCTGGCCATTGCCATGATCATGATCCCTCCGCAGATGACGGCGGTGCCCATGAGCCTGAATTTCGCCCATTTTGATGTGTTTGGCATTCTGGGCTTGATCGGCAAGGTGATCGGCAGAGATATCCGGCCCAATTTGTTGGATACGGGCTTCACCTTCTGGCTGCCGTCTTTGTTTGGCGTGGGTCTGCGTTCCGGCCTGTTTGTGTTTATTTACCGCCAGTTCTTTAAGGGCCTGCCCAAAGAGCTGGAGGAGGCTGCCTATATTGACGGCGCAAATGCTTTGACAGCTTATATCCGGGTGATCCTGCCCTCCTCCGGTGTGGCAATGCTGACGGTTGCGATTTTCTCCATTGTCTGGCACTGGAACGACTATTATCTTTCCGTTCTGTATTTCAGCTCTGACTATCCGTTGTCGGTGATGCTGGATCAGATCAACAGCAACATTTTCAACACCACCGGCATTTTGGCCGGCGGTGCAGATGGCGCTGCCATGGCAGGTGTGTTTTTGTTTATCCTGCCGCCGCTGATCATGTATATGATTTTGCAGCGCAAGTTTATCGTCAGCATCGATCGCGTGGGCATCGTTGGCTGAGAAAAAGAACTGTGGGTGCGGTGTTTCCGCCGCACCCACCTGATGAATTCGAAAAATACGATCTTTTGCCCAGTGCAGAAGATGAAAAAATATATGGTTTAAAGGTGCTAGGCTATGCGCAATGCTTTAGAAACAAGAATTGAGGAACTTCTGTCCCGGATGACACTGAAGGAGAAAATAGGTCAGCTGGTGCAATTGTCCGCTCCCATGGATGAAGCGGGCAAGGAACGGCTGAAAAACCGGGTCCGCAACGGCAGTGTGGGCTCTGTGATTTTGGCATTTTCTTCCACAGCCGGCAATGATGCCCAGCGGGATACAGAGGTGGAAGTATATAACGAATTGCAGCGGGTGGCGGTGGAGGAAAGCCGCATGGGAATCCCGGTGATTTTTGGGCGGGATGTGATCCACGGTCACCGCACGGTTATGCCCATTCCCTTGGCATCCGCCGGCTCTTTTAATCCGGAGCTGGTGGAGCAGTGCTATAGCTGCGTTGCCAAGGAAGCGGCAAACGACGGTGTGCAATGGGCGTTTTCTCCCATGGTGGATGTGTGCCATGACCCCAGATGGGGACGGATCATTGAAGGACCGGGTGAAGATCCCTATTTGGCATCGGCCATGTCCC
>JAZNSR010000130.1:0-22258 GCA_045591335.1 Faecousia sp.
CAACTCGACCCCGAAGTGTATATGGATACTCGAGAGGGGAGAGTTGCGCAGTAAGTCAAAAAGCCTTGCGCAGCAACCTCATCCACCGCTAAAGCGGTCCCCCTTCCCCAAAGGGGAAGGTATAACACCTCATCCGTCAAAAATCAAAGATTTTTGCCACCTTCTCCTCAAGGAGAAGGCTTTTGAAAACAATAATTCTATTTCGCTTTTTGACGATTGGCGGCTTTTTTGACCCTCTGTATTGATTTAGGGTTTTACTACCACAAATTTGTCCAGCATAATCCAGGAAGCAGGAGATTCACCGTGATTACCGTCTGCCACATTATAGTAGAATTCCAAATAATCACAGTCGGCAGTCAAGGTAATCGTAACTGTTCTCCAGGTTTCCACCACTGTCCACAAAACCTGGTTAGGATCTTCGCTTGTGGCAACATTCTTGCTATCCCCACTCAGCTCCAGCTTCACATACTTGGTTTCGCCCTCAGCGGCTTCATAATCGTAGTTGCCGTAGAAATCGAAAGTGATCGTAGTACCGGCCTTCAGAGTCTCGCCGAAATTGATTCGGAAAGTAGGCCATGCACTGGAGGAGCAGCTCAGCTTCAGAACATTGTTACCATCCAAGGAGACAATTTCTACAGCAGCATTTCTCCACTCCTGACCTGCAATTCCAGTGAACAGCTCAGCATCCCTGTTGTTATCAAAGGACAATCCGTTGCTGATGACTACCGGCTCTTCAGCTTTGAAATTATCCATGAAGATCCAGGATGCCAGGGAATCACCATGCTGACCGTCTGCCACATTGTAGAAGAAGTCTACATGATCGCTATCAGCAGTCAAGGTAATGGTAGCTGTATTCCAGGTTTCCACCAGCGTCCATACCACCTGGTTGGGATCTGCGCTAGTGGCATAATTCTTGCTGTCCCCGGTCAGCTCCAGCTTCATATACTTGTAACCACCCTCGGGGGCAACATAATCATAGTTACCGTAGAAATCGAAGGTAATGGTAGTACCGGCTTTCAGAGTCTCGCCAAAGTTAATGCGGAAGTTAGGCCAGCAATTATTTGCGTGGCTTGCCTTCAGAACATTATTGCCATCCACAGAAGTGGTCTCAAACATCACGCCATCGGTCAAAGCTTCAAAAGCATTAACTTCGTTGGCATCATCAAAATTCAGACCTTCGCTGATGAAAACAGGCGCAACAGCCGTGAAATTATCCATGAAGATCCAGGAGGCCAGGGAATCACCGTGGCTGCCGTCTGCCACATTGTAGAAGAAGTCTACATGATCGCTATCAGCGGTCAAGGTAATGGTAGCTGTATTCCAGGTTTCCACCAGGGTCCATACCACCTGGTTGGGATCTGCGGTTGTGGCATAATTCTTGCTGTCCCCGGTCAGCTCCAGCTTCATGTACTTGTTTACGCCTGCAGCAGCCTCATAATCGTAATTGCCGTAGAAATCGAAAGTAATGGTAGTACCGGCTTTCAGAGTCTCGCCAAAGTGAATGCGGAAGTTGCGCCAGCAATTACTTGCGTGGCTTGCCTTCAGAACATTATTGCCATCCACAGAAGTGCTCTCAAACATCACGCCATCGGACAAAGCTTCAAAGGCATTGACTTCGTTGGCATCATCAAAATTCAGACCTTCGCTGATGAGAACAGGCTCGACAGCCTTGAAATTATCCAACAACATCCAGGAAGCAAGGGAATCACCATGCTGACCGTCTGCCACATTATACATAAAGTCTATATGATCGGTTTCAGCGGTCAATGTAATGGTGGCTGTATTCCAGGTTTCCACCAGGGTCCATACCACCTGGTTGGGATCTGCGCTTGTGGCAAAGCTCTTGCTGCCTGCTGCCAGCTCCAGCTTCATGTACTTGTTTACGCCTGCATCAGCCTCATAATCGTAATTGCCGTAGACATCGAAGGTCACCGTAGTTCCAGCCTTCAAGGTCTTGCCAAAGTTTACACGGAAAGTGGGCCAGCAGTTGCTTGCATGGCTTACCTTCAGAGCATAGCTGCCGCCATTTGCAGGAGCGCTCACGCCTGCATTGGTATATGTTGCTCTTTCGATAGTGGCATCCTGACCGGATCCCGTTTCGGTGAACTGTACAATATCTCCTGCGTCCTCCAAGCCAACACCGGCCTCAAAGTCACCGGTAAAGACCAGGGGTTCTACCGCCTTGACATTGTCCAGCAAAAGCCAGGAGGAAACCTCGCCGTGCTGACCGTCTGCCACATTGTACATAAAGTCTATATGATCGGTTTCAGCGGTCAGGGTAATGGTGGCTGTATTCCAGGTTTCCACCAGCGTCCATACCACCTGGTTGGGATCTGCGCTAGTGGCATAATTCTTGCTGTCTCCAGCCAGCTCCAGCTTCATGTACTTGTTTACGCCTGCAGCAGCCTCATAATCGTAATTGCCGTAGACATCGAAGGTAACCGTAGTACCGGCCTTCAGGGTCTTGCCGAAGTTCAGCCGGAAGGTGGGCCAGCAGTTGCTTGTGTGACGCAGCTTCAAAGCATATTCGGCGCCGTTTTCGGGAGCGGTCACATTGGAATCGGTATAAGATACTGTTCTGATGGTGGCATCCTGCGCTGCACCGGTTCCGGTGAACCACAGGGCATTGCCTGCATCCTCAAAGTCCAGGCCTTCCAGAACATCACCGGAGATCTCAACAGGCTCATAAGCCTTGAAATCATCCATGTATACCGCAATGTTGGTGCAAATAATGGAATCATTCGTACGATCCATGTTGCACACCAGATCCACATACTCACGGTCCTCCGCCAGGACAATGGTCAGATCAGTCCAGGTATTATAGGCGTACTGATCGGTTGCATCGCTTCCCTGAGAATAAACCAAATAAGATTCTCCGGGCATGCCCTCGAACAGGGACACCGAGCCGCTCTTATCAGCATTGGAAACATCTGTTATGTATGCCCGGAAATCAATGGCAGTTCCAGCCTTCAGCGTTTTGCCAAAGTTAATACGGAAAACAGGCCACTGGCTGGAAGCGCAGGTCAGCTTCAGAACATTGTTGTCGTCCACAGAAATGATCTCCAACAATGCATCTCGCCAAGCGTTATCACCGCCAACGCCGGAGAACAGCTGAACATTGCCCGGGTTGTCAAAATGAACACCCTCCACAAAATCACCGGTAGGCTCAACGCCCACAAAGTTATCCGCAGCAACAAAATAGCTGTATGCCGCTGCTACCAAATTCTTCATTTCTTCATTTTCGGTGTTATGGTAGGTACGGATAAAATAGTAAATAGGCGCATAATTTGCAGACAGGGTATCTGTACCATCGGTTACTTCCACAGTCATTTCATTGTCCATATCCTGCGGATTAATGCCGCTGACTTCAATATAATACATCCCGTCCTTGCTGACAGGGGTATATTCCTTGTTATCAACGGTAAAGGTCAGGCCGTCCACACCGTTTTCAGCTGTAAAGTAGAATCTCACAGCAGTTTTGGACAACAATCTGACAGTGGCGCCGTATAATGCAACTCCATCCACGCTGCCGGACTGCAATACCGTGGGAGCATCATCGGGAACAGCATTGGCAGGCGCATACTCATAACCACCCGCATTGGCCAGGTTATCGGTGTTGTAATCGAAATAGGTTTGTGCCGCTGCACCGAAGTTCAACAGCTCCAAGGCCAAAAACTTAGTTTGATTGGTGTAGTTTCCGTTAATCAGCGTTTTCAGATATTGGGCAACAGAGTAATTCTCCTCGATTGCAGTAAGGCCCAGATAAGTCGCTTTCAGACCAATATTTTCAGTCATTTCAGCCACATCCACTTCAACAGCCATGTCATACAGGCCGTTTTCATCCTGGGTCAGATCGCTGATCGTGCAGCTCTTACTTTCACCGCAGAATGTGATAACTGCAGTGGCGCTTCGGTAAGATTCCGGAATGTCGCCCCGCAGGTGAAGCACAAGATCCTCACCCAAATACAGCTGCTGGGTAATATAATCTTCACCAGCCAGCAAGGCGGCCTGTGCAGTCAACGGCATAAGGCCAATGACCATGCACAGAATCAAAACCATGGATAAAAGTTTCTTTCCGCGTTGATACATAGTTTTCCCTCATTTCTAATAAATTTTAAATTTCATTATATCTTCCTGCGGATTGGGGCGGGTAAGCACCCCAATCGCAAAATGATAACAAGGGTTTAGGGCTCTGCTGCTTTAAAGTTATCCAGCAAAAGCCAGGAGGACACCTCACCGTGGCTGCCATCAGCCACATTGTAGAAGAAGTCTACATGGTCACAATCGGCAGTCAAGGTGATAGTGACACCTGTCTTCCAGGTTTCCACCAGGGTCCATACCACCTGGTTGGGATCTTCACTTGCGGCAACATTCTTGCTGGCTGCGGCAATCTCCAGCTTCACATACTTGTTTACCCCCACCGGGGCCGCATAATTGTAGTTGCCGTAAACATTGAAGGTAATGGTAGTGCCAGCCTTCAGGGTCTTGCCGAAGTTCAGCCGGAAGCTGGGCCAGCAATGGCTTGCGTGGCTCACCTTCAAAGCATAGCTGCCGCCGTTTGCAGGTGCAGTTACATTGACATCGGCATAGGACACTCTTTCAATGGTAACATCCTGCGGTGCGCCGGTGCCACTAAGCTCCTTTACATCACCGGAAGCTTCAAAATCGAAGCCCGCTGTGATATCCGCAGACGAAACAGCCTTGACATTATCCAGCAGAAGCCAGGAGGACACCTCACCGTGGCTGCCATCAGCCACATTATAGAAGAAGTCTACATGGTCACAGTCGGCAGTCAAAGTGATGGTAACGCCCGTCTTCCAGGTTTCCACCAGGGTCCATACCACCTGGTTGGGATCTTCACTTGTGGCAACATTCTTGCTGGCTGCGGCAATCTCCAGCTTCACATACTTGTTTACCCCCACAGGGGCCGCATAATTGTAGTTGCCGTAAACATCGAAGGTGATGGTAGTACCAGCCTTCAAGGTCTTGCCGAAGTTCAGCCGGAAGCTGGGCCAGCAATGGCTTGCGTGGCTCACCTTCAAAGCATAGCTGCCGCCGTTTGCAGGTGCAGTTACATTGACATCGGCATAAGATACTCTTTCAACGGTAGCATCCTGAGGAGCGCCGGTGCCGGCAAACAGCTGCTCATGACCAACCTCCTCAAAATCCAACCCGTTCAAAATGTCAACAACAGGTTCTGCGGGCTCGGAAGGATCCGTGGGCTCGGAAGGATCCGTAGGCTCAGAAGGTTCTGTAGGCTCAGATGGATCTGCGGGCTCCACAGCCTTGACATTGTCCAGCAAAAGCCAGGAGGAAACCTCGCCGTGCTGACCGTCAGCCACATTATAGAAGAAGTCTACATAGTCACAGTCGGTGGTCAATGTGATGGTAACGCCTGTCTTCCAGGTTTCCACCAGCGTCCACACCACCTGGTTAGGATCTTCACTTTCGGCAACATTCTTGCTGGCCAACTCCAGCTTCATATATTTGCCAGAATTCTCAGAATCATAATTGCCGTATACATCCATTGTAACGGTAGTACCGGCCTTCAGGGTCTTGCCAAAGTTCAACCGGAAGCTGGGCCAGCAATGGCTTGCGTGGCTCACCTTCAAAGCATAGCTGCCGCCGTTTGCGGGAGCTGCCACATTAATATCCGCATACGGTACTCTTTCAATAGCAGCATCCTGGGAAGCACCGGTGCCGGTAAAGAACAACTCGTTTCCTTCGGTCTCAAAATCAAAACCTTCCAGAATATTGCCGGTGGGTTCCGGTTTCTCAGCGGGCTCGACCGCCTTGAAATTATCCACATAAACCTCAAGATTTGCAGGGCCGGGTTCGTTCCAGCGGTCCATATTGCACACCAGATCCACATACTCCCGGTCCTCAAGCAGCACGATCTTCAAATCGCTCCAGCTGTTGAAGTAGTACTGATCCGTTGCCCCATTATCTCTGGTATATGCCAAATAGGATTCGCCAGGAATGTTTTCAAAGATAGAAACCGTATTCTTTTCCGGATCAGAAATATCCTGGCTATATGCCTGGAAGCTGATCACGGTGCCGGCCTTCAGGGTCTTGCCGAAGTTCATACGGAAAACAGGCCACTGGCTGGAAGCGCAGGTGATCTTCAGCGCATGATCTCCGTCAAAGGAAACAAGCTCAAGTGTTGCATCTCTCCATGCGTTTTCGCCGCCTACCGCACCAAACCGCAACTCATGACCCGGGATCTCAAAATCGATTCCCTCCAGGAAGTCGCCGGCGGGTTCAACGGGCTCAATGGCGATCATATTGTCAATGTATACCGCGCCGGAAGCACTGGAAACGATTCCCGCACGGTCGTAATTCCAGAACAGATCCACATAGGATGCGGTTTTCGGCAGAGTAATCGTCAGCTTGGTCCACTGGCCGCAGGGGAACTGTTTTGTAGCCTCACCACCTGCAGAGTATTCAAAGATACTCTGATTGTAAAGCGTCTCACCCTGGATGGTGCCGTATGCCATAAAGGAGATCTTCGTGCCTGCCGGGAGTGTCTTACCGAAGTTCATACGGAAAGCAGGCCAATAGAAGCTATTATGGCTCAGCTTCATCAAATGGCTGCCGCCGTTTTCCGGTGCAGGAATCTTTGCGGCATCGTAGGATACCCACTGGATAACCGCGTCGTTCTTTTCATCGACCTCCTGGCCAACAAAATAACCCACATTGCCAATGATCTCAAAATCCAAGCCCTCGTAGAAATCGCCCACAGGGGTAATGGGCTGCTTGCCCGGTGTTGCGATCATATTGTCGATATACACCTCAGCGGAAGCAGATGCGGAAGTGATCTGTGCGCGGTCATAATTCCAGAACAGATCAATATATTCTGCACTTTTCGGCAGCTTCATCTGCAGCTTGGTCCACTGATCACACTTGAACTGATCGGTGGCCTCACCGCCTGCAGAATATTCAAAGATACTCTGATTAAAGTTGCTGGTGCCGCTGGTGATCCGGGCATAGGCCTGGAAGGTGATGATGGTTCCCTTAGGCAGCTTTTCGCCAAAATTTATGCGGAAGGTGGGCCAATAGTTATTGTCATGGCTCAGCCGCAAAGTGTACTCGCCACCATTTTCCAGCGCAGGAATCTCCAAGTCGGTATATGCCACTCTTTCAATAGTGGCATCCTGTCTTTCATTGCCCTCGATATTCTGCCCCACAAAGAGACCCGCATTTCCAGGGATCTCAAAATCCAGACCATCCCAGAAATTGCCCTCAGGCTCAATGGGAGGAATGGGATCCGAAGCAATTATATTGTCGATCAGTACATGACCGGTCGCTTCATCGGAGGTGATCCCGGCACGATCAAAGTTCCAGAACAGATCCACATAGCTGCCCGCTTCCTTCAGTTCAAAGCTTTGCTTTGTCCAGCCATCGCAAGGGCACTGGACTGTTGCCTCGCCGCCGGAGCTGAATTCGAAGATACTCTGGTTGTATAAGCTCTCTCCATCGATCCATGCATAGGTATCAAAGGTGATGATGGTGCCTGCCGGCAGCTCCTTACCGAAATTGATCCGGAAGGTAGGCCAGAAGTTACTGTCATGGCTCAGCTTTAGAGCATATTCGCCTCCATTTTCCGGAACCTCGATCCCAATATCGCTGTATACCGCTCTTTCGATAACAGCGTCCTGTGTTTTGCCCTGGCCGGTGAACATCAGCTCCTGCCCGGAGGTTTCAAAATCCAGACCCTCATACATATCATAGGTGATCTGCTCCGGCTTTTCTCCCTCACCGAAGTAGCCGCCCACCATATTATCAATATAGATAACATTCGCCGTATCCTCTCGGGTCTGCTTATGCTCCATAAACTCCACAGTCATATACCGGGCACTGGCCAAATCATAGAGGGAAAAGCCTGCCATCTTTGACAGATCGTAAATACATGTTGTCCAGCTCTGGGGCTTAAGCGTGTATTTCTGCTTAATAGCAGAAATATAATTGCCGTCTGCTTTGCCAACATTAAGGCCCACTTGTATGTGCAATTCCTTATCCGAAGCATTATACACATCAAAGGAAACATTCTTGAATTCCGAGAAATTACAGGTAGCTGCTGTAGTGTTCAGAAAATCAAGCTTCAAATACGGTTTTTTCTTTGCCTCAGCATAGTTTCCCTGAACAGTTATCTTCAAGGATCCGCTTCCCTCAGTAATATACTTAGCATCTGTATTGATTTCCATTCTGCCCAGCATATTGCCCATGGCAAGCTTTGTACCCGTAATCTCTTCGTAGGATTCGAAACCCAGCAGCTGCATATAGGTTTCGTTCTGCTCGGGAGCAGTAGCCCCGGAAGGCTCCTGCTCCTGACAGCCGCTCAAGGACGATACACACAATACAAGTGCCAGCAAAACAAGCATTCCGTTTTTCAAGGTTTGCTTTTTCATGTATGCATCTCCTTTCTTAATTTTTGGCGATCATATTATCCAAATAAAGGTTATATTCATTTGCGGACACACCATCGGTGGAATTGACAAATTCAAAGACGATCCGATCCGCAGAGCTCAAATTTGAGAATTTCAAAGAAGAAACAGAAATGTTCAAGGTGTTTTTACCGGAATCCAGCGTAAATTCACCTGCGGAAATATAGCTTGTGCCGCTATAGATCTTGATGGTGACCTTACAGGCTTCTTCAGCGGAATTATAAAGATCCACATTCATAATACCGACCTCAGCCAAGTTGGAAATTCCATTCAGTGCAGCAGTGCTGAGGCTGAAGGAAGGCACATAGACCGCATCCACCAACTCGTTGCCGGTGATCTTGCCAACCACGCAGATCTGGGCAGCGGTGGCCTCAGTTGCGTATTCCTCAGACAGCGCAACCGAACCGCCCTCGGTTACGGTAATATGACTCAGAACGGAAGAATCGTTAAAATTCTGCAGGATGGTGGTGGGATAGGAAATGAAACGCTTTACCTTATATTTTACATTGTCAGCCGTTTCGATCTCCACATTCAGACTGTCGCTTTCCTCCAGATTTAACACATACGCATATCTGCAGCCGCTCACAGGCTCCTGCAGCTGACCGTCAATATAAATTTTGCAACCTTCTGCCACATAGTAGGAAATATTGGCAACACTGCCTTCCACGCTGACACTTTCCAAAACAAAGCCGATGCCCTGATTATTCCACACCAGGGAATTAATAATAGAGCCTCTGAGCTGATCAAAATCAAGGCCGCTTTCACCGTCTGCATAAAGCGCGGAGCCGTTGTAACTCACCATATCTACAAGGCTTGCAATACTGCTTTTTGCGCTGAACCCTTCGCCGTACTGTGCCTCCAGACTCTCATACTGCTTTTCCAGCTCCAGCAGCATTTCCAGCTCCTCCATGCCATCACGCAAGCTCATCAGCCGCATAGAGGGCAGAGGTCCATAGATGCCGTAGGCAGCGCCGGGATAGGCCAAGAAGCCGTCGCCGGCAGGCCAGGTTGCATCAGTCCGACGGAAGGGCTGCTCATAAACATTGATGTACTGGTCGGAATACAAAGGATTTTCATCGGTATAAGCCGCAGCATCCCAATACAGATTGCCCTCAATGCCGTACTTTGCCTGCACCCAGGAATAAGTGCGGGCACCCAGCAGGTTCTTGTCGCCAATGTGGTAGTTACCGTAAGGCGCTCTGGGACCGGTACAGCCATACCACCAAATATTCTCAATTCCCTGTTCCTCACACAAAGTAATCAGCTTTTCAGCATACTGATCGCTGAATACATCAAAGGTGGGGCAAATGGTGTTGAGTGCATCAATGACTTGCGCACCACTTTCTGTATTGGCATTCTTGATCAGCCAATCCGCAGCATCTGCCGTTATGGGGATGATATTGGGGATATTCAAAATAGAATCCTGCCAGTTTTCGATTTTCTTAAAGTTATCGAAGATACCGGTGGTATCGGCTTCAATAGTATCCACGCAGGCCTGCAGCATATTGTTGACCTGGCCGATCATGGACAGGGTATACTCACGCTTGGAAACATCACTCAAAACAGGCTCATCCACCACATACAGCATAGCCTTTTCAAAATAGTTTTTCTCCGGGCCGCTGATGGAGGCAATGGCATAGATCATTTCCTTGCTCTTTTCGGCAACGGTGCCGCCGCCGGGAACTATGCCGGGCTCCGGCTGGATGGTGTAGGTAGTCAACCGGTCATAATATTTAACCAGGGTATCTATAATCTCCTCCGAGGTCTGACTCTCCAGGGGCAGCGACTGCAGGGAGATACGGTGATCCAGGAAGAATTCATAATAGGTCTCCATCATCTCAATGCTGCCGTCCAGTTCACCGGGAGCAACACGGTTATACCGCCAGGAGAACAGTGTCTTTCCGCTGGTGGTCTCGGGCAGGGTGTAGTCATTGACGGTCACCTGCACAGGAATCTCCATGGAGCCATTCTCCACAGTCAGCTTAAAACTGCCTTCATATACACCGGCAGGTGTTTCCGCCGGCACAAAAACCGTTACCCACAGAGCAGCATTCTGATTGGCGGCGATTTTCAGCTCACCATAGGTCATAGCCGCGTCAATGGGGATCAAAGCGTCCGGGTGGGTGAAGCTTCCATAGGCCGCCTCGGCTACCTTAACATACTTTTCATTGTAGACAGTGATGTTTTCCTTGCTCAGGATATTGTCACCGCACTTCAGATCGCTCTTTTCCAGATAGTAAGCATTCACATCCTGAGTGGCGCTGATCAAAAGCTGGTGGCTCTCATACTCGTTTTTAACAGCATTAAAAACCAGCTTTGCCTCTCCCTTATGGGCATAATCCACATCAGACTGGTCAATCTTTACAGTAGAGGGTGCGGACCACACAGTTCCGTAGTCAGCAATATTTCCGCTGCCTGCCGGCTTACCGGAAATAACACCGCTATCATCATTTTCACCGCAAGCGGCCAGCTGCAGCAGCATCACAAAGCACATTGCCAGCACTGCTGCGCGTTTTGCAAATTTTCGCATTACTTTTTCCCCTTTCTTTTTCATAATAGGTGCGTGGGATTCTACCATTATGTTTTAGTTGGATACGCCCGCCTGAGACATGATGGTATCATACTTATTGGATACCATGGCGTATTCCTGATCCCAGAACTCCTTTGCAGTCTTATAAGAACCAGAGCTTCGATCCACACCAAAGACCATTTCCATAACATTGTAGCAAAGCTCCATGCCGCCGGCATAGTACATGGGGTGCACATAATTCTTACCCACGAAGGTAGCACCGCCATTACCCTGCATAATCTCCAGCTTGGACTTCTGCAGGTTGGACAAGGAACTGTAATAATTAAACTGGGAGGCATCCACATTCAGCATTGCCATATTGCCGTAGGAATGCTCAAGCATGATCTCCTGGCCTTCCTTAGACAGCATAAACTGAATGAACTGCTTGGCTGCATCGATATTGTTGCTGTATGCAGGGATATAGCAGATGTGCTGATTGCCTTCGCTGCAATACATAGAGCGGGCGCTCTTAACATACTCCAGATCCGCATCGGATACGAAAGCGGGCTTCTCAGCGGTATCGCCATCAATATAGCTAACAACCTGAGACAGCTGTTCATCCGAGGTGATGGAAGTGCAGTTGGCAATAATATCACTATTTACGGGGATACGCATAAACGCGATCTCCATATTACCTTCAAAATTAGTGGACATTTCTCTTTCCAGCCAATCGCCGGTGGACATCATAAATGCCTGCTCAGCCAGGAAGAACACCTGCGCATCGGTAAAGCTGTAGCTTGAACTGTTGGGATCGGTATACTGGTTCTCAGAAGAAAGCATATCCGCAACAATGGTGAAAGAGGACAGCTTGCCGATGGTCTTCTGGGATTCGGCAGCATAGTTGCCGTTGGCATCCTTACCCTGCAGGGTGTTATTGAAAACATCAATACCGTCGTACTGTGCCCACCATACCAGCTGGGGATAGTGAAGATAGTTGACCTTGCCGGAATAAGAGAAGGGATAGATAGTATAGCCATCGGCGTTGACAGCATAAGTGCCGTTATTCAGGGTCTTCATTTGATCCATCAGCGCAAACATTTCATCGGTGGTCTTGGGAACGGACAAGCCATATTTGGCAAACAGGGATTTATTGTAAACAATGCCTTCCACGCCGGAAGCCCAGTTGACAAAGTACTGCTTACCGTCACCATAGCCCAGCTCCTCACCGCCCCAGGTACAGGCGGACAGGCTGTAGGGGAACACCATTTCCTTCAGCGTCTGATCGGTGTTGTAGCCCTCAAGCTTGGAATTGTAAATATCACTCAGATCCGCATAGGCTCTTTCAAAGCCATCTACATAATAAGCCGTTGCCAGATTCTTCATGGCCAAATTATTGATGTCAAAAATAACATCGATGTCGTTATTCTTGGCGCCTGCCAGCAAAGCTGTTTCCGTCCAGTCACTGGAATTGGACTTAACCACCATGGTGTCAATGCCAGTCTTGGCTTCAAAGGCCTCTGCCAGTTTATAGGCAAACTGATCGCCGTAGCCCTTGTTTTCCACGCCGATCTGCAGCGTAGCAGGGGTGGCTTTTTGTCCAGAGCCGCCGCCCTGAGAATTGCCGCAGCCTGCCATTACCATGGATACTGCCATAACCAGCACCAGGATGAGGGAAATACTTTTCTTCTTTGTGTACATTCTGAAAACCTCCATTTCAAATATGTGCAATTCATTTTTAGTAAATCGGTACCGATACGAATGCATAAGAATCCCTGTATGCATGGCTCTGTCCGTTCTCCCAGGAGCCAGGCAGCTCAAAGGTATAGGGGCCTACACTTTCCGGCTCTTCATTCTCCAAAACATGATGCGGCCCAAAAAGATTGCGGTTGCTGACAGTCAGCTCCAGCTCGATCTTATTTTCCCCGATACGGGAAAACCGGGAAATGTCGATTTGGTTGTCAAACAAAAGCTTTCCCGCTTCTTGTCCGTTGACCCAAACCTTCATAGCCTGGAATCGACCGGTAAATTCCAAAATTGCATCGGTCTTTTCCAAAATAACTGTGCGTTCCAAACGAATCGTTCCGGCAAAGAAGGGATAGCCGTCAGTAATCAAATTTTTAACTTTCCGGGGCTTTTCTCCCACAGAAAATCCTTCACCCAACAAAACGCCCTGCCGCTGGCCCTTTTCAAAGGATTCTGCATATACGCCAAAATCACCTGCCAGATAAAGCGGTTCCAGCTCCGTATCGTAACTCAGGCAGTTCCGGAGGGTTTCCGTTACGCCCTCACCAAACAGCGCATAGTAGACATCCTCGCTTTGATAAAAGCGCATTTTCCGGATAATCTCATTGTTGCCTTCCTGCACAAGCTCCGAAATATCACCTGAGCGGAATTCCTGCTGCCTGTGCCAGGGCTGGGTCAATTTTATATAATGTCCGTTGACATACAATTCTGCGCTGTCTGTGTCTTCCGCAATAACCGTCATTTTTGCAGGCTTTTGATGAACACGGAAGGTGTGCTTGATATACAGCGCTCCTTCATAACGCTCCAGCAAAAGCTGTTGGAAAACGCCGGTATAGGGAAGCTCCCCGCTGTAATGAATGCCGTCTTTGGAATACCGGACCGTATCCAGCGGTAAATAGTTCTCTGTGACCCGTCCCACTTCCGCCTCCGCAGGTAAATGCACAATGCTCTTAATTGACACGGCATCTACCGGGCGATTGCTGAAAAACAGTACATAAGACTGCCCCGGCTTCAGGGTCACATCGGTGGAAATGATCTTAGAGGACAGCGCATCCAGATCCCACTGCTCAAAAGCGGTATATCCACCTTGCAGGCGGTAGCGGACGGTTTTGGTTTCCTCACTATAATTCTGAACGAACAAAAATTCTCCCTTTTCCGACCTGCGCAGAACAGAATGCACGCCGTCCACAGCTTCCATCAGCTGATAGGGTACTGCCTCTTTCAATGCTTCGTATGTAATGTTGCTTGTAAGGTAAGGGTACGAAAAAGGCTCTCCTTCCAGATAAGCAGGCTTATCTGCCAACAACAGCACCTTTCCACCGTTTTCTATGTATTGCCGGATTAGCTTTTCCGTATGATTTCCCATAGTATAACAGGAAGGAATCACCAAATAATCATACCGGCATAAACCGCAGCCGATCTTATCCCCTTCTACAAAGCCATCCTCCTCCAGCAAGGTTTCATCCAGCAGATGGTAGGGGATCTGATCAGAAGCAAACATATCCAGCTGCTTATAAAAGGCTTTTTCCAGCTTTTCCAGGCCGTTCCCCGGGCGCACATCCAGATCCTTATAGTCGAAATAGGCGCTGCGCATAGGATGCAGCATGGCGATCCGTACAAGCTCCTTGCTGTTTGCCAACAAATAGCCGAGCCGGGTGAAATAATCGTTAAATTCCTTGAAATAATCGCAGATCCATGGATTGATACTGGAAAAATGGGAGGGATAATCCCGTTTACGCTGACCGTGCTCTGCATAAGGAATCAAGTGCTGGCAAGTGCGGTTCACGCCGCCCACATACTGAAAATCACCGATTTTCTTCAGCTCCGCAGGGGTCACATCCCAGCCGCAGCAGCCGTAGGTTTCGCTAAGCACCTGCTTTTTTCCATACTGCTGGGCCACGCTGCTGATCTGCTTTAATGACAGCTTATTGCCAACCCAACGATTCAGCCAATCAATGCCAGGCATATGCATATACTTGTAAAACGGCATAACGCCGGCGCAGCAGCTCATCTGCCCTGTGAGATTTTGCTCCTCCACATAGTGGCCTGTAAACTGAACGCCATGGGCTTCACACCAATTATAGATCTTCTCCCCAAAGCTATGGAGCATCAACTGCTGCATGGTATACCAATAGCGGTAGCGGAAGGTGCGATAACCTTCTTTTTCCACAAACAGCAGCCCCAGGCTGTCAAAAATATCTTCCCCATACCGCCTGTGGAATTCCTCCGGCATCACCCGGGTATAAGCCACGCCCCAACGGTAATACTGAGGCTCATCCGTGAAGAAGCCCGCAAAACGATCAGCCAGCTGATCGCCGTAACGCTGGGCGTATTTTTCATGGGTCTGCGCCAAAAACTTATCTACCACTTCCCCGTTAAGAATATCTGCGGTGGAGGGGGAAATGTTCAAATACAGATTCAAGCACGCATCCGAAGTATACTCCCTCACTGGCTGCAGCTTTTCTCCGGAAAGACAATAGCTAAGCCAGGCGGCTTCATCATACTGTCCAATTTTATAAGTAATGTGGGCATCCCGGTTTTCTTCATCCTCCAGGAGCTTGCCACCGGCAAAGCCGCTGGGCCAACCATTCTCATCGTACATCCACGCCTGCATTCCCTGCTGCTTTGCCGCTTCTGCACAAACATCCGCGCACTGCATCCATTCTTCAGATAAATAAGGGGTACGCAAACCACCCCGGGCATGCATAAAAAAGCCGCCGATGCCCTGCTCCTTCATCCATTGAATTTGCTGAACCAATATATCTTTATCAAGCCGATCATTCCAGGACCAAAACGGAACGCTTTGGTACTCCTCAGAATGTGCCTGCAAGTCCTTTAACACTTCAAGCATACGGTAATCCTCTCGTATTTAAAAAATCTTCTATTTTATTTTAGCAACCCCTCTGCGTTTTATCTTGTGAATTTATATCTGATTTGTGTGATTTTTTCTATTTTTCATTATTTCTTCCATTTTTCGTATGTTTTGTCTGTGTTATACAAAAAAAGAGAGCACTCTGCCTGGCTTTTAAGCAAAATGCTCTCTACAATTCATTCTTTACCAATTTATTGCCCCATCAATAGTCATTAATTTGTTTTTTTCTTCGCATACCATTGGCATTTTAGAATTGTTTTTTCTGTTTTTTTATCGATATATTATTCTCCTTGCCGGAGCTTTCTGTATTCCTTGGGCGTCATATTATATTCTTCCTTGAATATCCGAAGGAAGTGACTGAGGCTGTCAAACCCCACCATCTCCGCGATCCGGGTGATCTGATAATCCGCATTCGCCAAAAGCTGAGCAGCATAGGCAAGCTTCTGCTTTTGCTGATACTGAACGATGGTCATGCCGGTGTATTCCTTAAAATCCTTGATAAGCTTACATTTTGCCACCGGGTACTGCCCATAGATCTCATGCACCTTGGTGGTCAGATAAGTATAATTATTCAGCTTTGTAACCAGGTCCACAACATAATCATTCTTCGCTTCATTGGGATCTGTTTCATTGCGAAGCATCAAGAGCGTGATCACATTGTATAAAAACAGGCAAACCTTCTGATACTCGTCATCCTGGTGGATGAGCTGATTGGCGAGCTTATAGATATAGGCATATTCCACATCTGACAGCCGGCAGGAAAGGCAGCCCTTTCTGCCAAAAGCATTGCGCAAAAAAGCGTTTTCCTCAAAGAAGCGGTTAAAAAAGCTAACCTTGGCAAAAAAGCTGAAATGGACGCTTTGGGGTGTGGCTCTGTAAATTCCATGACTTTCGCCAGGCTTGAAGAAATAGACCGTATTTCTGCCGATACGCTTTTCCTCTCCGTCGTAATAATGATAATAGTCACCGCCAGCCAGGATAAACAGCTCATAAAAGTCCTCATGGGTATGGATATCCACATCCGCGGCGCACCACACATAATCATAATCCTTTTCCTGCCGCAATGCGTGATCTTCATAATGATTTTTTGCACAGCGTTCCGGATTGAATCTCATAAGAACCTCCTTACTCTCGGATAATCTGACCTCCGTTCAACCATTCCACATTGGCAAACATACGGAAATCCGCAAATCTGGGCGGCTCCATGGAAGCCTCATCAAAGCTTTCTCCTGCAAGCTCCGCCTTCTTTTTCTGCACAGCGATCCACAAATCCAATGTAATCGTCTCGCACTCCCGGATATCCGGAATGATAATGCCGCCATCCTGATAAAGTATTGCCTCTGCGCCTTCTATATCTGCCTGATCCAGCAGGGCAAAGGCATAATAAACCTTACACCGCGGCTCTGACTTCAATGCATCAGACATAGCCTCATATATCACTTTCAGTTTTTCAAAGCATCGGTTTTCATACAGGCAGCGCAGCGTTTCCTTGGAAAGCGAAACATCATCAGGGCGCAGCTGCCAGGCCTTTTCCATATAGGAAATTTCTTTTTCGTGCTTGCCCATATCCCGGTTCAAAATAGCCAGTGCATACAGGGCCCAGGGAGAAACCTTTTGCTGTATGGATTGTTCCAGCATGTTTTCTGCCCGTTCATAATCCTTGGCAATAAAGGTATTCAAGCCAAGCTGCAGCCAGGTAAACCAGTTATCCTGATCCTTCTGTCTTACCGCCTGCTTCAAGCACTCTGTCCATTCCGCCTGGCACATATAAGATACAGGAGGCAGTGCGGGATCATATTGACCCATGGTGCTCTGCTCCAAAAGCGACAGCCAGGGCATCTGCTCCTGGGTCAGCTGACCAAAGTCCAAATAATCGCACATAGGATCTTCCCCGGTGATGCGTCTTCTTTCCTGCTCCAATGCGCCCCAGCCATCTGCACGGAACAGCATTTCCTCCGCGGGACTCTTTGCCATGGTTTTGGTGGCCTGCAGCATCAGCTCCAGCTCCTCCTCAGAGATCAGACTGTCCAGGCGGATTGCTGCCTCCTGCTTTGCGGTTTCCCAATTGCCATGGACCTTTTGGGGATCGGTTTGGATGGCACCGTAAGCCTCCACCCATTCCCAAACCGTTTTTGGCGGCATAGGCAGGCACTCATACTGGGTTTTGGCTACGCCTGCCTGAATTTCATTATAGCTGCCGGACCGGTCATCCGCAGTAAGAAAATTTTTCCAGCGGTCGCCGCCTTTGCTGTTGCCCCACACAAACAATTTGCGGCCTTTCAGTCTTTTTGTGGAGGTCTGCACCAGTCCATAGCCATCCCTGTCCACCTGGCAAATAAATTTCCGTTCCTTGGTGGGTATGTTCCAGAAATAATCAATGGAGATCACATTGTTCAGCGGATAAGTAATATCGATGCCGTTGTATTCCGGCACCGCGATCTTTACCGGGTGGGAGTCCCTTGCGGTAAAGGTGTTGGTCACCGGCACGATCACACGGTTTCCCGGCACATCCGGTGCGGCAATGTTGCTCCACCAGTACATAGGCACCACCTTGAACTGAGGATTAACGATCTTGGTTCTGACAAACAGCAGTCTGGACCCCTCCGGCAGGAAGAAATCCATCTGATAAACAATACTGCGGATGCGCTCATACTGATAAAACCGCAAAACCGGTGTTCCGTCCGGCAGCTTTGTGCGGGCAGTGTGCATCCAGTCGCAGGTGAAGGCATTGTGACCCACATAGCCGCAATTCCATTCCACGCCGCCACTCATCCAGGCATTGCGCACACCTAAATGGCAGGGACGCACCACGCTGTTAACAAATAAAAGCTCCTTGCCCTTCTTTTTATCAAACAAGGAATGCAGCTTTCCGCCAAACTGAGGCAGAAAGGTTGCCTTTAAGTATTCATTTTCCAGCACAACCGTAACCTGTTCTTTGTCCTGCAGCTTGCGGGTATACTTATCCTGCGCCTTATAGGGGAAGCCGTACTCCACCATGCCGTAATTGACGAACAGCTCATCTTCTTCACTGAGCTCAAATTCATCCTGCATAAAGGTCAGTCTCAAATTTTCAGAAATAGAAGGCAATGTGCTTTCCCCATTGAATTCCACACTGGGAATCTTCAGTTTTTCTATCCGTAATTCCGTCATGTTCATTTTCCTCCCTTTCCGATCCCATCTTTCTTATAGCGGATTAGACCCACGATAATGGAAGTAATATTAAATACTTCCCCAATAATGCCGCCCACAGAAGGAACGGTGCAATTATAGATCAACCAACAAGGGGAATCTCCCAGTTTCAAAAGCCGCAGCATATTTTCATTTTTCATATACATAGCAACAGTACCGAACACCGACCCCACCACAGGCAGCAGATCCCACAGTGACCGATAACCGATCATACCAGCAGCGATCACACCAATCAACAAAACCGGAAGCCATATTTTGTGCTGTGCCCACGCCTTATCCTTACCAAAGTAGCATACAAAGTTTCGAATCAAAAAAACAATGTTTAAGCATACACCTGTCCAGCTTTGCAACAGCAGAAAACTAATCAGATAAAAGGCCGATCCGGCAAACTGAAAACTAATAATTTGTTTTCTGGTTTTCATCTGGAATGACGCAATGGTCAAAATCATTCCGATAACACTGGCAATTTGTCCCAACATGACAAAAATCCCTCTCTTATGAATCCTTATACCATCATTTAAACACAATTTTGTGCAAAAAACAATACTATTCAAGCACAAATTTACGCATCAAATATGCATCAAGCATTGTAATTCCTTCCTGCCTGTGTTATGATTAAATAAAATTTTGCCCTGCAAATTGGAGGATAGCTTATGATTTCCACACGGGAGCTTGCGGACCTGGCAGGTGTAAGCCAGTCCACCATTTCCAGATGTCTGAATGACCACCCTTCCATCTCTTTTGAAACCAAAGAACGGGTGCGAAAGCTGGCGCTGCAATACGGCTATGTAGAAAACCGGAAAGGAAGAAAGTCCCTTCTTTCCGGCAAGCGCAGAACCATCGGCGTTTTGGTCACCGGCAGTCCTTTTTTTGATGATCTTTTTATTAACTACACCCTGAACCTTTTAATGAGTAAGGCGGCTGAGAAGAATTATTACACCATTCCCATGCCCCTCTCCACTCACGAGGAGGGCGGTCTGGAGAAGCTGCGGGATCTGATCCGGCTGAACATTGTGGACAGCTTTATCATCCTGCACCGCCATTTTGACCAGGAACTGCATCAGTATTTAAAGGATATTGGAATCCCCCATGTTTATCTGCTTCACTGCTCCCGGAACTCCTATCAAGCTGTGGACATTGTGGATTCCGACAACTGTGCCGGTGGCTATTTGGGAACACAGCATCTGATCACCCACGGACACAAGCACATTCTCACCGTCACCTGTCCATACCGGGAATTTGAAGACCGAACAGCCGGTTACTTTCAAGCACTGGCAGAAAACAACATCCCTTACCGAAAGGATTTTGTGCTAACCGTAGAATCCAATTATGAAAGCGCTTACAGCGCCATCCTTCAAAATCTTGCGCTGGTAGAGCAGGCTTCCGCCATCTATGTTCAAAGTGACATTTTGACCCTTGGAGTCACCAATGCCCTGCAGGACGGAGGTCTGAAAATCCCGGAGGATCTGTCCGTTATCGGCTCTGACGGCTATAAGCTGGGTGCCATCGCCCACCCCCGCCTGGACAGTGTAGCGCACCCCATTGAGGAACTGGTGGAGCTGGCACTTTCCCGTCTGATCGAAATTGCAGAAAGAAAGCAGCAAACACCCCGGCAAATCATTTTAAGACCATATATCATCGAAAGAGGCTCTGTAACAGAAAAGAGGTAAAGAATTATGGAAAACAGAATCATTCCTATCGACCCTCAGGAGTTGGAAGAACGGATCCGGCTGAATTATGTTCGCCTGTCAACCGGTGATTACTACAGCATTGAGGATATCTTTTCTCCAAAGGATTATGACTGGTACGGTGATAAAGAAGGCCGGGCGCTTTTATCGTTTATGTGCCACTATAAGCTCAGTGGAAAAATCATCCCCTGTATGGAACAGATGCTGTCGCAGATGAAGGAACACTTAAACGAACAGGGTTACTTTGGACCGATATGGGAAAATGAAATCCAGGAGCAGCAGCTTTCCGGTCATTCCTGGCTCCTGCGTGGACTTTGTGAGCATTACGAGGCATTTGAGGACGACTTCTGCCTGCAGGCAGTACACAAAATCGCAAAAAACCTGTTCCTGCCAAAACGGGGCAGCTTCTCCTCCTATCCCATCGAGCGGAGCATGACGAAAGAGGGCGGTGTCAGCGGCAGCCAAATCGGAATCTTAGACGGCTGGATCTTATCCAGCGATGTAGGCTGTGCCTTTATGAGCATTGACGGACTGTCGCACGCCTATAAAATCACAAAAGATCCCCGCATCAAAGAGCTTTTGGACGAGATGATCGATGTATATCTCAGCATTGACAAGGTAGCCCTGCAGGTGCAGACCCATTGCACACTGACTGCCGCCCGGGGGATGGTGCGTATGTATCAGGAAACCTCCGACAAAGCCTATCTAAGCGGTGCCGAGGCTATTGCAAAGCTTTACTTTGAAGGCGGCGGAATGACCGAAACCTATCAAAACCTGAACTGGTGGAGACGGCCTGACAGTTGGACCGAGCCTTGTGCCATCGTGGATTCTCTGATGCTGGCAGGTGAATTGTACAATCTGACAGGCAATGAACGCTACCGCACCCTGGCTGCTCGAATCTACCACAACGGTCTTGCCACATCCCAACGGGACAACGGCGGTGCCGGCACCGATTCCGCCGTGGTAAAAGGCGGTACGGACACCCTGTGTACGGGAATGTACGAAGCATTTTTTTGCTGCACCATGCGTCTTGCGGAAGGTCTTTGGTACATAAATGCCAACCGGGAGCTGTTTGCCGCCCATTTAGAAGGTAAGGTAACAAAGCAGGGTCGAATCTATGCCGACGGCGATATTCTCTATGCCCAAATCAGCGGTGGTGGAGAAGCTTATGCCGAAAAGGCAGTTCAGATCGACGGCCTTACCCTCTCTCCCCTGGTCAAATTCTATAAGCTTCCCAAAGAAGTCATCGAAACCACCCGGCAAAAGATCCTGTTTTAATATGCCAAATTGGAATTTAGCGCACTAAACACAACGCACTGTATACCCATGTCATCCTGAGCGAACAGAGTGAGTCGAAGGATCTTTTCGGTTGTACATTGCCACCGCGAAGAAGATTCTTCGCCGCTGGCCATACCACCCTTTGCAACGGGTTTGCCCCATTTATACTACTCGCATACTACTTTTGAAAATAACCACATTTTGCCCCAACATGACGAAAATAACAGCCGCCTCCATTATCACGGAGGCGGCTGTGCTTATTTCTGTTTATTTGCTCAAGTCCAAGACCATCAGCAATTCGTCGTAATAATCCCCACTTTTGAGTTTCAACGAAAGGGGGCGTTCACCATAAACAACAAATCCCATTTTCTTATAAAGATTAACTGCCGTTGTGTTGCTGGCAGCAACCTCCAGCTCAAGCAATTCATATCCTGCACGCTTTGCAAACGCAATCAATTCGGAGAGAATTTTTCTTCCCAAGCCTTGCCCCCACTCACTTTTAAGCATAGCAAGTCGGAGGCCAAGCGGTCTTAGG
>JAZNSR010000131.1:0-11353 GCA_045591335.1 Faecousia sp.
ACAGTGGAATAATCACAAAATATAGGGGAGAACCTATGTTCTCCCTTATATTACGATTATGGAGCACATGATGAACAAGAATGTTTTCATTACCGATTACCTGGCAGAAAAAATTCAATATTTTAAAACCCACAAAACCGCGGATGCCATTTTTTATGAGAAAGCCTGCATCGGATATCTGGTGGAAGGCAGCGCTGAATATATTTGCGAAGGTAAGAAATACCAGGTAACAAAGGGAGATCTGATTTATATCCCAAAGAAATCAAAATGTATTTCTATATGGAAAGGCAATCCGGATATTGTTTTTTATTCTATAAATTTTGATTTTCTTTATACAAAGGATATGCAGATGATTGATTTTCAGATTCTGAAAGGAATAGAGAATCGTTATTTTCAGGATATGGTGCGCCTGACAAAGGATCACTATATGAAAAGCCTTGGTCTATTTTATATGCTCTTAGATGATATAACCCCCGTGCTCAAGACGAATCCGGGCAAACGGGCAAGCACTGTTCAAGCTGCAATCCGTTATCTGGAGGATAACTACATATCTAAGGTAAGCGCGGCGGTTCTGGCAGGAATGTGCAATTTAAGTGTCTCCTGTTTCTATACCCATTTTAAGGAAGAAATGGGGTGCACACCGGTGGAATATAAAAACAACTTGGTGGTACAGAAGGCAGCAGAGCTACTGCTGCACCAAGGGTTAACTGTGGCTGAAACCGCAGAGCAATTAGGGTTTTCCTCAACAACATATTTTAGTAAGTTATTTAAAAAAATTACCGGCAAGCTACCCAGTGAAATTAAATGAGGTTTGGTCATGTCAGCTGTACAGGAAAAAACAAAATCACAGATTTCTGCGGTAACAAGGCTATATTTCAACCCCTTTTCGGCATTGCACTGGCACCACAATTACGAAATCTGCCAGGTGCTGGATAACAGAATGAGATTTCTGATCAACGGTGTGCCGGTGGAAGCCAAGGCCGGAGACCTTGTGGTTATTGAAGAAAATGTGGTGCATCAGTTTTTGGCAAGCTATGGTAAGGCAAATGTCCGCATCATTCAGTTCTCCCCCAAAATTTTACTGGAAGCTGCCATACCCGTCAAAGGCTGCAGGATACATATACCGGCGGAGGAAATGGCAGAAATTCCAGGATTTGCCCAACAGCTACAGGCTCTGCTTGATGCAATCGAAAATGAGGGAAATGTAAGCAATAATGAGGATAATTACTACCAAAAATGCTTGGTATCCGCCCTGTATTGCCTGCTGGTAAGACATTTTTCCGAGGAGCGGATCAACAAAGAGCGAACCGGCAGCCAAAAAGACTTCCAGCAGATATTAGAATATGTCAATACCCACTATGAGGAAAATATCAATGTGAAGATATTGGCGGAGCATTTCTTCATGTATAGGGGCAGGGTTTCCGCACTATTTATGAAGTATTCCAATATGAGCCTGAATGAATACATAAGCTCCGTAAGAATCAAAAGGGCAAATGAATTGATAGAGCAAGGCAGCAGCATTATTGAAGCAGCTCTGCAAAGCGGATTCCAAAATGTAAGAACCTTTAATCGCATTTATAAAAAAACAATGGGTATTACGCCCATAGAGTATAAGAAAATCCTATTGAAAGGTGAATAAACCATGAAAAAACAACTTAAGGTAATGGTTATCGGCGCCCACCCCGATGATTGCGACATTTACTGCGGCGGCTTGGCACTGAAATATGTGCAAGCAGGTCATATAGTCAAGTTTGTATCCGTAGCCAATGGCTGCGGCGGTCATCATATTCTCAGTCCTGAGCAAACCGCTAAGCGACGCAGAGGAGAGACCCAGCAGATTGCAAAGATGGCGGGCATTGAATATGATGTTTGGGATATTCCCGATTGCGAGATAAGCGCCGATTCGGAAACAAGAAAGCACATGGTGCGTGAGATTCGCAAATTCAATCCCGATATTATTTTCTGCAACCGACCCAATGATTACCATGTAGACCACCGCAATGCCTCTTTGCTGGTGCAGGATGCTTCCTATCTTCTGATCGTGCCCAATTTTTGTCCCGACGCGCCCGCTATGAAGAAAATGCCGGTAATCATGCATTGGTACGACCGCTTCCAAAATCCCCCATTCCAGGCGGATGTGGTTGTGGACATTGATGAAGTACTGGATCGAAAAATCGAAATAGTGGCTTGCCATGAAAGTCAGATGTTTGAGTGGTTGCCTTATACATATGACAGACTGGATCTGGTACCGGAAGGTAAGGAGGCACGGATTGCCTGGCTTCACGAACCAAGACTGGATGGCACAGGTACCGGTGGAGGAACCATCAGCGAACAGTCAGAAGCTGTAGAAGCAGATAAGTTCCGTCCATTGCTGGTGGAGCGCTATGGAGAAAAGGGCAATGCAGTGCATTTTGCCGAGGCCTACGCGCTGTGTGAATACGGCACACCTTTGACAAAAGAAAACGAAAAGTTATACTTCCCTTTTTAAAACATAAATCAACAGAACTATATTGCCTGCTGGTAGGGCATTTTTCCGAGGAACGAAAAAACAAGAGTTTACCTTATCATACCTCTGGGATGAAACAGGCTTTAAAAGGACTACAGCTGTTGCTGAAATAAATTTCCTATGGGAGAAGATGAGGCATTTGCAGTTTATCAACAAGGATATCTGTGTAGGATGATTTTCAATTTATTCCTTAAATTATTTTTAAGTAATATGGGGGCGTAAATATGAGAAAACTGGAAAAAGAGGAGTTGTTCCCATATGTCCGCAGTTGTTTGCGGACGGCGGTGGATGCAAGTGGGCGAATGCGTTGTTTTCGCTTTACTGAAAAGCAGCTGGCCGAATACAATAAAAGCGATATATTTTCTGTGCGTGCAGCGTTGAATTCTGGCATCAAACTGGATTTTTATACGGATTCATCGTGGCTGGAATTATCCTGGGAATTGCTGCAGCAGGCTCCTTGGTTGGACAAAAGTGCGGCAGAGTTGTATGTGAACGGTGCTTTGACCAAGCGATGGGATTTTTGTGGAGATGCGGATACTGCGGTGCAATTGACGGCATCGTTGCCTATGGGTATGAAGCGGGTTACAATTTGGCTGAATCATAATTTGGATGTGGCCATCCGCTCTCTGTCGATTGATGAAAACGCTGTGATTCAGATCGTTCCGGCACGGAAAAGATACCTTGCGCTGGGTGATTCTATAACCTATAGTTCTGCATTGAATCCGTCAATGGGATATGCTATGCAGGTGGCAGAGCATTTTGATTGGGAGCTGTTCGACCAAGGCGTTGGAGGCTACTATTATGACGCAAGATCTTTGGATCGGGAATTTCCATGGAAGCCGGATGTGATCACTGTGGCTTATGGCACAAATGACGATCGGACAGATCCACAGGCATATAAAAACCGGGTTGAGAAATACCTTCACCAGCTTGTTGCGATTTGGCCGGATGTGCCGGTATTTGTGATTATGCCGCTGTGGCGGATGGACCTAAGCGGAAAGGAAGAATTTGAATGGATATATCCGGTGATCGCAGGTGTATGTCAGCAAATTCCGTCGATCACTGTCATTGACGCACGCGTAGCTATGCCACACTTAGCAGAGTTGTATTCAGATGGATATTTGCACCCTAACGATGAGGGCATGACTTATTATGCAAACTATGTTATTCAAGCGATAAAAGCCTCCAATAAGATAGAGTCCGAAAAGTGGAATGCATAATAGAGTGCATGCTGAAAGCAACGATGATTTGCGCGCACCGCTGACAAAAGAAAATGAAAAGATATATTTCCCCTTTTAACGCATAACTAACGGAGGATCTCATTTCTGAGATCCTCCGTATTTTGTTAGGCTGTTATTTTACAGCCCCTTTTTTGATTGTGCTTATTCGCTCAACACATTCTCTATACAATCGGCAATTCCAAAATCAGCATATTCAAAAATAGGGGCTGTTTTATCTGGGTTTATAGCAATGACTGTACCCGAAGAAGACATGCCTGCAATATGGTGTACCGCACCGGAAATCCCGATAGCAATATACACCGGAGGATTGACTGTGTTGCCTGTAAGTCCCACTTGCACACTGTACGGCAACAAATTATGATCCACCGCTTTCCTTGATGCTGCAAGGTCAGCATTTATGCCTCTGGCAAAAGATGCTACAGCTTCTATACTGTTTTTCGCGCCGAAGCCTGCGGATACAACAATATCGCTGCTGTTTTGTGCCGTGCGAACAGTAGCCATCGCCGGCTTTGTATGGCTCTTTATTTTTGCGATGATACTGCCGGAAAGCGCCGGACGATACATAATGAGTTCTTGCCCGTCGGTCTCCAGAGCGGTACAATCGGCGCAAAGCCCCAATTGTAATCTTGCAGCGACCAACGCCGCCATTTGCTTAGATCTTGTGTCGCTGCCCCAAAGTACAGCACTGGGCTGCAGCTTGGTAATCTCTTCCGTCAAATTTTCCACAGTTGTCAACGGCAAAACAGTGATATCATCGCTTATGGTTTCTGCAAATTCTCGCGGTGCCTCGCCTACAATGCAAACACTTGGCAGCCTAATATCGCTTGAATAAGAGGGATTCACTTTTTCTTTATATTGTTTTAAGCCTTCATCTATTGCCCAGCGAAGCGCATCCTTCGTTATAAATTTGCACTTTCTTTTTCCACGCTCATTTTCAAAAGTTTCCAGCACTCTCGTAGGCGAACCTGCAAAACCGCACTTTTCAACGTCTGCACCAATGTCCACCGCCGACCACACATCAACTTCAGCTGGTTTTGAGGTGAGCCTCGGCAGTCTTAGCGTATTGATCCGTTCAAAGGTCAACAGTGCCGGCAACGGTGCCTCTTGCACGCCCTCTGCCCGCGTTGTGCAGGTAATCCTGTCTGCTATTTCATCAATATGCATCACATTGGTAATAAGGCCCATATCCACCAAAGCAGAAAGCATAGGGCCGGTTTGGGCGGTATCACCTACAATGGTTTGACGACCACAGAAAACCAGATCAGGCCCCAGCTTTTTGATTGCAAGAGAAAGGGCATAGGCTGTTGCCAGCGTGTCTGCACCTGCAAACATTTTATCCGACAGCAATATAGCCCTTTCTGCCCCCAACCTGGTAAGTTGAAGAAGAAAATCCTTTACGCGCGCAGGTCCCATAGAAAGCAACGTTATTTCCGCACCCTTGATTTCCAACGCCGCCTCATAGGCACAGGCATCAAAAGGGCTTAGTTCGCCGTCAAGCCCCTGACGGACACAAACGACAATTTTCATCTGTGCGCCCTTAAAACAGCCCTTCTGTCACATCCATCGTTGCGCAGAAGGTAACATCAGGATGATTTCTTAAAAGACTTGCAGGAATCTGCGGCTGAATTTTGTCAAACAGTACATGCTTGACAATACCATGCTGCCAGGGTCTGTTAAGCGCAATATAGACAGAACGAGCATTCAGGATCTGCTTCATTCCGATGGTAATACACCATTCGGGCATGCCTCTGAGATCGCCTCGCTGATATCCATAGGCATTGATGGTTCTTGTTTCTCTTGTAATCGGCAAAACTCGCGTACCCAATTCTCCAAATTCCTCTGCGGTGATGGGATCATCATCTTCAGCGGCTTCATTAAATGCCAGATGTCCGTTAATTCCAAGACCACCAAGGCAAAGATCAACGCCACCCAGTTTCTCAATTAAAGCGTCATATTCTGCTTCATGTCCTGCAGCAGGGAAATGTCTTTGATCTTTCGGCATCACAAGATCTGCATCGACCAGATTGTAGAACTCTTTATTCATTCTTTGCTTAAAACTCATCGGATGACCGGCATCAATCATTTTAGTAGGTGAAAGCATATATTCATCCATATTAAAGAAATGAACATTTTTCAAGGAAACACGGAGCTGATTCACAAGCTTTGCCAAAATGGGGTACTGGTCGGTAGGCCCTACCGGTACAATCATAACGGTTTTTTTACCGGCAGCATTATTTTTCATAATCTCAGCAAGCATCACCATTGCCATATCAAAGTAAACATCCCATTCACTTTTTAAACAGCGGAAGGATATATTATCAGAAACCTTTCTTTCCATTTCATTTTCTCCTTAGAATCCAATTTTTTCGCCGTTTTTGATCTTCTCAAACAATTGGCTGAGCACCATATAGGCGCGCACATTATGGAACGGTCCCTTCCATGCACTGCCCTTGATCTGTGAAATGGGGGTGCCATCGCGGTGAAGATGTCCGTACCATTCGGGATGTCCAGGATCTGCAAAACGTTCTTCACAGTATTTGAAAATCTTTTCAAAGCCGTACATATACGCTTCGTTTCCGGTATACCAGTATGCATAGGTCAAGGCAACCATTGCCTCACAATGCACCCAGAACAGCTTCATATCCCATTCGTTACTCATAACAGGCTTGTTTTCAACATCTACGAAATAGAAAATGCCACCTTTTTCGTGATCCCAGCCCCGTTCAAGCGCCCATTCAGTTACCTGAATTGCTTTCTCCATCAATGCGTTGTCTTTGCATCTTACCGCCTCTTGCATAATAAACCAGGCAGTTTCCATGCTGTGACCGGGATTCAGCATCCGTCCTGCAGGCGAGTCAATGAATTCCCCATTTTCGTCCACCGTTTCAAAGAGTGCTTTTTTATCCTCTTTGATAAACACATTCACAATGGTATCAATGCACTGTTTAATCATCTCGTTGTAAATCGGTGCATCATCGATTTCCCGCACATGCTGGGAAACATTCATCATAATCATAACGATGCTATGTCCACGGTTTTTTCTAGTCTCCGGGTTGACCTTTGCCGGGAAATAGCCGGGCGTTGTATAGTACTTTATCATCAAATTATAAAGTTCAATCGCCCTGCTCTTAACCTCTTCATCTTTTGTTGCCTTGTAATATTCTACATAGCCCATAACCGCAAAGGCTTCTGAAAAAAAATAACGCCGTTCAACAAGAGGTCTGCCGTCACGGGTTACGCTAAAATACATGTGCTTGCTTTCTGCAAAGCAATGCTGATTGATAAAATCGTAGCCAGACTTGGCTGCATCCAACCAAATCTGCTTGCCGCCAAACTCATTATACAGCTTTGAGAACATCCACAGGCTTCGACCTTGCTGCCATACGGACTTGTCCTCATAAAACAAATTGCCGTCACGATCAAATCCGCAAAGAAAACCACCGTAAACAGGGTCTACAGATCTTGTTTCCCAAAAAGAAACGAAATCGTCCATTAAAATTTGATTGATTCTATTGTAATACTTTTCAAAAAACTTATTATCTATTTTTTGCATTATAAATCACCTTTCCGTCCTTGATCGTCATCTTAACATTCAGCTGATCATCCAGTAAAACGACATCGGCTCTCTTGCCAATATCCAAAGAACCAATTGTTTGATAGACACCAATAATCTTTGCCGGTGTTGCAGATGCCATTTTTATGGCATCTGCAAGGGGTATTCCAGCATCAAAAACAATATTTTTTATCATTTGGGATAAGGGCTGAATACTTCCTGCCATCCGGCTCTTATCAGGTAATCGCGCAACACCATCATATACAATGAATTTCTGTGCATTCTCATCCTCAAGTCTGCCGAGGGTATAAAGTGTATCGTTTTCCGGCATACCGCCGGCACGCAGGCTATCCGAAACAATACACATTCTGTCAGCGCCCTTGCATTTATAGATTAACTTTAGCATTTCCGGAGTTATATGATGGTTATCTGCGATAACCTCAACAGTAAGCCGGTCATCGATCAATCCCAACTCAACCAAGCCTACATTTCTTATGCCGTCACGAATTGCCACCGTTGACATTGCGCACCATAAATGTGTGCAATGGGAAAGTCCATTTTCGATTGCAGTCAGAATTGTGTCTTTTTCGCCATCATCATGTCCGCCGTGGACCATAATACCTGCGTTTTTGAGATCTGCTGTCATTTTTGCGGCTCCATCCAGCTCCGGCGCAATGGTTACGGTTTTAACAACATCTTTATTTTCTATGATAAAGTCATATGAATCTTTTTCGGGGTTGCGGAGATACTTCTCGTGTTGCGCTCCCTTGTTTTTATAGGAAAGATACGGACCTTCGATGTGTGCGCCAAGAACACGGCAGGGCAGGTCCGATACTGCTTTATATTTTCTTACCATTTCCAGCATCCTGACAATTTGCTCCACAGGTGCCGTCACGGAGGTTGCTAAAACGGAGGTAGTGCCACTTTCTCCATGGAACCGGAGTGCTTTTTCGAAAGCCTCATCGGTAGCATCCATAAAATCGCCACCAAAACCACCATGCGTATGAATATCCACAAAACCGGGGCAAACATAAAGTCCTGTGGCATCGATAATCTCTCCACCCGCTTTATCTTCCACGATCAAATTCCCGGAAATATACAAATCGTCTCCGTATTTGATTTGATTATCGCGAATAATATTGCCATTTTTTATAATCATATTTTCCACCCGTTATAAATCGGCTCTAAGGCTTTTTGGCAGTCTTTGTATCGTGCAAAAAGTCTTCTGTATTTTTCAGTATTTTCTGCAATCGGTTCTGTTATTGAAAGGACCTTATTGCATACAGAGACCGCATGTTCGGCGTTTTTGAAAACGCCTGCTGATATACCTGCCAGCATTGCACTTCCAAAGGAAGAATCACTATGCTGCATCTGAACCAGCTTTATTCCCAGTGCATCTGACACCATTTGTCTCCAGAGGGGACTTTTGGCACCGCCTCCGATAATTGCAGCCTGTTCTTCGTGGGGTATCTGCATACCATCCAGGGCTTCTTTGCAATCCAGCATACTCATAGTAACACCCTCAAGTACAGCTCTAACGAAATGTGCTTTTGTATGAGATGCACGGATTCCCACAAAGTCTGCACAAAGATTGGGGTTTGAATAGGGAGTAAACTCACCGTTTAGATAAGGATGGAAAATAAGTCCATCACTTCCGATGGGTATTTCTTGAGCATCTGCATTCAAAGAATCATAGTCGCCCCCAAAAACATCCCGGAACCATCTATAGGAGGCTGCACAGGATTTTGTTCCCGTCCCCGGATAGAACAATCCTTCTTCAATGTGGGAATAGTTAACCAGGTTGATATCAGGATATGCTTGATCCGTAACTACGCAAATTCTTCCAGCCGTGGCAAGTTTTAATGTCATTTGTCTTTTTTTGACTGCACCTGAGGCAAAAACCTCCATTGCTGTATCGGTAGTACCGCAAATGACCGGTGTTCCGGCAGCAAGACCGGTGAGTAAAGCCGCATCGGGGGTTACCGAGCCAACAACATCTGTCGGTTTGACAACCTTCGGCAACATAGCAATGTCGATATCAAGAATACCGCAAAGTTCACTACTCCACTGCATATTGTTCACATCAAAGAGCATACTGCCCTCTGCTTCGATATAGTCAGTTACATAGTCACCGGTGAGGATATGTCGAACATAATCCTTTGCAAACAGGATCTTCTTAACACGCTTCCAGTTATCCGGCTCATTGTTTTTGATCCACATGAGTTCCGGGAGCGTCCAGATTGTACCTGGAGCATGAAGCACCTGCTTTTGTATGATCTCCTTATAGTTTTCCCTCAGGAAATCCACTTCCCGGATGCTTCTTGTATCCGTCCAGTAAATAGCAGGGCGAATCACATGAAAATCCTCATCCATAATGACTGCTGTGTGGGTCGCGGCATCCAGCGCAACACAGGCAATATCCGCAGGCGATACTCCGCTTTGCTGCAGCACTGACCTGATGTTTTTGCAGGTCGCATCCACCCAGTCCTGGGGGTCTTGCTCAACATATCCGTTTTGGGGATAATAGGTGGGATACTCGGTGGTGCTGACAGCACAGATCCTTCCGTTTTCGCAAAGCAGCGTAGCCTTTGACGCGCCGCCTCCAAAATCTATACCTAAAAGATATCTCATTTCATTCACCGCAGTTCCATCATTTTATTATTTAGCGAATCCAATCGTGGATGGGGTCGTTGCTCCGGTTAAAGCCCTGATGATCTCCGGCCATCAGCCACAAAAAGTAGGTGCGGTAGCCCGGGGTGGTGACTGTGGTATGGTAGCCGCAGGGAAGCTCCACCAGCTCATCGTTTTTCACCCGGTAGGCCTCATCGATGCTGCCATCGGCAGTGTACAGGCATTGAATACCAAAGCCCTGCTTGGGATCAAATAGGAAGTAGTAGATCTCCTCAGCGATACACTCAGCAGGCATATTATCCTCGTCGTGCTTGTGAGGCGGGAAGCCGGCCCAGTTGCCCTCGGTGCAGTAGGATTCACCGATGGTCAGCAGCTTGGCGTTGGAATTGCCGTCAATGATGAAGCTGGTTTCCCGTTCAAAGGGGACGCGACCCAGCAGCTTCAAAACTACATGATCCTCTCGCAGTAGCTGCGGCTGGGTTTTCTCAGCAATAGGTGTGGCACAGACTGCAATTTTAATATGGTCAATGGCCTCAATCTCCAGATTTTGCTGGATGGGCATATAGAAGCTTTCTGCCTTACGGTTTTCAAAAACAGAACTGCGATTTCCTACATTTTCCCATTTTTCATTGTTAACATAGACATTACAATGTCCCTCTAACATAATAAAAGCGGTTTCTTTATCTTCTGTATAGAAGGGGATTTTTTCCCCAGCATCCAGTTCAATGATACCAAACTCCAGCTTCTTTAATGAACACTTGCCAATTTTGCAAATAGGAGTATAGCCTTTGGCTGGAATATATGCTTTTTTAAAATTCATAGCCCTTTTCCTCCAAAAAATGTTTCACAGTTTCCATATTAGGAACACTTTCTCTTGCACCCACGCCGGTACATTTCAGTGCAGATACGGCACTGGCAAAGCAGCAACACTGATAGGGTGAAAAGCCTTTTATTAGGGCTGCGGCGAAGGCACCGTGGAACACATCTCCTGCACCATTGGTGTCTACAGCCTCCACGCTAAATGCCGGGTAGTGGCAGAGTTCCTTACCGTTGTAGAGTACGCCCCCCAGTTTTCCCTGCGTAACAACTACAAACCGGGGATGATAACGGTCGAAAAGCGTTTTAGCAGCATCGTCTGCACAGGCACAACCTGTGTGCTTTGTTGCAAATTCCTCAGAGGGAATCAAATAATCTGTAAGGTGAAGTAATTCTTCAACGCCAGAGTATAGACCACCGGCATCGTAGAGCACCTTGACACCAGCACTTTTTGCCAGACGAGAACCCTCCACAGCAGCCTGCAGCTCGTTGCCGTCAACCATCAAAAGCTGGGCTTCTGCAAGCGCCGCCTTTTGGTCTTGACTGAGCTTCCATGATGGCAGATCACCCCGGTCAAAAACACAGGTACGACTATGGCTTTTCTGG
>JAZNSR010000132.1:0-10379 GCA_045591335.1 Faecousia sp.
CCTTCAATAAAATCTACGCTGGACATGCCAAAGCAGTTCAGCAGCAGGTTCACCAGGCCGTCAGAATAAGGTGTTTTTTGGAACAGCAGCATAAACACCATGCCCACCGCCAGGGTGTTGGTCACATAGGGCAGAAAGAAAATGGTCTGATACAGGCTGCGCAGCTTTTGGATGGAATTCAGCGCCAGGGAGATCAAAAGGGCAATGCCCGTGGACAAGGGTACGGTGATCATCACCAGAATAAAGGTGTTTTTCAATGCCTGGAGGAAATAAGGATCCCGCAGCACATAGGCATAGTTAAATGTACCGATGCCAAAGGAGGTTTGGGACGCAGAATTGAAACCTTCTTCAAAGGAGTAAATAAACACATCAATCAGAGGATATACCATGAAAACAGCCAAAAACAAAATGGCTGGCAGCAGGTATAGCCAGGCTTTCAGATTTTGCTTTTCCATAAATGTCAGCACTCCTGCAGTTTAATTGTATTTATTATATTCCCTAATGTCTTCCAATGCAAGCTAAATTCCATGATTCGCCGGGAATTTTGCTGGGCTTTCTCTGGGGAAATTTGTATTTTTCTCTTTCCTTTTTGCCAATTTCGTGTATAATGATATCTGTAAAAAATCGGCTTGACCGAAATCCAGGGAGGTTTTATCAAATGGATAAACTGATTCTCGCAAAAGACACCGTAACTGCTTTGAAGGCAGGCTTTTCCGCTGCTTTTGGCGGTGCGCCTGAACGATACTTCTCTGCCCCCGGCCGTACGGAGATCGGCGGTAACCACACCGACCATCAGCGTGGCCGTGTGCTGGCTGCAGCGGTCAACCTGGAGGCTGTGGCTGCCGTCCGCTTTAATGGCACCAAGGTGGTACGCATTCTGTCTGAGGGCTACCCTATGTGTCAGGTAGATCTGACCGACCTGATCCCCAAGGCCGACGAAATCAACACCACCATGGCACTGATTCGTGGTGTGGCTGCCCGGTTTACGCAGCTGGGCTGCACGGTAGAAGGCTTTGATGCCTACATAACCTCCACGGTGCTGCCCGGCTCCGGCCTCAGCTCCTCCGCTGCTTACGAGGTGCTCATTGGCACCATTATCAACCACATGTTCTTTGACGGCAAGGTCTCCCAGCCGGAGATCGCCATGATCGGTCAATATGCGGAAAATGTGTACTTTGGTAAGCCTTGCGGTCTGATGGACCAGATGGCTTCTGCGGTGGGCAATATGGTGACCATCGACTTTTTGGATAAGGATAATCCCGTTATCGAGTCCGTGGACTTTGACTTTGCTTCCTGCGGTCATGCCCTCTGTATTATCGACAGCCGCGCCAGCCACGCAGACCTGACCGATGAATACGCTGCCATTACCATTGAGCTGAAGAATATTTGCAGCTACTTTGACAAGAATGTGCTGACTCAGATCGACGAAAAGGATTTCATTGCGAATATGGCACAGCTGCGGGATCAGTTTGGTGACCGGGCAGTGCTGCGGGCTTACCACTTCTATAAGGAAAATGCCCGTGTACCCCAGCAGGTGGCTGCTCTGCGCAGCGGTGATTTTAATAAGTTCCTGCAGCTGGTGAAGCAGAGCGGCTATTCCTCCTGGATGTACCTGCAGAATGTGATCCCTGCCGGTTACCGGGAGCACCAGGATGTGGCATTGGCACTGGCATTGTGCGAGAACTACCTGGATGGCCGGGGTGCTTACCGTGTGCACGGCGGCGGTTTTGCCGGCACTGTGCAGGCTTTTGTGCCCATGGATATGCTGGAGAACTTCCGCCAGGGCATCGATGCGGTGCTGGGCGAGGGTGCTTGCCATGTACTTTCCATCCGTCCTCACGGCGGCGTAGAGGCTTACGCTCAGGCGTAAGCCAGCGATATAAATCCCTAACAGGATTTGCGATATGCCCTATGGGCGCGATATAAGGCTTACGCCTTGCGATATGCGCTGCGGCGCGTTGGGATTTATATCATATCGCAGGCGAACAAAGTGAGCCTATATCGCAATCGAAGATTATATCGCATTTGCGAAGCAAATATATCGCTTAAAGAGGTTTTTCACATGAGTAATGCCACCATTAAAGAACTGGCTATTTCTTTAACCGTTGAAATCACCGCATTATGCGACACCATAAAAGGCCGTTCTGTTTACACCAATCAATTACTACGGGCATGTTCCTCTATTGGTGCCAATGCCCACGAAGCCAAATATGCTCAAAGTACCGCAGATTTCATCAGTAAACTGGAAATTGCTTTAAAAGAATGTTATGAAACTGAATATTGGTTGGAACTATTAAGCAATATTCATGCCATTGATGAAATCTCGTACAAAAAACTCATTAACAAATGCGGTACTATCCGCAGAATGCTGATTGCTTCAATCACCACCGCAAAAGCCAAAATATAAATCCGCTGGGCGGATTTGCAATATGCCCTGTGGGCGCGATATATGGCTTACACCTTGCGATATGCCTCACAACGCAAAGCAATTATAAATAACATCGTAGGGAACGCTGTCCTCAGCGTTCCGGGTATTCTTTGCGGAACGCTGAGGACACCGTTCCCTACAAAACACATATTGGAGACGAAATCATGAAAATTGAAACCTATATTGATTCTCTGGTATCCTATGCCATGAACAAGGGTCTGGCACTGCCGGAGGATCACATTGTGCTGACCAACCGCATTTTGGAGATTCTGAAAATGGATGCCTATGAGCCCTCTGATGAGCCTCAGTCCGAGGATTTGGAGGAAATTTTGAAGGGCCTTTTGGATTATGCCTGCGAAAAGGGTATCTGCCAGGACAATGTGGTGGAGCGTGATCTGTTTGATACTAAGCTTATGGGTGCGCTGACTCCCATGCCCAGCCAGGTCATTGCCATTTTCCGGGAGCTTTACAGCCAAAGCCCCGAGGCTGCCACCGACTGGTACTACCGCTTCAGCTGCGACACCGATTACATCCGCCGCTACCGCATTGCCAAGGATATGCGCTGGAAGTATAACAGCAAGTTTGGACCCATCGATATCACCATCAACCTTTCCAAGCCGGAAAAGGACCCCAAGGCTATTGCCGCTGCTAAAAACGCTCCCCAGTCCAGCTATCCCAAATGCCAGCTGTGCGTAGAAAACGAAGGTTATGCAGGCAGACTGAACCACCCCGCCCGGCAGAATCACCGGATCATTCCCATCACCGTGGCTGATGCCGATTGGTGCTTGCAGTATTCTCCCTATGTGTACTATAACGAGCATTGCATCGTGTTCAATTCCCGGCACATCCCCATGAAGATCGACCGCTCCGCTTTTAAGAAACTGCTGGATTTTGTGACTCTGTTCCCCCACTATTTCGTGGGCTCTAATGCGGATCTGCCCATTGTGGGCGGCTCCATTCTCAGCCATGAGCATTTCCAGGGCGGCCATTATACCTTTGCCATGGAGACCGCAGGCATTGAAATGCCTCTAAGCTTCCGGGGCTATGAGGACATTACCGCCGGTATCGTCAACTGGCCCATGAGCGTGATCCGCATCACCGGCAGCGATCCGGACCGGCTGGTGGACCTGGCAGATAAAATTCTGATTGCCTGGCGCGGCTACACCGACGAAGCTGCCACCATCCTGGCAGAAACCGACGGTGAGCCCCACAATACCATCACCCCCATCGCCCGCCGCAGAGGGAAGGCCTATGAGCTGGATTTGGTGCTGCGGAACAATTTGACCACTGCTGAGCATCCTTTGGGTGTATACCATCCCCATGGGGATAAACACCACATCAAGAAGGAAAACATCGGCTTGATCGAGGTTATGGGCCTTGCAGTGCTGCCCAGCCGGTTGAAAAAGGAGCTGTATGACCTGGCAGATGCTATTGTTGCCGGTCAGCCCCTCACCGGCGAGCTGGAAAAGCACGCCACCTGGGTGGAGGAGCTGAAAGCCCGCCACAGCTTCCATGCAGACAATGCCCTGGAGATCCTCATGGAGGAAACCGGCAAGGTGTTTGCAGAGGTTTTGGAGGATGCTGGCGTGTATAAGTGCAATCCGGAAGGCCGGGAGGCATTCCTGCGGTTTGTGAATTATGTAAACCAATAAAGCGCACTCGGAGGGAATGTACTATGAAAAAAGTAATGGTATTTCTGTTGGCTGTTTGTATGCTGTTTTCCGCAGTGGGCTGCTCTGCGCTGGGCGAACTCGCTTCTCAGGAAACAGTTTTTTCTGTAAATAGTTACAATCTGCAGATAACCGCTGACAGCTCCTTCCGGGAGCAGGCGAAAAGCAACTTTGACCTGCAGCTGTCTAACGGCAAGTGCTATATCAGCATCATGGCCTACGAATACATTGATTTTCCCGAAGGCAGCACAGTCCGGGATATTTATACCTTTCACACAGAAGATCTGCTGGGTAAGCGATCCAATGTGGCTGTTATTGAAGAAGAAACAACCCAAATCCTTTCTCAAAAAACCATTATCCAAGCTTTGCATTCTGCAGAAAGAGACGGCGTGAAAAATTATTATGCCTCTTATCTCATTGATCTGCCGGAAAAAGAAGCTTGCGCATGGGTGCTGGTGAGCGCAACCCCCTCTTATTTAAATAACAACCGGGAATATCTGCACAATATTGTGTGTTCCTTAAGCTAAGGAGCTGATCAAATGAAAGCAGAAGCATTCCTCTGCGCTATCACCGGCTTCTTTTTTGGATTGATCACCTATTTGCTGCTGCTTTTCCTAAAAATAGAATATGCGTTTGTGTACGGATTTTTGGGGGGTATCGTTTTTTATTTGCTGTTATTTCCTTATCTGTGCATTCACAAAAAACGGATGGAGAAAAGGTATACCGAATTTGAAAAAGAACTGGGCTCTCCTGTTTTTTGCAAGATCAACGGAAATTTTGATCTATGCGGTGGAAAGATCAAAAACGGCAATATTTACTTTTGCGATGATGGGATCGTCTGTGTCAGCCTGGATGAAAAACCATATCTACGGGATGATATTCTGGTGCAGGATATTGAAAAATATCAATTTGACAATGTCCATTTAAACATTGTTACGAAAGATGGGCGGATATTCGTTATTACATCTCCGGATGTGCAAAAAGCTATAACTGCATTGCGGGATAAGGATCGCATCAAACTATAAACGGGAAAGGCGTTTTGCCGATCTGACCATTTTCATGGAGAACGCCGTTTTGGCAAGATTTATAATAACAAAGCCGACGCATCACGCGTCGGCTTTGTTCAGTCTGTCAAAAAACTTGTTTTTTGACTCCTCTGGCAGATTATGCTTTGTTTTCTTTTTTGGCTTTCTTCTTTCTGCGTCTTCTGATATGCAGGCGGATCAAAAGCACGATGATGGCAACGATCAAAGCGAAGAATGCCAGGTAAGGCAGAATGATAATAAAGAGAATGATCAGTTCTTTAAACAAGGTCCATACACCCTTGATGCTGTTAACAAAACCGTTCCAAAGCCGTTCAAAGAAGCCCTCCGGCTCTTCGGTTTCGGTGTATTCCTTGACCTCGTCGATGGTCAGATAAATGGTGCCGTAGTTGACCTGGTTATCATAGACCTTCAAGGTGGATTTCACCTGGGAAAGCTCCGTGCGTACATCCGTGAGCTTGGATTCGATCTCCAGCAGGTCGCTCATGTTCTCCGCCTTTGCCAGCAGCTCCAGCAGCCGGACCTCCTGGGTCTCCAGGGCGGCAATGCGGCTTTCCGTTGCCACATAGGAAAGGGTGATATCGTCGGTGGTCTCCCGCAGGGAGGTGATGTTGGAGCCTTCGGTCACATGGTCCACGAATTGATCCAGCCGGTCTGCGGGAATGCGGACGGTCAGCTCTGCGTAACGGCCGTTGCGGTAGCGGGTGGTGCTGTTGTTGATCTGCCGGGATTCCACATAGCCGCCCAGCTCTGCGATCTTCTTTTCTACCTGGGTGAGCATGGAATCCAGCTCTTCGGTCTCGGTGTCGATATAGATCTTGCGGATCAGCTTTTGGTTGACCGGGGCCTGGAGCTCTGGATTTTCTTTCTCAGAGGCAATTCCTTCTGTCATGCCCATTTCAGCTTCGGGAGCGCGGTTGAGATAACCTTCGTCCATGGCGCTGCCTGCGCTATCGTATTTTGAGGATGCAGCGCAGCCCGCCAGCAGGGAAATCAGCAGCAGTACCACCATCAAAACGGAAAATAATCTTCTGATTTTCATAGAAAAGCCTCCTTTTTAGTGTAATATACGGACTTCCAATTTCAATATAGCATAAATGACCTTGCAATGCAAGAAAAAAACCGGGCGCGTTAGCGCCCGGTTCTAAAATTATGCCTTTGCAGCTTTTTTAGCAGCCTTCGCCAACAAGCGTTCTTCTTTGGTTTTGCAGAACCGCTCCAGCTGGGGCACCAGCATCAGGCAGATCAGCGCTGCGGTGAAGCCGCCGTTATACAGGCAGAAGCCGCCGTGCATATCCGGCACTGCGGTGACCAGCAAATAGTGCAGGCCGCCGGCCAAAATGCCGAACTGCCAGCCGTACTTGCCCGCAATGGGAGAAAGACCGTTGGCGTAGCACAGACCGATGAGGATAGCCTGGGCGTTGATCCCCAGAGCGAACTTTTCGCCCACAAACAGCCAGCTTGCCAGCAGACTGGTGAGCAGGTAGCCCACCATAATGGGCCAAACATTCCGGGGATGCGAGCCGGAGTTGCAGGTGCAGAGCATGCAGAAAATGATGCCGAAGGTCACACCGTTAAAGCTGGCACCCACCAGATTGTAATACAGCAGAATGAACAGGCCGAACACACCCACATTCATCAGGAAGGGAGCGTTGCCATATTTGCTGGAAAAGCTGACGCCCTGGCCGGGGTCCTTCATCAGCTGCCAGTAATCACGGGGCTTGCAGCCCATGAGCAGGGCCACCACCACACAGGCGGCAAACACTACCAGGCAGAAAATGTTTACAATGGGCCAGGAGGCTGCAGCCAAGGTGTCCGCAGAGGGCGCGGCGGGCAAAGTGCCGCCCAAAACCTTATAAAGCACTGCCCGCAGGAAAAATGCGGTCATGCCAATGGGCAGGGCAGCAGAATAGTGGTCATAGCCCTTGTGCACCAGGGGAGAATGGGCCAGACCGGCGGGCAGGAAGAAGCCGATGATCACGCCCACAAAAATTGCCAGGAACACGCCCAGCCAGTTCAGACCGATGGCTTCGGCATGGGGGTAGCGGAACAGCAGGTCGGAAATCAAAGGGGCGATGCCCGTGGAGAACATCATGGTGTTGATGTGTGCGCTGGGCTTTTCCTTTTTCACCAGGCAGTATAGCAGCACGCCGGCAAAGGTGGGCAGCACATTCAGCGGGTGGATGCCCCAGGTGCCGAAGCCCATGGTCAGCAGCACAGCCAAAGTGGTGCCGTTGTTGGGCTTTGCGCCGGGCAGGAAGCACAGTGCGGTGCAGATCAGACCCACAATGCCCACATTTAAGAAGGTGGCAGCATAGCCAATGGCGAAATAGTTGGTGGTGACCTTGCAGGTGCCGGTGAGGATGGACCAGAAGCCGTCAAACATCTGCCCCATATCGGGCATCACCAAAGCCGCAAGCAAAAATGCCATGGAAAGGCAGAGGAAAAACAGCCGTAAAAAGCTGCTTTCCGCCATATTGTTTAATTTTTTCATATGGAAACCTCAATTCTGTAAATTCTAATTTAGCAAGTAGGGGCGACCATTGGCCGCCCGCCAAATTATTTCATAAAATAATTTGGGTTTTTAAAGAAAATATACTATTATCCCATAAATAGGATGTGGTTTTGTTTGCAAAATCATCGGGCGACACAATGGTCGCCCCTACGGGAAGATTACAATAAATTAGAATTTGAAATAAACTGGGCGATCCCGTGTGGAGACAGGATCGCCCAGACGGTCGGCATAATCACTTCCGCACTCCCTTGTGGTGCCCCACAAATCCGTCAGTTATGCGGAGGTTTTTTTTTAGCAGGTTTTCTCGGCAGCTTCGATCACATGCTTCATCAGCACGGTGGTGGTCACTGCGCCCACGCCGCCGGGCACGGGAGTGATGGCCTCAACAATGGGCTCCACTTCCTCAAACACAGCGTCGCCGGACATGCCGCCCTTGCCCTTGGAGGTGATCTTCTCGGGATTCCAGTTCATGGAAACATCAATAACGATCTGACCGGGGCGCACATAGTCCTTGGTCAAGCTGCCCAGCACGCCGGCAGCGGAAATGATGATATCAGCCTCACGGCAGACAGCGGCGGTATCCACGGTCTTGGTGTGGCAGACGGTGACGGTGGCGTTCTTGCCAATGAGCATCATAGCGGCAGGCTTGCCCACCACCAGGCTGCGGCCAATGACCACAGCAGACTTGCCCTTGCAGTCAATACCATAGTAGTCCAGAATCTCCATGCAGGCGGAGGGGGTGCAGGGGGCATAGCCCAGATCGCTGCGGCCTTGGTACACACCGGCGCTGGAAAGGTCGGTCAGACAATCCATGTCCTTCTTGGGACCCAGGCGGTTGCAGATCTCCCGCTGATACTCCCGCAGATGCTTGGGGAAAGGCTGGAACATGAGAACACCGTGCACGGTGTTGTCGGCGTTGACCTGGTCCACCACTGCCAGCACATCCTCACGGGAAGCGTCCTCAGGCAGCTCAAAAACCTTAACGGCAATGCCCACGGTCTCGCCCTTCTTGATGGCGCCCTTTTCATAGGACAGGTCATCGGGTCTTGCGCCCACGCGGATAATGCCCAGGCAGGGCTCCACGCCCTTGGCCTTCAGCGCATCGCTGCGGGAAAGCAGATTGGCAACCAGGGCCTCGTTTACTTCTTTACCTAAAAGCTGTTTTGCCATTTTTATATATCTCCTTATCTAATCATTATACGCCGAAGCCGGCCTTGACGGAGTTGAAGATCTCGTCGGCCATAGCGCCGTACTTTGCCAGCATACCCAGGGCCTTTGCGTTCATTTCCTCGGCAACCTCACGGTTCTTCAGAGTCTTGGTGTTGATGAACACATTCAAAGAAGCGGCCTGCAAAGCAGCCTTGCAGCAAACTGCGCCGCAGCCTGCGTCAGAAACAGCCAGGCGGCTGCCCTTTGCGGCAAACACAGCGATGTACTCAATGGCCTGGCAGCTCAGCTCCATGATCTTCATGGGGGTGGAGCAGGCGATGATGGTGGCTTCTTCCATAATGGTGTCCCGGTTGGGGTCATCTTTGGGAATGCCGTAGGCCTTGGCCAGGGGCAGGAAGTTGACCTCGTCAGCTTCAACCTGGTCCAGCAGCTCTTTCTGCAGTGCGTCGCACTTGCCCTTCAGCTCGATGATCTCGGCTTCCACATCGGCATACTTTTTCTTGCCTACGGTCAGAGAGCCAACCATGTTGCCCAGCGCAGTGCCGATGGCGCCAACCAGAGCAGCAGCACCGCCGCCGCCGGGAGCGGGTGCGTCAGATGCCAGAACTTCCACAAACTTGCGGCAGGATTCCATTGTCATATCCATAATATGTAATCTCCTTTTGTTTTTGTAGGGAATGCATTCATGCATTCCGTATTGACAATTGACGGAACGGATGAATCCGTTCCCTACATAATAATCCCCAAAAGCAGAGGCGGCGAACCGCCTCTGCTTATCGGAAAAATTCAATTAGAACAGGCCGCTTACCTTGCCGGTCTCCACATCCACATCAACACGACGGTATGCGGGGTCAGCAGCAGTACCGGGCATCATGGAGATGGTGCCGGCCATGGGGCACAGGAACTTAGCGCCGCCGTACTCCAGAATGTCACGGATGGTCAGCTTCCAGCCGGTGGGCACACCCTTCTTGGTGGGATCATCGGACAGGGACAGGTGGGTCTTGACCATCATGGTGCAGTAATCAGCATACTTGGGATCCTTCTCGAAGCGCTCAGCCTTCTCGGTAGCCAGGGGCAGCCAAACAACACCGTCAGCGCCGTAGACTTCCTTAGCGATGCGCTCAACGCGCTCACGCAGGGGCATCTCCAGATCGTACAGGAACTTGATCTCGTTCTTGTCCTCGCAAGCTTCCACAACAACCTGAGCCAGCTCAGCAGCACCTTCGCCGCCGTAACGCCAGTGGTTGGATTCAGCGCAACGGACACCGCGCTCAGCACACAGCTTCTTCAGCAGAGCAACTTCTGCGTCGGTATCGGTGTAGAAGCGGTTGATGCACACCACGGGGGTAATGCCGGACTTCTTGATGGTGTTCACATGGTGGAACAGGTTGCAGGTACCCTTCTCCAGCAGCTCCAGGTTCTCTTCCTGGTACTCCTTGGGCAGAGGTGCGCCGGGGGTGACCTTGGGGCCGCCGCCGTGCATCTTCAGGGAACGGACGGTAGCAACCAGCACGGAAACATTGGGGGTCAGACCGGACAGACGGGTCTTAACA
>JAZNSR010000133.1:0-3826 GCA_045591335.1 Faecousia sp.
TATATCGAGGACGCGGTCAAAAAGACCAACCCGGATCTGATCCTTATGACCGGAGATCTTATTTATGGCGAGTTCGATGATACCGGTAAAGTTTTTCAGGGACTCATTGCCTATATGGAGAGCCTGAATATTCCATGGGCGCCGGTTTTCGGCAATCATGACAACGAATCTATGATGGGCGTAACCTGGCAGTGCGAGCAGCTGGAGCAGGCAGAAAATTGTCTGTTTAAGCGGAATAACCTGACAGGTAACGGAAATTACAGCATTGGCATTGTGCAGGACGGACAGCTCATCGAAACGATTTTTATGATGGATTCCAACGGCTGTACACACGCATTCGCCGATGGCTACGGTGCGCTGAATGAAGCGGGTCAGCCGCTGACTTATAATGCAGGCGAGAAGATCAAGACCGAGATTGGCTTCGGTGCAGATCAGGTTGAATGGCTGGAAGAAAGCTGCAAAAATATTGATGCAGCCACCGGTGGAACGGTGGGCAAGCTACTGGCGTTCCATATTCCCATCTCTCAGTTTGCTGCGGGCGCCTATGAATCGGGATATCAGTCGGATCAGGGCTTGAGCAATGCCGAGCTGTATACCATTGGAGAGAATGTAACTGCCCAAAATGGCGATTTTGGCACAAAGGGTGAGGCCTTTAAGGGAATCCATTCGGAATACGGCTTGTGGAACATCTTGAAAAAGTACAATTTTGAAGGGGTATTCTGCGGCCATTCCCATAAAAACAGTGTCAGCATTCTCTATGACGGCATTCGTCTGACCTTTGGTCTGAAGGCAGGAACCTTTGACCGATATTTAGAATCGGAATTGGGCGGTACAAAGATCACCGTAAGCAAAGACCTGTTTGAAGTAGAGCACGTTTACTACAACAAATAATAGGAGGATGCTATGGCTAATGTGTTAACGATTACGAAAAATGTAACAGTGGGCGCAAGCTATGATGTAATCGTTGTAGGCGGCGGTCCTTCCGGCAGTGCGGCGGCAATTGCGGCCGGCAGAGCCGGAAGCAAGGTGCTGCTGATTGAACAGGAAAACTGCCTGGGCGGCATGTGGACCTCCGGTTTGCTGAGCCCCTTGTTCGATGCACATAACAAAACCGGCATTATGAAAGAGCTGGTGGATGACCTGACTGCCAAAGACGCCTGGGGTGGATTTTGGGAAATCAGCTATATCCAGGAGTATATGAAACATTTCCTGGAGGAAAAGGCACTTTCTGCCGGTGTTACTCTGCTTTATGAAACAAAATATGCCGGCGTTCAGGCGAAAGACGGAACGGTTGAGGGTGTCTTTGTCCGCAACGTAGAGGGCGAAACCTATTACAAAGGCACGATTATTATTGATGCCACCGGCGATGCCCATTTGGCGGCAGATGCGGGTGCCCAGTGGGTGATGGGCGATGAAAACGGTAATTGCCAGTCTATGACCCTGATGTTTCTGGTTGGCGGCATCCCCGAAAAATACAAAGACGGCTTTGTGATGTATCAGGTGCTGGAAGAAGCCTATGCCAAGCAGGGACTTGGCAAGCATTCTCCCTTCAAAATGCCCTATATGATTCCCATTCCCAACAGTGATTACGCAACCGTGCAGCTGACGCATATGGATGGCAGTGTGGCACTGGATGCCAAAAGGCGCACTCTGGCGGTCATTGAGGGCCGCCGCCAAATGATTGATGTATTTGAAGCACTCAAGGGCTTTGACGAGGATTTTAAAAACTTAAGCCTGATCGCATCGGCTGCTCAACTGGGTGTGCGGGAATCCCGGCGGGTGATCGGGGAGTACTACATAACAGAGGATGATCTGCTAAACGGCACGCAGTTCCCGGATGGGGTGTGTACTGCCACCTTTAATGTGGACATCCATGTTCCTAATAGCACCGAGCAGCATAATCGGGATGTAAAGCCCTATCAGATCCCTTACCGGGCTATGCTGCCTAAAGGACTTCACAATGTGCTGGTGGCGGGACGGTGTATTTCCGGCAGCCACATTGCCATGGCTTCTTACCGTGTGACGGGAAATTGCTGCGCTATGGGCGAGGCTACAGGCAAAGCGGCGGCCTACGCAGTGCAAAATAATGTATCTTTGCGGGAAGTGCCGAACCGGATCGTAGTGCCAATGGCTTGAATACCCCAAAGAAAATGGGAGAGAGGTATGAAAGATGACCCATTTAGAGATCAAACAATGGAAAATGACTTATAAAGAGCATCAGGACATCCCCTGTGATGCCCCTTGCTCTTTGTACGGTGTTTTACTGGATAATAAGCTGATGGAAGATCCCTTTTATGGTCTGAATGAGCACAAGGCCACTGCACTTTGCGAGGATCCCTGCAGCTTTTATGCCACATTTCAGGTGGCTGAGAAGCATAGCTTTATGGAGCTGGTCTTTGAGGGACTGGATACCATCTGCGATATTTTTCTCAACGGCGAAAAGCTCGATAGCGTAAAAAATATGCACAGAACCTTTGTATACGATGTGAAGGATCAGTTGAAGCTGGGTACCAATACGATCCGGCTGGATTTCGCGTCGCCCAATGCGTATTTCCGCAAAATGGAGGAGCAGAGGCACGTGTACACCAATGCGGATACCCTCCAGGGCGCCGCGCAGCTGCGTAAAGCGCTCTATATGTCCGGATGGGACTGGGGTCCCAAGCTGCCGGATATGGGCATCTTCCGGCCGGTATGGCTTCGGAGTTATGAAGTGGATCGCCTGGAGGATGTGGAGATTCGACAAAAGCACGAAAATGGCAATGTAACGCTTACATTGAATGTGCAGACAAAGCATAGCAATCCCCAGTGCCGTCAGTATGCCGTAGTAGATGGAAAGCGCTATCTGCTGGAAAATGGTCACGGGGAGATTAAAATTGAGAACCCCAAGCTGTGGTGGCCCAATGGCTACGGCGAGCAAAATCTGTATTTCGTAGAGGTGGAGCTGGTTTATCAGGATGAGGTAATTGACCGCCAGAGCAAGCAAATCGGACTAAGAACCTTGACTATCAGCAGAGCACCGGATCAATACGGTGAGGAATTCTGTTTTGTGGTCAACGGCGTCAAGATTTTTGCCATGGGTGCTAACTATGTGCCTCAGGACAATATTTTAAGCCGTATCACAGAGGAAAAAACGGAAAAGCTGATAAAAAGCTGTATCGATGCCAACTTTAACTGCCTGCGGGTATGGGGCGGCGCATACTATCCTGAGGAATTTTTCTTTGATTTGTGCGACCGTTACGGACTGATCGTGTGGCAGGATTTTATGATTGCCTGCTGTAACATCTACCTGAGCGAAGAATTTAAAGAAACGCTTTGTCTGGAATGCGAGCAGCAGCTTCGCCGTTTCCGTCACCGTGCCTGTCTGGGCTTGGTGTGCGGCAACAATGAGATGGAGTCTGCCATTTTGCATTGGGGTGACGGCAAGGGCAATTTGATATGCGACGGTCCTTTGGTAAAGGAGCATTACTTAGAATTCTATGAGAATATCCTGCCGGAGTTGTGCGGTCGGGTAGCACCGGATGTATTCTATTGGCCTTCTTCTCCCTCCAACGGCGGAAACTTTGACGATCCTGACGATCCTTCCCGGGGTGACCAGCATTTCTGGGAGGTTTGGAACGGAGAAAAGCCTTTCACAGAGTACCGCAAGCACAAGTTCCGTTTCTGCTCTGAATTTGGATTTGAATCTATGCCTCCCATGAAGACCATTCGAACCTTTGCAGAACAGAAGGATATGGATCTGTTTAGCGAGGTTATGCGCAACCATCAAAAATGCACGCTGGGCACTAAAAATACGGATTTTTATATTCGTGCCAACTATCCTTACCCC
>JAZNSR010000134.1:0-13698 GCA_045591335.1 Faecousia sp.
GGACTATGCCTTCCAGGACGGGCAGCTGACCGCCACCTTCCCTAATGACACCTATGTGTTTGTGATGGACGGCAGCGGCAACTATTATATGACCCAGGAATACTGCACCGCCACCTCCGGCACTTTTGCCAAGGGCAATTCCGAAAAAATGTTCGTCCCTGGTGGACAGTCCGTGACCTTCACTTTGGTTGAGAATGCCGACGGCAGCTTAACCCTCTCCTACACCGCAGGCCAAGGCGGTGGCAACGAAGGCGGCGATGTGGGCGATGGCGAGACCTGCCAGGTCACCTTGCACTTTGCCGATACCCTGGGCTGGGGCAAGGCCAATTTGTATAGCTGGGCGGGCTCTTCTGATGTGCTGCTGGGCGGCTGGCCCGGCCTTGCACTGAGCCAGGATGAAAACGGCTTCTACTCTCATACCTACGAAGTCCCCTCCGGTCAGACCATCAACTTTATTTTCAACAATGGCAGCAGCCAAACTGTGGATCTTTCCCTGGGGGTTGTGACCGCCGATGTGGAAAAATGGGTGCGCATTTCCGGCGAATCCGAGGGCAAATACACCGCCGACATTTTGAGCAGCTCCTTTGTGGTGGTGCAAAGCCCCATTGTAGAGGGCAGCTCCGTCACCTTTAACTATGAAGGCGGCAGCTCTGTGCAGGTTTACGGCTCCTGGGATCAGTGGGCAGCCCCCACTGCCATGACCAAGGATGCCAACGGCATTTGGACCGTGAAGCTGGAAAACCTGGACCCCGGCACTTATGAATATAAATTTGTGGCTGACGGCAATTGGGTCACTGACCCCGCCAACAGCTGGAAGCAAAACGACAACAGCGCCTTTATTATTTTAGACCCCAACGCAGTGGACTATAATGAGATCACCGTGAATATCCACTATATCCGCAGCGATAATGCTTATGAAGGCTGGAATATGTACCTCTACAACGGCGCAGGCAACCTGGAAGCGGACAGTGAGAATCTCACCGAGGACGGCCTGGTCACCACCCTGGTTTTGGAAGGCCGTGCAGTGCAATATGTGAATGTGATCCCCCGGCTTTCCACCAAGGATAACCAATGGGCATCCCAGGAGGCCACCCAGACCGTCGATCTGAGCGATATCCTCTCCGGCACAGTGGATTACTACATCCACGCAGGCTCCTCCGCCGGTGTGCGAGTGCTGAATTCCGATGTGGTCACCGGCCACAAGCTCTCTGATGTACAGCTGGACTACGACACCAACATTATCACCGTCACCCTGGCCCAGAGCGTATCCGGTGCAGCCTTTGGCCTGGTGAACACCGAAAACGAAAACGATGATATTGCCATCGCCCAAACCTCCGGCGGCGGCACCACCTATACCCTCAAGCCCAATAAAACTTTAGACCTGGACAAGCTGTATCAGTACAAGGTGGAATTTGAGGGCTATCTGTACGATATCCAAATCGATTCTGTGTACGCCTCCGATAAATTCGGTGCGGAATACACCTACACCGGCAACGATCTGGGCGCAAACTGGACAGATAGTGCCACCACCTTCCGGGTGTGGGCTCCCACCGCCACAAAGGTACTGGTGAATTTGTATACCTCCGGCACCCAGGGCACCGATGATCTGATCCAGGCAGTGCCCATGAGCCGGGATGTGAACGGCACCTGGATCGCCACCGTTGATGGTGACCTGAACGGCACTTACTACACCTACGCAGTCCATGTGGACGGCAAAATCAACGAAGCCGTTGACCCCTACGCCCGTACCACCGGCGTAAACGGTCACCGGGGCATGGTCATTGACCTGGATTCCACAGACCCGGAGGGCTGGGCAGACGACCATAATCCCAACCCCTCCACCAGCTACACCGACGCGGTGATTTATGAGCTGCATGTGCGGGACTTCTCCATTGACGACAGCTCCGGCATTCTGGAGGATTACCAGGGTAAATTCCTGGCCTTCACCCAGCAGGGCTCTACCGTCCCCGGCACAGGCATTGCCACCGGCATCGACTATTTAAAGCAGCTGGGTGTCACCCACCTGCATCTGCTGCCGGTTTATGACTATGAATCCGTGGACGAGACCACCTGCACCAAGTTCAACTGGGGCTATGACCCTCAAAACTACAATGTGCCCGAGGGCTCCTACTCCACCGACCCCTACAAGGGCGAAGTCAGAGTGGCAGAATTCAAGCAGATGGTCCAGGCGCTCCACGAAGCGGGCATCAGCGTGATCATGGATGTGGTGTATAACCATGTGTATGACGCAGGCACTTTCTGCTTCAACAACATTGTGCCCGGCTATTTCTCCCGTGTGGATTCCAACGGCTCCGGCTGCGGCAACGACACCGCCTCTGAACGGGAAATGGTCCACAAATACATTGTGGAATCCATCTTGTACTGGACCGAGGAATACCATATTGACGGCTTCCGGTTTGACCTGGTGGGCCTCATCGACACCAATACCATCAACACCCTGGTGGATAAAGTCCACGAGATTCGCCCGGATGTGATCTTCTATGGCGAAGGCTGGACTTTGGGCACCAATTCCGAGCCCGGCTTCAGCATGGCAACCCAGCAAAATGCCGCTCAAACCCCAAATTTTGCCTATTTCTCCGATGTGATCCGCAATCTGCTGGCTGGCGACAACTCCGGCAGCTCTTTGGGTTATGTATCCGGCGCCACCGGCCAGGAAAGTGCCATTATCGCCAATTTCAAGGCCACACCCTGGTATTCTGCCGATCCCTCTCAGATCGTGCAGTATGCCTCCTGCCATGATAACTACACCCTGGCAGACAAGCTGATCCTCTCCACCAAGGCCATCGGTCTGACGGACGATGTGATCGCCATGAACAATCTGACTGCCGCCATCTATATGGCCTCCCAGGGTATTCCCTTCATCCACGCGGGTGAGGAGCTGCTCCGGGAAAAGCTGAACGCAGACGGCAGCCGCAACCACAACAGCTACAATTCCTCCGATGATGTGAACGCCATCCGCTGGAATTATCTGGCAATCCCGGAATATGCCCACACCTCGGATTACTACCAGGGCCTCATTGCTTTCCGGAAAGCCCACCCCGCTCTGCGGATGACCGATGCCGCAGACATTTCCCAGTATATTCAGTCCGCTGTGCCCCAGAGCAATGTGACCGCCTTCTTCATTGACGGCATGAGCACCGGGGATGAGGATATCTTTGTGGTGTTCAACCCCAATAAAACCCCCGTTTCTGTGAACCTGCCCAGCGGCATTTGGAATGTGTGCGTAGACGGCGAGGATTCCGGCACCGAATCTTTGTACACCGCCCAGGTATCCGTGCTGGTAGAGGGCATTTCCGCCGTTTATCTGACCCGGAAGGACGAGGGCAAGAACGAGACCTATTCCGGCGGCAGCGCCATTGCCGATGCAGTCACCGTATACTTTACAGACAGCCAAAACTGGGGCAGTGTGTATGCCTACACCTGGACTCCCGAACTGGCATCCTGGCCCGGCCTGCCCATGACCTGGGTGGAGACCAACGAATACGGTCAAAATGTGTATTCCATAGAGGTGAGCGCCGGCGCAGGCGGCCTGGTGTTCAGCAACGGCAGCGGCATCCAAACTGTGGACCTGACTGTCCCCGCTGACGGCATGGGCTATTATCCCGAATCCAACGAGGGCGGCAAATGGACCTGCGGCAGCTACAAATACCGGGATCCCATTTCCTCCAGTCCTGCCCCCGACGATACCCCCGCAGGAGAATATGTGGGCGAAAGCCAGTATTTCCTTTTTGGCTGGATCAACGGGCAAAACTACGGCTGCGAGGAAACCGCCAACAGCATGGGCAAATATCAGTTTGTGGACGGTAAGCTCAATGTACTGTTCAAGCAAGATAGCTATGTGGGCGTAAAAACCACCGGCAACAAGGCCTGGTATATGACCGAGGGCTGGCTGGGCAATGTGACCTCCGCCATCCTTCCCAACACCGAAACCCTGGGCACCAATACCGATAAGCTTATGATACCCGGCGGTGTGCCGGTGACCCTGACGCTGACAGAAATGAGCGACGCTTCTGTGAAGCTTTCCTATGAGATCACCAAACCGGAAACCGTCACCGATGCCACCGGCATCCAAAACGGCATGACTCTGCATTGCTGGAACTGGTCCTTTGCGGAGATGGAAGCCAACATGGCAGCCATTGCGGACATGGGCTTCACCGCCATTCAGACCTCTCCCGTGCAGCCCATCAAGGAATCCACCGTCAGCTCCACCGTGGGCGGCAGCTGGTGGGTGTACTACCAGCCCGTGGACTTTGTGATCGCCGACCAGGACTTCAACGCCCTGGGCACCAAGGCAGAGCTGCAAAGCATGATCGAAACGGCCCACAGCTACGGCATCAAAGTGATCGTGGATGTGGTAGCCAACCATTTGGGCAACCAAACCGGCAATGATCTTTCCGATCAGATTCCCGAAACCCTGACTGCTCCCGCCTACTGGCACAATATTGCCGTGAATATTTCCGATTACACCAGCCGTTACCAGGTCACCCAGCAGTGCATGGGCGGTCTGCCGGATCTGAACACCCAAAACCTGCAGCTGCAGGCCATGGTGGTGCAGTTCCTGATTGACTGCATGGATCTGGGTGTGGATGGCTTCCGTTTTGACGCAGCCAAGCATATTGAGACCTCCGAGGATCAGCTGCCCTACCGCAGCAACTTCTGGCTCAATGTGACCGAAAACGCAGAGCGGTACGCCAAACAGAAGCTGGGTAAAGATGTATACATGTATGGCGAAGTACTGGATAGCCAATCCGGTATTCCCGTATCCGCCTACACCAAGTATATGGCCATCACCGATAACTCCTGGGGTAACACCCTCCGGGAAAATGTGGGCAGCGGCAATGCCGCCATGACTCCAGGCTACGATAAGCCCGCAGCTGCCGGCTCTTTGGTAATCTGGGCAGAGTCCCACGATACCTATGCCACAGACCAGACTGCCCTATCCTCTGCCGACGAGTCCCAGGCAGTGATCAACCGCACCTGGGCTTTGGTTGCCGCCCGAAAGGATGCCATGGGTCTGTACCTGGCCCGGCCCGAAACCAACTCCCAGCTGCTGGGCGTGGGTTCTGTCACCGGTTGGGCCGACCCGGAGGTCAAAGCTGTGAACCTGTTCCACAAAGCCTTCCTGGGCCAGGAGGAATTCATCTCCAACAGCGGCGATATTTCCTATGTGGAGCGGGGCAACAGCGGCGTTGTATTGGTGAATGTAAAGGGCAACGGCGGTCAAATTTCCGTTCCTGCCCAGGCCATGGCTGACGGCACCTATGTCGACCAGCTCACCGGCAATACCTTCACCGTGGAAAACGGCATAATCAGCGGTATTCTTGGGGATACGGGCATTGCCGTGGTCTACGACGCTCCCGCAGAATACACCGTCACCGTCACCGATACGGAGGGCGGAAAGGTCTCCGTCAGCGATACCTCTCCTGCTGTGGGCGATGAAGTGGTCATCACCATCACCCCCGACCAGGGCAAGGTAGTGGATGCCGTCACCGTCACCGATGCCGACGGCAACCCCGTAAATCTGCTGCCCCAGCGCAGTGTGCGCTATCGCTTTATTCAGCCGGAAAACCATGTGACCGTCACCGTCACCTTTAAGGATGCCCCCGTTCCCGGCGGCCCCACCGGCACCGGCGAAGGCAACACCGCCTATATTCTCATGACCGTGATGGCCGCATCGTTTATGATGCTGGCAGTGCTGGTTTGCAAGCGCAAGAAATTCCTATAATTTCCCTTTTCTGCACACGCTCTCCCTTTAGAGGGCGTGTGCAGCTGACTGAAAAAGTCCAATTGGCTTTTCTGTGTAAACATTCCGTAAACAAACGAAATCCACCGTTGAAAAATTCGGTTTTTCCCATATAATAATACCATCAAACCATGAAAGGTGATCATATGCGCGGGTTTTTCAACCGGATTGCCATGGCCTTGCAACGCTTTATGCAAGGGCGTTACGGAACGGATAAATTAAATATGCTGATCTTGGGCGTAGGCCTGGTCCTTGGAATTGCCAACCTGTTTATCCGGCTGCCCATAGTCAATCTGATCCTCACGGTGATCTCTTACGGCTTTATGGGCTGGGCAATTTTCCGCTGCCTGTCCCGCAACACCTATAAGCGCTACCGGGAAAACAGCAAATACCTTATGTTCCTGCAAAAGCTGCAGGACAGAGAGCACCGGTATTTTGACTGTCCCCGCTGCCGCCAGCAAGTGCGTGTACCCAGAGGAAAAGGAAAGATCAGCATTTCCTGCCCCAAATGCAAAGAAAAATTCATTAAAAAAACCTAACCAAATGCCTGCCAATCCAACTTGGCAGGCATTTCATCAGTATTTTCATTTTCCATTCCCATATTTTGCGTTTTCATTTTCACTTGACGCAAAGCGGAATCGGGTGTAAGCTATAATCAGATAATTATGAAAGGACGGGCACTTATGAAACATAAGATTTTGGAATACGATAACAACCTGCTCCCCTTCGAAAAAGAATTTGACCTGCGGGCAGAAAATCTGGCTGCCAAGAAAAAGGCGCTGCTGAAAAAGGGTCAGACCCTTGCGGATTTCGCCAACGGGCATGAATATTTCGGCTTCCACAAAACCCCGGATGGCTGGTATTACCGGGAATGGGCCCCGGCAGCCGATGGCATATATTTAACCGGCGATTTCTGCAATTGGGACCGCCATGCCCATCCCATGGAAAAGAAAGAAAACGGCGTTTTCGAGCTGTTTTTGCCCGGGGCAGACAGCCTGCGCAGCGGTATGAGCGTTTTGGCTATCGTGGTCAAGGACGGCAAGGAGATGGAGCGCATCCCCACCTATGCCACCCGTGTGGTCCAAGACCCTGCCACCATCAGCTGGACCGCCCAGATCCATGAAATGGTGCCCTTCCCCTGGACGGACAAGGGCTTTACCCCCAAAAAGAGCCTGTATATTTACGAATGCCACATTGGCATGGCCCAGGAGGAAGGCAAGGTTGGCACCTACCGGGAATTCACCCAAAATGTGCTGCCCCGGATCCACGATCTGGGCTATAACACCATCCAGATCATGGCCATTATGGAGCACCCCTACTATGCCTCCTTTGGCTATCAGGTCACCAATTTCTTTGCGGCTTCCTCCCGCTTCGGTACTCCTGAAGATCTGAAAGAGCTGATCAACACTGCCCACGGCCTGGGCATTGCGGTACTGCTGGATGTGGTCCATTCCCATGCCTCCAAAAACACCCGGGAAGGTCTGAACGAATTTGACGGCACGGACTACCAGTTCTTCCACGCAGGCGGCAAGGGCAACCACAGCGCCTGGGACACCAAATGCTTTAACTACGACAAAAACGAGGTCATCCACTTCCTGCTTTCCAATCTGAAATTCTGGCTGACCGAGTACCATTTTGACGGCTTCCGCTTTGACGGTGTCACCTCCATGCTCTATCACGACCACGGCCTGGGCGTGGCATTCACAGGCAACGATAAGTACTTCTCCATGAACACCGACACCCAGGCAGTGACCTACCTGCAGCTGGCCAACGAGATGATCCGCCAGGTCAATCCCAACGCCATCACCATTGCAGAAGACACCTCCGCGCTGCCCGGCTTGGGCCTGCCCGTTGCTGACGGCGGTGTGGGCTTTGACTACCGCCTTGCCATGGGCGAGCCGGATATGTGGATCAAGCTTTTAAAAGAAACCGCCGATGAATGGTGGGATCTAAACAACATTTACTACGAGCTGGCCATCCGCCGCTCCCATGAGCGGGTCATCGGCTATTGCGAATCCCACGACCAGGCCCTGGTGGGTGATAAGACCATTATGTTCCGGCTTTGCGACAGCGAAATGTACCACAGCATGAATGTAAACTCCCAAAGCATGGTCATTGACCGGGGCATGGCGCTGCACAAAATGCTGCGGCTCATCACCATGACCCTGGGCGGCGAAGGCTATCTGACCTTTATGGGCAATGAATTCGGCCATCCGGAATGGATCGATTTCCCCAGAGAGGGCAACGGCTGGAGCTACCATTACTGTCGCCGGCAGTGGAGCCTGGCAGACAATCCGGATCTTCGTTACGGCTATTTGCGCCAGTTCGACAAGGACATGGTGGCCATGTCCAAAAAGCAGCGGGTCATGGGCGGCAAGGACACCCAGCTAAGCCTGGATAACACCAACAAAACCCTGGTATACAAAAAAGGCGGCGCAATTTTTGCCTTTAACTTCCACCCCACCTATTCTCCCTTCGGCTTTGAGGCCGTTGTGCCGGAAAAGGGCGATTATGCGGTGGTCATGTCCTCGGACGATTACTGCTACGGTGGTTTCGGCAGAGTTTACCACCAAACCTACACTGCTGAAAAGCGGGCAGACGGCAAATATGTCATCAAGCTGTATCTGCCCAGCCGCACCGCCATTGTGTTGAAAAAAGTATAAAACTTGAGCCGTGGGAATCCCCCACGGCTCAAATTTATGTCTGTAAAATTTATTTCTTTTCCGCATTGAGGGCATCCACCACAATATCCGCATAGGGATTGGCGATCACCGTACGGTAGGTGTGATAGATCACCATGCCCGGTTTGCCACCGGGAGTTTTTTTCACCTGCTTCACCGTGGTCACATCTACGGGGATATTTTGACCGCCGGTGGTCTCCGAATAATAAGCCGCCAGCTGCGCCGCCTGTGTCACCGTATCATCCGGGGGTGTTGTGCCGCCGCAGGATATGATCACATGGCTGCCATGAACCTTGGACGCATGGCACCAAATATCGTCTTTTCTTGCCAATTTAAAGGTTAATTCATCGTTTTGCCGGTTATTTCTGCCCACATAAATAGGATATCCGTCAGTGGATTCAAAACGCATGGGCGCAAGCTTGCTCTGCTTGACCCGCTTTTTCCCGGAATCCGCCCTCACATAGCCTCCATCCTGCAGCTCTGCCCGAATCTCCTCCAGCTCCTGGTCAGTCTGCGCCCGGTTCAGCTCCTCCAAAACACTTTGCAGATAATGCAGCTCCTGCCGGCCCAATTGGATCTGATTCGTCAGCTCCTTTTGGGCATTTTTCATGCGGGTGTAGTCCTTATAATACCTGGCGGCATTCTGCTGGGGAGAAAGTGTAGGCGAAAGAGGGATCTGAATCAAGGCCATATTCTCATCGTAAAAATCCTCAGCCTCCACTATAGTCTGCCCCTTGGTGATCCGGTGCAGATTGGCAGTAAGGATATCCCCCAGCTGCCGCAGCCGTTCCCGGTCATAGGTAGCCTGGAGCTCCTTTTCCTGGATGGCCAGTTTCCGGCTGATCCGCTGACACAAATTCTGCACCGTCTTGCGCACCGCCTGGCTTTTTTGCCGCATAGCATCTTTTCGATCACGAACCGCATAAAAACCATCCAGCATTTCCCCAAAGGAAGCAGCCTGTTCGCAGCTGCCATACTGCCGGATGGGGCAAAAAGCAAATTGCTTGGGTGTACCGTCCGGGGCAGCAAAAAAATACGGCTGGGGATGGGCAATATGCTCCCCGAAAAACAGCTGCAGCTTTTGGGCAACCGCCATAATATCCGCATTTTCCAGCCGGGCATCAGTGCTGCCCAGGGCAAACAAAGCCGCCTCCCGGCAAACCAGGGGCGAAAGCCCGCCCAAATTGTCCATAAGCCGGTCTGCTAACAAATCTGCACCGGAAACGGACAGAATATTTACAAAATCCGTCACATCCAACCGGGACGGGTCTTTTTTATCCAATTTTTCCGGCAGCTGATAATACAGCCCCGGCAGCGCAGGCCGCTTGGATTCATCCACGCCCACTCTGCGCAGGCAATCCACGATTCTGCCATCCGCCCCCAGCAAATACAAATTACAGGAGCGGCCCATCAGCTCCGCCACCAGCTTTTTTTGCACCGCATCGCCCATTTCGTCTATGCAGTCAAAGGTAAACACCGCCATCCGTTCCATAGGCGGCTGCTCCACCGCTGCCAGCCTTGCGCCGGACAGATGCTTGCGCAAAAGCATGCAAAACATAGGCGGCTCCGGGGGATTTTCCGGGCTGGCAGAGGAAAGATGCAGCCGGGGCGCAGTGGGATTCACCGCAAACAACAGCTTCTCCCGCCCCTGGCTGCACTTTAAATGCAGCAGCACCGTATCCCGGCTGGGCTGGTGGATTTTCTCCACACGGGCCCCCATAGCCCGGTTTTGTATCTCAGACAACACCGCTGAGAGAAAAAATGCGTCAAAGGCCATAAGGCTCCTCCATTATTTTTGCAAATAAACCTTCATTCCCGGCTCGAAATCCTGGGGCTTATAAACCACAGACCCAATGGGTTTTCCATCCACGCCGAATTTAGCTATGTACCCAAAAATATTGATATAGCTTTCCAAATCGTCACATTCCTGCTCCATGCATTTCATGACCTCCACCGTGGCAATCACATCGTCCACCGCCCGGTGGGAGTTAACTACCTTACCCGTAAGGCCATACTGCTCAATAGCAGTGCAAAGCTTGTGGGGGTAAGCATGCCGGTCCCGGTACACCGTTAAAAGATCCAGCTTATCCTTGCCCTTGAGAATCATAGGGTCGCCATCCCGCAGCAGCATATAATACAAAAAACTCAAGTCAAAATGGGCATTATAGGCCAGCAAAAGCGTTTTGCCGCTGACCATTTCCGCCACATCCGCACAGACCTTTGCCTTAGCAACGCCCTTCTGCCGGATATCCTCCGTGGAAATACCCGTCAGCTGCCGGATATTCTCCGGCACCACCGTTCCGGGAGCCAGGGTCACCAGCTTGTCATATTCCCGGACGATGGTGGGCACACCGTCCACCATTTCCACCACTACAGCCGCAAATTCAATGATCTGATCCCGGCTGAAGAAAAGTCCGGTGGTCTCCGTATCAAACAAAAACAAACGGTCGTAGGCTTGAAACAGCTTTTCAAACTGCGCCATCATTATCCCTCCTTTAAATCCAATGCCCGGCGGAATTTGCTCAACGGCTGGGGCTGCAGGCCAAATTTTTGCGCCAAACATTTTGCAAATGTATCCGCATAGGCCTGAGTGCCTTCCTTTAATTCCACCTCGATCTCACAAAGAGAAAGCTCTTTTCCGCCTCCGGTCAGCACACCGGCATCCAAAGCCAGCTCTAAAACCCCCGCCTGACTTTCCAAAGTCTTGGCGATCCGGGTAAACCGGGCACCGCAAACCTCATACAATCCCTCTTTTGCCAGCTCCAAAAGCTCTGCCGGCGCTCCCTGCTCCACCAACAAGGGCAATGCTTGGGCAATACTTTGGCAATTGACCTCCCACTCTCCGCGACCATTGCCGCCTATAGGGGTTTTTAAGGTGCATACAGATAGTTCATTTTCCATGCGGCGGCGCAGGGTGAACTTTTTGGCAGACAATGCGCCGCTGGGAGTATCGTAATAGGTGGTATGCATTTGATAACGCACCTCAGTACCTTCCACCGTTTCATAGATCCTTTTTTGTATTTCCGGCGTTGCCTGGAACTTCAATTCATATTCCATGCCCATGTTTCTGCCTCCCATCTGCATATTTATGCTTATTATACACCGCTTTTATATTCTATGCAAGAAACTTTCTGCGAGCTTCCGGTTGCGACAGAAATTGCATTCCCGGCTTGCTACAATACCACCATAACCTACACCAAAGGATCGTGGTACCAATGATGCTCACTTTGCAATCCTATGTTCAGCAAGGCCGCCATAAGGTCAAAACATACTTTTTAGACCCCCGCATACATATTGCCGCCCGGGCAAGCGCCTGCCTGCTTGCGGGATTTTTCTTAAGCGCCGCCAGCTTGACCCATAGCCCACTGCCTCTGGCAATGGGGTTGGTTTGTGCTTTGGGCGGCTGGTCCGCAGCTCTGGCGGCTTTGGGCAGCATCCTGGGTTACCGGATTTTTTGGAATGATCCCCAATGCACCATTTGGATTCTGGGCGCATTGGCTCTGAGCTGGACTCTGGGAGGTAAAAAGCTCAGCCGGGAAGCCCCGCTGCTGCTCAGCGCGGCCTCTGCCTTAACCGTGGCAGTTTGCGGCATCTTCTTTCAAACTTTATATTACGATACCACGCCTATTTTAATATTTTTAGTACGGATCGCCCTGGCTGGCGGCAGCACCCATCTATACAAAAAAGCCCTGGCAGGCCGCAATCCCATTGTGGACTGGCTCTGCTGGGCAACGGGAGTACTGGCGCTGTGCCAGCTTGCACCGGTGTATTGGCTGAATTTAGGGATGGTGGCAGGAGGAATCATGCTGACCTGCGCCCCCTTCCCCGCAGCTGCTTTGGCAGGGCTGGCGCTGGATCTTTCCCAGGTGACCCCCGTACCCATGACCGCCGTAATGGCTTTGGGATATTTGCTGCGGTTTTTCCCCAATTTGCCTAAATGGAGCACAGCCGTGATCCCCGCAACGGTTTTTATAACTGTGAGCATTTTCAGCGAGCGTTTGGATATGCTGCCCTTACCCGCATTGATATTGGGAGGCATCATTGGGGTACTGATCCCCCTTGGACCTCAAATTGCTCACCGGCGGGGAGAGACCGGCGCAGCCCAGGTACGGCTGGAAATGACCGCCGGGGTGCTGGCCCAAACCCAACAATTGCTTTTGGAGTTTACGGAGACTCCCGTAGACGAGCAAGCCCTGGTCACCCGGGCAGCAGAACGGGCTTGCACCAGCTGCCCCAACCGAAAATCCTGCAAGGATTCCCGGCGCATTGGGCAGCTTCCGGGGCTGATTCTCCATAAACCATTGCTGACCCCGGAGGAATTGCCCATTGTGTGCAAAAAAAGTGGCCGTTTTCTGGCAGAGCTGCACCGAAGCCAGGAGCAGCTGCGGTCCATTCGTGCCAACCGGGAGCGGCAAAAGGAATACCGGGCAGCTTTGACCCAGCAGTACCAGTTTTTATCCCGGTATCTGCAATCCCTTTCTGACCAGCTTTGCAAAAAGATCCACACCCAAACCCCCGCCTTCACCGCCCAGGTGCAGGTTTACGGCAACCGCCCGGAAGCGGACAACGGTGACCGCTGCCTGCGGTTTCCCGGTGTGGGCTGCCGGTATTATGTACTGCTCTGCGATGGTATGGGCACGGGACTGGGGGCGGTGCAGGAAGGCAAAACCGCCGCGGAAATGCTGAAAAAGCTTTTGGGCGCAGGATATCCGGCGGAATATGCCCTGCGCAGCCTAAACAGTCTTTGCGCCCTGCGGGAACGGTCCGGGGCGGTTACTGTGGATCTGGCGGAGATATTTTTGGACAGCGGCAAGGTAAATCTTTATAAATGGGGGGCTGCACCCTCCTATCTGATGCACACCAACGGCGCTGAGCGCATTGGCTCATTGGGCCCGCCGCCAGGCTTATCCGTCACCGATTGCCGGGAGCAAACGGAACGGTTTACCCTGCGCCGGGGGGAAATGCTAATTTTGATCAGTGACGGCGTAGAACAGGAGGATACCCTGCGCTGCTGCACAGAGGCTCTGGGTCAGCCACCGGCAGAGCTGGGCATCCGGCTGCTTTCCGACAGTCGGCTCACCGGGGATGACGATGCCACCGCCGTGATCATCCAGCTCCTGCCCGCAAAATAACAAATTCTAATTTAGCGAAATCCCCGCGTAGGGAACGCTGTCCTCAGCGTTCCGTAAAGATTTTTGACCTCGATGGGCAAAAATCTTTATCATGCACGGGGTTTATAACAAAATTGGGGCA
>JAZNSR010000135.1:0-15887 GCA_045591335.1 Faecousia sp.
GTAGGGGATACCAAACAAAGTACTGGTCAGAGACCGGGTGTCGGTGTAGGGATCGCCTACGGGAATTCGGATCCAGTCAACGCCACCGTATCTTACCTTATACTCGGCTTCAATGCCAGGTCTGTTGGTATCGAACAGGCAGACGAATTTGCCGGCAACCAGGTCAGCGGACAGATCAGCGCCGGAGGCAACACCGGGATGCACCCAACCCTTGGCAATTTCATCATAAACTGCTCCGGTGGGCTTATACATCTCGTGCCAAATATCCTGCTCCACCTTGGTGGGATCGGAGTACATAACTCTCAGCATGGATGCGCCGGCAATAGCTTCGTTGGCGTTCTCGGGCAAGCTGTAATAGGCATTGTAGCTGGAGTTATTAAATGCGTATACGCCTTCAGGAGCATTCTCTACCAGCCAATCGGCAAAAGCCTCCACAGGCTCCATGCTGTCGATGTGCTCGGGGAGCTTGCCGTAGGCATCGGCATAAGACTTCTGCACCAGCATAGCCTTATGGGTAACTGCGATCTGCTGGTTGGGAACGGCATATACCTCACCGTCAATGTCCAGCGCGTTCCAGTAAGCCTGGCGGATACTCTCCTTCAAGCCCGGGGCGTACTCTTCCATCAACTCATTCAAGGGCAGCAGACCGCCTTCGTTGGTATAGGAAGTATAGGTACTCTGATTCAGCCAAACCAAGTCAATGGGATCACCAGCAGCCATATCCAGGTCAGTCTGGGTGTTCATTTCTGTGGTATTGGCATACAGCTGAAGTTCAATGCGAGCATTGATCTTCTCTTCCAGCATCTCATTAACATACTCCATGACTCTGTCAAAGTCTTCGTTTGCGGCAGTGTTACGGGTTCTGACAACCAAGGTGACCACCTCGCCATTATCGGCGCTGTTGCCACCGCCACAGCCAGCAAAGACTCCGGCAACCAACACTAAGATCAACAAAAATGCTAATACTTTTCTTGCCATTTTCATAAGCTTTTCCTCCTAAACTTTTATAATTTACTGCTTTTACCGCAGTGAATTACCCCTTAACGGATCCCACAACCATGCCCTTGACGAAGTACTTCTGGAAGAAGGGGAACAAGAGCATCATGGGACCGACGGCAACAATAACCATGGCCATACGGAAGCTTTCCGTCGGAATATCTGCCACACTCAAGGCGGCGCCGGTACTCATTTCGTTCATGATTTCCTGCATATTCATGAGCAAGCGCTGAAGCATGTGCTGCAGGGTCATCTTTTCGCTGTCGCGGATATAGATCATGGAATTGTACCAAGTGTTCCAATAACCCAGCGCCATGTTGAAGCCAATGGAAGCCAGCGCAGGCTTCGCCAAGGGCATGGCCAGCTTATAGTAGATGGTCAGCTCGCTGGCGCCGTCAATCTTGGCTGCTTCAAAAAGCGCTTGCGGCTGCTGACGGATAAAGGTGCGGATCATAAATACGCTGAACACGCCCACACAGCCGGGGAGAATCAGAATCGCGAGGGTGTTACCCAGATGCAGAACCTTGGTGTTCATAATGTAAGATGCAAACAAGCCGCCGCTAAACAGCGTAGGAATATAAATAAAATAGGTTATGATCTTACCCAGCCGGCTGCCCTGCAGTCTGGCCAACGCATAAGCAATGGTGGATGTAAACAGCAAGCCGATGAAGGTACCGGCTGCCGTGACCTTAATGGTGGACCAATAGGCATTGATGATGGTTTTAGGCGATTTAAAAACAGCTTCATAGCCGCCCAGATAAAACTCTCTGGGGAATATGCTGTATCCAAAATCCGAAATGGTTTTGGAGCTACTGAGCGAAATGGAGATAACGGTCAAAAAGGGAATCAAGCACGCCAAGCAAAACAAGGTCAGCACAATCAGCACGCCGATGGGTGTGTGATCTTTATTAAGGATATGTTTTCTTTTCATAAGTACCCCACTTTCGGTGTTACAGAATACGGACGATCAGAACAGGGAATTTTCCGGATTCTTTTTCTTGACGATGGCGTTTGCTATCAGCAATGTAAGCAGGCAAACCACCGACTGGAAGAAGGACGCTGCCGAGCTCATGCCGTAATTCCGATACTCCATCAGCGCGCGGTAAACATAGGTATCAAAAACATCCGTAGTCGGATAGAGGATTCCCAGATTTCTGGTGACATTGTAGAACAAGCCGAAGTCGCTTCTGAAGATATTGCCGATGGACATGATCATTCTGATGGTGATGATGGGCACCAGATGAGGAATGGATATGTAACGGATTTTCTGCATCTTGCTTGCGCCGTCAATCTCCGCTGCCTCGATGATTTCCTTATCCATACCAATCAGCGATGCGTAATAGTAGATACTGCTCAATCCGGTTCCGTGCCAAATGGCAACGATGCAGAGGATCACAGGCCAATAACCCGGCTTGGTATACCAATCCACACCGTCCAGGCCTACCATGGCAAGGGTCTGGTTTGCCAGGCCGTGATCATGCTCCAGGATGCTGTAAACCATGAAGGAGCATACAACCCAGGACATGAAATGGGGCAGAATAGCCATAGTCTGGAAGGACTTTACCTGCCATGCTTTGCGAACCTCGTACATCAGCATTGCAAAGGATACAGAGGACACAAGGCAGGCAACAATATGAAAGGCATTCAGAAAGAGTGTATTAAATAGAATACGCGGCAGGTCCTCACTTTTGAACAGGAACTCAAAGTTTCCAAAGCCCACCCAGGGACTGCCCATAATGCCCAACCGCGCCTGGTATTTTTTAAATGCCAAAACAATACCGTACATGGGCATATAGTTAAACAGGAAAATCAAGATAATTGCGGGCAAAGCCAAGGTAACAAGAACGGTATTATCTACGGCCTTCAGTCTGCCCTTCACCACTTTTACATGGCGTTGCTTTGTTTGCATATAAACCACTTCCTTTACGTTTCCTACATTATATCACAATATCGTCTAAATTTTAATGCCATAAAATTGATTTCTATGGTGCAAATTAATCATATTTTATAGCATATGGTTTTTCTGTAAAATGGTGTTATCCAACCAGTTCTTCATCCGTTGCGGAAGCGGACCGCTTAAATCGCATTAACGATTCTCTAGTGTGCCAAAGTATTCGCTGGGATAACATCCAAATTCCTTGTAAAAAAGTGTAGAAAAATGTCTTGTGGAGTGATAACCCAGCTTCTCGCTCACTTCCCGTACCTTCAGGTTTTCTTTTGCGAAATACTCTGCGGCCTTCTCCATTTTCTTTTTGGTTACATACTTCAGAAATGTGTATCCGGTTTCCTTTTTAAAAACCCTTATCAAATGGGAGTTGGAAATGTGCATTTGTTTGGAAACGTCCTCCAGACTGACATTCTCCAAAATATGCTTGTCTACATAGGCCATTACACGCTGCGCCAGCTCTGCAGAACCCCGATACTCAATGCATGGTTTCCTTGCCGATTCATAAGCGCCTGTTTGCTTGCTGTTCGGATATTGTCTTGCTGCGTCTAATTTGCTCCGAAGGATTTCTAAGCTATGGCGCAATTCTTTTGGATCAACAGGCTTACATATGTAGTCACAAGCGCCGCATTGCATCGCCTGTTTCATAAGGCTGTAATCCTTAAGCGAACCCATCATCACAATATAGCAATTCGGCAAGCTTTGATGAATCAGCTCCGCCACCTGGATTCCGGAAGCATCAGAAACCTCATCGCCCAATAAAACAACATCTACAGGTGCGCAGTGTAAGTATGCGATCGCATCCTTCCCGTTGGAGAAGCTCCCGGCAACACAAAAACCAGCTCTGTCCCAATCCATAGAGCAGGCAATGCTATTCATATCGTCGCTGTCGGCATCGATTATAATCAAACGGTACATCATTGCCGCAAAACTCCTTCCAGGCAAGCCATTGTGCATAGCGAATTTCTAACTAATATTTGAACACTAATGATTAGCTAATAATTACTTGAATTCTACCACATTTCGTGCAAAAAGTCAATACTTCGTTGTATAGAAATCCTAAACAATGCATAATGCACAAATTCAGCACAACACATAGCCCCCTGCCTGTTCCGGTGGGATATTATCCGCATTATATTAAAAATCCTCTGTAAGTTCAACAGAATCAGAAGCGAAATAATTTCGACTTTACCTGACGCTCTGTAAATAAACTGAAAAGAAAATCATCACATTTCAGTTTATCGAGCAGTTATTTGTCGATATATTGCTACGCAATTCGATATTTTTGCCTACGGCAAAATCGATATATGGTTTCACCATTCGATATGATATAAATCCCTGTTGCGCCGCAGCGCATATCGAGCCGCAAAGCGGCATATCGAGTGCGAAGCACATATCGAAAATCCCTGCAGGGGATTTATATCGATTCGTTGTCGTTGCAACGCAACGTCAACGATAAACTGTAATCTGACAAAAAAGGGGAGAGGCGGCGACATGCGCTGCCTCTCCTTATCAATTGATCTGTACAAAGTATACGCAATTGGGGCGCAGGGTTAAATTGATTTTTTCCGATGCGGGGAATTGCTTTACAGGTTTTATCGTTCCTGCTTCTTTCAGCATTTTGATTTGCTCGACGCTGACGGGCTCGGGCTTGCCCAGCTTTTCATAAAGCCGGTAAGCATTTGCCGTGTCTGCGTCAATGCAATAAATGGTAGCGGTCTTTCCGCTGACATCCCGGTCAAACACAAGCTCCTCTGTTATTTCCGGAAGCTCCGGGCTGAATTCATCATCACTGTATGTCATCAAAACAGTATAATCGCCATTTTCATTTCTCGTGGGGATAACATACAGGTTGGGGATGCTATGCTGCGCATCTGTCAGTCCCTCGTAAAGCCTGGAGCTTAAAATGTGGGCATTATAAATGGGCTTCGGCGCGAAATTCAAGGAGAAGAAGTTTCTAAAGCCGGAAAATTCTGTTACCATTTCATGCTGACCGGACAGACAAATCAACAGCTTGGAGAATTTGAAGCCCTCGGCAATAACGCGCTGAATCAGCTTGACATAGTAAGAGGCAAATACTTCCGTATCTCTTGCCAAAAATGCAGGACAGTTTTCTACATTCAAGTAGCCGCCTGCTGCCATGCCCCACTCATCCACCACCAGCTCCGTATCCATAAATCCACACTTTTCAATAATGCGCATATAGGCTCTGAGCTTGTCCAGCCAGTGGTTTACGTTGATTGTTTTCGAGCCGTCGTTCAGAGAATCAAAACCGCAGCCGGCATAGTTATGTACCGAAATGAAGTCCAGACGGGTACCGGTTTCCTTGATAAAATTCAAGAAGTATTCAAAGAACAGTTCTCCGTGGGCCAGCACAGGTCCGCCCATGCGCAGCTTGTCCGACACTCTGGTAACACCCTTGACGAAGGAGGTATACAGCTTTGCATACTTTTCAATCTTAAACTCCGGGGAGGTTCTGGGAACAAAGAAGCTGCTGTCCGGCTCATTAAAGCACAGAAGATACCATTTGGATACCTCCTCTATACCGTATCTGTCCACCAGATGCTTTGTATACTGATAGCACACTTCCTCCCAAAGGTCATAATCAACCGGCTCCGAGGTGTTGATCATTTTTCCCTTGTAGCGTGTTTTGTTCTTTGTCATGCTGATGGTAGCCCCTCTATCGGAGGCGATGCAAGGGGGCATCATGCCGTAGGCAATAATAACCTCAAAGCCCTTTTCCAGCATGTAATCAATTCTCAGGTCTGTCAATCGGAAATCATATGCCAGCTGGCCGTTCTCATCTACATATACAATATCCTCCAGCATGGCCCAGATCCGAATACTCTGGATACACTTATCCTTGGACATACGATCCAGAATCCGCTTTCCCCAAGGGTCTTCCATGCCGTCAGTGGGCGTAAATAAGCAGTTGCTCCAGAAATTCTTTTGTTCTTTTTTAATTACATCGTTGACTCTGATCATCACATTTCCTCCACAGCCTCTATAATACCCTTTAAATATCCAATCGCAAACAATCTTCCCTGGGCGTCATAGCCGTGATTGACCATATCCTCACCTAACATGGTAGGTACATGGTCTACCCGCACCGGCACATCCACGCCGCAGCTTTTGTATAGCTTCATAATCTTCGCCATAGGAATCTCGCCGTTATCATGGAAGGTCTCCCGGAAGCACTTCAGAGTGCCGGTGGTATTTCTAAAGTGAACAAAGAAGATCTTCTCCGCCAGCTTGGGAATCACATGATACAAATCCTCGCCCATGATGTGATAGGTGGCTTGACACATCGTTACACCCAGATTCTCGCTGGGCACAATCCCGTGAATGGCCTTATCAATATTAGCATAGCTGGTCATGATTCTATCCACATTGCCCAGCTTCATGGGGGGATCGTCCGGATGCAGCGCCAGCTTGATGCCATGTTTTTCTGCATGAGGTATCACGGCTTTGAGAAAATATGTATAATTGTCCCACAGCTCTTTTTCTGTAATAGACGCATCCGAAGGAGTATACTGCGCCAGGTCAAAGCCTGTGACCTTGGCGCCGCCTCTTTCCGGCAGGTCCGTGCCGGTTCTGCACCAGCCCACATGGGCCATCCAATTAAAGCAGATGCAGCGAATATCCAGCTTGTCCATAATGGGGAACATTCCGATTACTTTTTCAATAGATGCGTCCCGCTTTTCGTCGCCTGTCTTAATGTGGTCGTGGACCTCATTGGGCATAGGCTCAATGATTACCGGCTTAATGCCAAAGTCAATGAAATCATCGTAAACCTTCTGCCAGTGGCTTGCATTGGTAAGCTCAAACGCCCCGTCCTCCGGAAGCCGGATAACACCATGCTCCACACCGCACTGGCGGGCAATATCCCACGTGGAATCCTTCGGGTATCTAAAATAATCTGTTAGCAGCATAACAAGCCCTCTTTACACGCCGCTGAGAGTCAGGAAGCCGCCGTCTACAGGGATGGTAACACCGGTGACAAAGGCGGATGCCCGGTCGTCCAGCAGAAATTGCACGCAGCCCAGCATATCGTCTGCCTGACCGAACTTTCTCTGGGGTGTATGGTCAATGACCTTTCTTCCTCTTTCTGTCAGTCCTTCTTCTACCGAGCCCAGAATTCCCTTGGTGCGTTCACTGACAATAAATCCGGGAGCAACCGCATTGATACGGATGCCTGCAGGCGCAAAGTAGGCGGCAAAGGATTTTGTAAAGTTCGCAACCGCAGCTTTACTCATAGCATAAGCAAAGTTTCTGGTTAGCGGGCAGTAGGTGTTCATGGACGCAAAGTTTACAATGCTGCCATGTCCTGCTTCAATCATGTATTTGCCAAATGCCAGCATGGGATAGACGGTGCCCATGGTGTTGAGTCTGATGACATTCTCAAAAGCGCCCATATCCACATTGTACAGTCCCCGCACATCCTCCGGCCGATCCGCTGAAAGCTCCCGGGGGTCAAACTGGGGAATATTTGTGGTGGCTCTGGAATCATTGCCGCCGGCGCCGTTAACCAGATAGTCCACTTTTCCGTAAGCGGCAATCACCTGCTCCGCCAGGTCATTCACCGCCTGCTGATCCGTAACATCACAGCTGAAGCTGACGCACTTACCGCCGGCAGCTTTGATTTCGTTTTCTACCTTCTCAAGCTTATGCAGTGTTCTGCCTACCAAAACCACGGTCATGCCCAGCTCTGCCAGACCTTTTGAAAGCTGGGAGCAAATCACGCCGCCGGCGCCAGTCACTACTGCGACTTTATCTTGAAAATATGTATCCATTCTGCAACCTCCGGTTTTACAGCGCCGTTTGGGTATCGTTGGGGTCTCCGTTGATGGCAAGGTCATACTCCTTGGACCAATCCAAATCCCGGTAGGGAATACCCCGCTCATCGGTGCGAATCCATTCCAGCAGCATATCCAGCATTTCCACCGTCCATGTATTTCGGTCGATTTGGGCAGTGGTAAACTTATTCTGACCAATCATTTCAAAGCCAAAGTCATCCTTAACGTGGGTCTTGGCAGCGCCCTCTACCACATCCGCAACCAAATGGCTGGGAATAAACAGCACACCGCCGCCGGCGCCGAATACCACGTCACCGGGGAGGCAGACTGCGCCGCCAAAGTTTGTGACCGTATTAAAGCCGGTCATCACAAAATCCCGGATAGGTGTGGGGTCAATTCCCCGATAATATACCTGAACATCGGGCACCTGCTTCATCTGCTCCACATCTCTGACACCGCCCCAGACAACAGCGCCGCCGTTTTTGGTTCTGGTTTTAATGGCTGTGGTCAGATTGCCGCCTAAGAATGTGCCTTTGTAGATTTTGTCGTACATATCCACAACGACCACATCCCGCTCTACCAGAGAGTCAATTACCCACTGGTTGTAGTTGCCCTTTCTGCCTTCCTCTGCGCCCTTGGCAAACATCACCTCATGCAGGTCGGGGCGGGTAGGACAGAAGCTGCAGGTAACTGCGCGGCCAATCAGCTTTCTGCCATCATCATGCAGAGAATGCAAGGGCGCTTCGCCGCCGCCTACAAACTGATTTTCATAGCCCAGCACAAAAATCGGCTTCCAAACCTCTTCCAGCGTCATGCCCCGCAGCGCATCCAGATACTTGTCCTCTACCTTGGGTCTGCCGTCCGGAAATCTTTCGCCCTTCCACAAGGGAGTCAGTTCGATAATATCGTTTCTGTCGTTAAAATGCATAGGTCATATCTCCTTTTTATCAATGATTTCTTTTGCGTTTTTATAACACATTGCAACCGCAATATTTTCCAGTTCTTCATAGGAGCAGCCAAAATCGTTCTTCTCAAAATGCTCCCCAAGGAAATCGCAGAGAATTCTTCTGAAATAATCATGCCGGACAAAGGACAAAAAGCTTCTGGAGTCCGTTGTCATACCTACAAAAATTGACAGGAGGCTAAAGGGCGCGGAATTTTCCAGCATCTCCCGGATGCCCTGCTTGTGGTCACACCACCACCATGCGGGTCCCTGTGTAATCAGCCCCTTTACGCCATCGCTGGAATAGGAGCCGGAGAGGGAGGCAATCATGGCATTGTCCGCCGGATTCAAGGGGAATAAAATGGTTTTTGGCAGTCTGTATGCCTTCCGATCCAGCGTATCCAGGAATCTGGTAACAGAACCAATATCCGCGCTGTTGCCAATGGCCGCAAAGCCGCCGGCTGCGCCTGCCACTTCCCGGAGTACTGAGCTTGTATACCGCATAGCGCCAATATGCAGCTGAAGCACAAAGCCGTACTGGGCATATTTGCTGCCCAGAAACTCCAGCAGATACGAGAAAAGCCGCTGCTTTTCTTCCCCCTCCAGCCTCTGACCCATCAGCACAGACCGGAACCGGGCTTCATTCTTGCCATCGTCGGCATAGAAACGGAAGCCGTTATCCAGCGCATGGTCAGAAAAGAAGCAGCCCCGCCGGACAAATACCTTCAGTCTTTCTTCTACCGCAACCAGAAAGCTTTTCAGGTCACAGATGCTTATGCCGGTGCACTGTTCAAGCTTTTTGACAAAGCCGCAAGTCACATCCGTCAGGTCATCGCCCCGTAAGGACGGGAAAATCATCGGATTATCGTCCAGCGCCCGGATGTCATCCACCAACGATACGCAGGGGCAGGCATATTCCACCCGGAACTGCCGCAGCAAGGAATTGGCGGAAACCACATTGTTCGCCATGTAATCGTTGCAGGCATCGTAGATTTGGTCGCTGTTGTCCCCGTTGGGCATCCGGGTGATTCCAAATACGGTTTCCAGCTCCATCTTCGCCCAAAGGTACAAAGGATTGCCCACCAGCCAGGGCAAGGTTTCGCACCATTTTCGGAATTTTTCCCGCGGCGGCTCGTTTCCGGTAATATACCGCTCCTCTACCCCGCACATTCTCATGGCTCTGTGCTTGTAGGGGTCCGGCTGCACCCACAATTCATAAATGTCATAATAACGCTTATCCTGGCAGATATGGGATACCGACAAATGATTGTGATAGTCGACGATCGGGAGCGCCCGCACCCGCTCATATAACCGCTTTGCGGTTTGTGAATTTAATAAGTAGTTTTGATCCATTTTATCACCTATTGACTGCTGTTTTTTTCTATTATATAATTGATATGCTTAAATTACAGTACGCAATTAGCTAATATTGTATGCTATTCGCTAATTTGGAGGCGCTATGGAAGATATTAGATACGACGGAACGCTGGACCTTAAAATATATGATGTGGGGTATGTCAGCGTTTTGCGAAACGCCAATTTTACGTTTGAATACAAGCAGGGCAAGGACCGCTTTTCCTTTATCTATGTCAAAAGCGGTCAGATGCAGTACGCCTTTCCCAAAGACCGCAGGAAGATTCGGATTGAAAAAGGAGATTTCCTGTTCATCCCTAAGAATATGCCATACAAGTCAGTCTATCTGGCGGACAACACCATTGTTAAGATTATTGTTTTTGACATTGCCGCAAACAGCCTGCCGGATTATCTGAACACGCCTTTTTCCAAGCGGTCCGTTTACATCAAAACCCTGTTTGATGCCATCACCGCAGAAAACATGAACAGCGTGTTTTACTTAACCGCTAAAATATACGAGATTTTCTTCTACATACAGCGCCAGAATTTCCTCGTGTCAAAAAAGTATCAGAAAATACTTCCGGCAATTACCGAAATCAATCAGAGATATATGCAAAACAATCCGATTGCCTATTATGCGGAGCTGTGTAATATGAGCCAATCCAATTTCCGCAGACTGTTTAAGGACTACACCGGAAAATCCTTGATTGACTACCGAAACAGTCTAAGATTGCTGGCAGTACAAAAAATGATTGACAGCGGTGAGCTGTCAATCAGTGAAGCGGCCTATCTTGCCGGGTTTAACAATATGTCATTTTTCTACAAGCTGTATCACCGGGCAACAAAGAAATGATGAGCTGTCATTAAATGTAGGGACGCCCGTCCGCGGGCGTCCCTACGATGCTCATTGAGGAATTGACTTATTTCTTTACCGTAGTTTCTCTGACGTGTAGCTGAGGCTCATACTCCATGAATATGGGCTCGCTTTGGCTCAGAGGTGTGTTCATTTTTTCCATCAGCACGCTCAAGCCCACCTTACAGCCGTAAAATGCCATCTGGTCAACAGAGGTAAGGGCCGGGGTGACAAGCTTATGCAGCCACAGATTGTCAAATCCGCAAACCGCCATATCCTCCGGAATCCGCAATCCACACCGCCGCAGGGCGCTGATACAGCCCATAGCGGTCATATCATTCACCGCCACAATGGCTGTGCAGTCCGTATCTGCCCGCAGCAGCTGTTCTGTTAGTCTGACACCGCAGTCAAACTCATAGGTATCGCTGACAGATTCATTCTCCGCATCATCAATGATAACCTTTAATTCATCCGCCAGCCCCGCCTCTAACATGCAATTGCGCAGGCCCTCCAGTCTCCTTTGCCGGGCGTAGGTAACATTGGACAAGGGTGTGGAAATGAAGGCTATTTTTTTGTGTCCCAGCGACAGCAGATGTTCTGCCACCATTTGACCGGCAGCATAGCTGTTTAAGCTTACTGTGTCCACCTCAACACCGGGAAGTTTTTCTCCGATAATCACCGAGGGAATATCCTCCGGGATGGGGATCTTGGGGGAAAACAGACACAGGATTCCCTTTACGCCGATGTTTCTGAAATAGCGGAAACTCTGCACCTCCCCCACCTCGCTGCGAAGGGTATTTTGAACAACCAGATTTATGCCAATAGTTTGAGCATACTGCTGTACATTTTGAATCAGGGAAGGGTAGTATATATTGGACAAAGACGGCACCAGTAGTCCAACAGTGAGTGCGTCATTGCGTTGGGCAACGCGCTTACGGGGGATATACCCCATTCGCTCAGCCACTTTAATAACATGGGCGCGAGTCTCCGACGATATGGAAATGTTTGTATTATTATTTAAAACAAGGGAAACCGTTGTCTGTGAAACACCGGCTTCTTTTGCAATATCCCGTGTGGTGACACGCATTTACTTTCCTCCTTACCAATAAATTCCAGGAATATATTGATATTTATATTATCGTAACATTTTTGATATGGTTTGTCAAAGCTTTTTGCTTGATTTATTCTATTAACTGCTGTATAGTTATTATTAGTAATTTTTCCTGCTCCACAGAAAGGAACCGCACTATGACATCCCGGGAAGCAACCATCTATTACCTCAAGCAGCTGAAAGGTCAGCCGTTTAAAGAGCAGATTTCCTATATACTGACAAATTTCTGGATTCCCATTGTTGCCGTTTTGGCAGTCATCGCCGTACTGTTTTCGCTGATTGTCCACTGGACAACACACAAGCCCACCGCATTGACCCTTTGCTGCATCAATGCAATCTCCGAGGACCAGGACACAGCTGATTATTTGCAGCAGTTTGCCAAAGCCCACGGCATCAACACCGACAAATATACCCTCAGAACCGAGCGCTTCTACTTTGGTCACGGCGCAGACACAGACTACCAGTATTTTGAAACGTTCATAATAATGCAAATGGCCGGGGACCTGGATGTGGCAGTAGCAGAGGATGCAACGGTCATTACCTACGCATACGAAGGCTGGTTTTCCGATCTGACATCCATCCTGACGCAGGAACAGCTTGTTTCCTTGCAGCCTTACTTTTTGTATGTTGATCTCAGCCTTTTGGAAACAAAAGACGAGCTCACAGAAGAAGCACCGGTGTATCCGGACCCCACCAAGCCGGAGGAAATGGTACAGCCCATTCCTGTGGCCATTCAATTACAGCCGGATTGGGTCTTTACATCCGCTTGCTATCCCCATACCTACGAAAAAAATGCAATAGCATTATTTGCAAACAGCAAGAACCGAGACAATGCTGAGGCATTTTTGCAATACATTTTGAATCACAAAGGATAATGTTCATGAGTTTTTTAAATTTTGACAGCCCCTTTATGGAAAGTGTTCGTAAGCTGACAGATTGCATTTGGTTAAGTTTCCTTTGGATCATTGCATCCATCCCTGTTTTCACCTTTGGGGCGGCAACCACAGCCATGTATTACACTGCTGAAAACCAAATCCACACCAACTCCGGCTGCGTTTGGAAAACCTTTTGGAATCGCTTTGGCAAGGAATTTAAGCAAGCCACGGGTCTTTGGCTTGTGGGTCTGCTGATAACGATACCCCTTGCGCTGAATACTTTGCTGCTGTGGAAAGCTTCCCTTCATGCCATCATTTTTGCTCTGCTACTGGCATCAGTAATATTTGGCACAGGCTGGATGCTGCTTTGGTATGGCTATTTAAGCCGCTTTGAGGATACCACAAAGGTTTTATTGATCAATACCTTCCGAATCGCTCTGGTCAGCTTTCCCAAGCTGATCCTGCTGATCGCCATTACTGCTGCAGCTGTTGCGGTGACCGTTTTTTTCTTTTTCTTTTCTTTTCCGGTTATGGTCATAATTCCCGGAATCTACGTAGGTCTGAGCAATATACTTTTGCGGAGCATATTCAAGCGTTATATAACAGAACCAGACGAACCAACCCCCGATAAAATCTAATCATAACCACCGGTCGTGTTATGATTATAATACATGAAGGGGCTGTAAGGAAACGCATATTATCGTATTTTTCCATATGCTGGGATTACATACTATCTAATAAACAGGGACTGGGGCAAAATGTAAGTTTTGCCCCAGTCCCTGTTTTGTAAGAGGGAAAGGATATTTATATGCAAACACAGCATCCGTCATAGGAAACATGGCAGCCGTATTCCTTGGCACGCTGTTCCAGAATGTGGTGCTGGGGGTTTGCGTTATGAGAAAAATGATTGACATACCGAATTGTTTTGCTGTTTATGGCACCTATGTCCGCCAGCCGATTCAGAACTCGTCCAATATTGGGCAAACCCATATGGGAGCCTTCATCTGTAATGGGAATGTCAATGTTGGTGCAATCCAGGCTCACCATGTCAAACACGATGCCTTTTTCCTTAATGAACTCAAAAACCTCATCATAGAAATGACCTGTGTCATGGGCATACAGCAGAGTCTTATCTCCACGGATGATGTAAAACAGCGCCCCGTCTCCCGTGGCGTGTCTTGCGGGCAAAGGGGTAATCTCGTAATTGCCCACAAAAACGGTCTGAAAGGGTTCCAGCAGATGTGTAGAAACGTTCTTCAGGCGCTTTTCACCACCGCTGATTTTTTCATATGCGCCGCTTCCGCAATATACCTGAAGAAACTCCTCTCGCTTGTTTTTGGCATAGACCTCTCCCCGCATATCCAGTTCGGCAGGATAGAAATGGTCCGAGTGGGAGTGGGTGATGAACAAATACTTTATTTTGTCCCCTTCTATGTTGTTTTGCAGGAAATGATGGTAGGTATCTGCCGGAAAATCAATCAGCAAATCATCATTTATTAAGGTCTGAGAACGGGTGCGGATATTCTTGCCGCCCAGCTTTCTTGCGCTTTGGCAGTATTCGCAATTGCAAAACACTGCGGGAAAGCCCTCTGCCGCAGCAGTTCCTAAAAACTGTACTTTCATTGCAAACCTCCTGTTAAGTCTTCAAAAGTGTAAATAAACCGGTCTGTCACCTCTTTGATTTGTTCCGTATAATCGGCGCTGGACGCATCATATACGCCCACTGTTTGAATCCCGGCCTTTGCCGCTGTTTTTATTACTTGCAAATTATCATCGAACAAAACCGTATCGGCAATTACACCGCCTGCTCTTTGTGCAGCGGCAACGAATATTTGGGGATTGTCCTTGCCCATGCCAAAATCCTCGCAGGACCAAACGTTATCAAACAGGTCAATGACACCGCAGCGCTGCAATGCCGTGGCGGTCATTTTGCGGGGACTGGCGGAAAGCAGATTCAGGGAATGTCCTTCCCTCCGGAGCGCCTTTAAATAATCCGCAACGCCCGGTTTTAAGGACACTGCGTCCCTGTATGCAGGAAACAAATAGTCCTTTAGTTCCTCCACAAAGGATTCCACCGTAAGAGGCGTTCCTAACATCTCGATACAATATCTGGCAGTGCCCGCATAGCCCAAAGGCGTTACGATTTTAACCAAATCCTCCGGATATGCAATACGATACTTTTTCAATATGGCAAGAATCCCCTCTGCAAAAAAGGGCATGGAATCCCCGAGAGTGCCATCAAAATCAAATAAATAGGTGCTCACGCTTTTTCACGTCCTTATTATAAAAGCGATTTTCCGCGTTCCATCTTGTCCAGCAGAAGTAACATGCGGGGCAGGTGGAAAGGTCCTTTGAAAATATTGCCCTTGAGGGTATGGGAGGGCGTTCCGTCATAGTGCAGATAACCGTACCATTCACCGTGTTCCGGATCGGCAAAGTGGCTGAAGGCATATTCCTTCAGTGCTTCGTACTGCTTCAGATATTTTTCTTCTTTAAAAATCTCATAGCACAGGCGGTTGGCGATGATTGCCTCACACTGAGGCCACCACAGCTTCATATCCCACTCCAGCGCAGATGCCGGGTACCCGTCGCAATCGCAGAAGGCAATAATACCGCCGTCCACAAGACCCAGCTTCATGGATACGTCGATAATATCCTTTCCCAGCTCCATTAGCTTCCGGTCCTTTTGATAGATACCCTCCGCCATCAAAAACCACGCTGCTTCTAAGCTGTGCCCGGGATTGACCGTTCTTCCGGTGGGGGTATCTATGAATTCTCCGTTGAGTCCCACGTTTTCCAAAAGCCCCTTGGGTGTCATATGCTTCAATATTTCGCCAACGGCTTCCTTGGCAATGGCGTTGTACTTTTCAAAATCCAGCTTGCGAAGCACTTGGGCTGTTGAAAGCATAATCATAGAGGGAGAAAGGGCATGATAGGGGGCATTTTCCGGCTTCAGCTTGGGAGGCTGAGGACATTTGCCGCTGTAGATGCTATAGGCCGTATCAAAGTACTGCT
>JAZNSR010000136.1:0-18240 GCA_045591335.1 Faecousia sp.
CGCCAAATAAGCAGTTTGGAAATCCACCGCGTCCTCCATGTGGTAAGGCTCAATGGACTCCATCATAGCGTCGTCCATTTTGGTGGAGCCGTCCACGGGCACATTGGCAAAGCCGATGCCGCCTGCGCGGGTGACGGAATAATAAGCGGTTTCCGTATAGTTATACTCACTGTCGCTCCAAACCCGGGTGCGGGTGGCGCGGTAGCGCACATGGGCGTCCGCATCCGTATCAAAGAGCCAAACGGGCACATACAAGCCCTTGACCTCTTTAATATGGTTTTCATTTTTAAACACCTTGGGCAGAAGCACCTTGCCCTTATAATGGTTTTTCAGCGCCTCCATGGCGGCTTTTTTATCCACCTTGAAGGGGATCACCAGATCCGGCTTCAGCATGCCCGCAAACTGCTCCATCATCACCACCGGGTTGCCACAGAAGGGGCATTCGGTGGCCGCCAGAGTCTCATCGCCCACGATCTGACCGCCGCAGCTGTTGCAGCAGTAGGTGCGCAGGCCTTGGGACTCCTCATCCTCCCACTGGCTTCCGGCAGTGGTATCCCAGGTCATATTTTCTTCCGGCATGGCACTGAGCTCAGCATCATAAGCCTGCAAGGTCTCCATTTCAAATTCCGAGCCGCAATAAGGGCACTTCATTTTTTGCAGATTGGTGTCAAACTCAATGGCACCGTCACAACAAGGGCATTTATATTGCTGCAATACAGACAATGTTCTCACTCCCTTAAATCAATTAAAATACATTTAGATCAGATCGCCGTTGTCAAAGGGATCGCCGCATTCCGGGCAGAAGCGGGGAGCCTTGGTGGGGTCGGCAGGCTGCCAGCCGCACTTATCGCATTTATACTGGGGAACGCCGGCAGGCTTTTTGCCGCCGCATTCAGAGCAGAATTTTCCGGTGTTGGATGCACCGCAGGCGCACTTCCAGCTGCCGCTATCCTCGGGCTTCTTAGCGCCGCATTCGGGGCAGAATTTACCTGTGACAACTGCGCCGCAAGCACACTTCCAGCCATCAGCCATCTGAGGCTTAGGCTTTTTTGCACCGCACTCCGGGCAGAATTTTCCGGTAGCAACCGCACCGCAGGCGCATTTCCAACCGTCCGCTGCAGGAGCAGGAGCAGCCTGGGGCTGTTGCTGCTGACCCATGGCATAAAACTGCTGGGCAGCATTGAAGCCGCCGCCCATGGCATTACCTGCCATGCCCATGCCGATAAAGCCGTTCAGCGCACCGGCAGAGTTACCGGCTGCGGTCTGCATGGCATCCGCAGTGGCAGTGGTCATGCGGCCAGCCATCATGGCTGCATTGGAGCCATAGGATGCAGATTCCTCCATCTCCTGGATCTTCTGCATATCCTCGGGATTCAGGGTAATAGGATTCAGAGCAATCTTTTCAACGGAAATACCCCGGTCCACCCACTCTGCCTGCAAAGCCTCGTTCATGGCCTTTTTCAGCTCATTGGCCTTGGCGGGCAGCTGAGCGGGACGCAGCTCCAGCTCTGCCAGAGCGCCAAACGCGGGCTGCAGGGCGGAGATAAACTCTGTGCGCATTTGCTCATCAATCTGATCTCTGGTGTAGGCATATTCCACATTGCCGCAAACACGGGTGTAGAACAGCACCGGGTCGGAGATCACATAGGAATACACACCGTTGCAGCGAACATTCACCGTGCGGCTAAAGCCCAACCGCTTGTTCATCACCTCAAAAATAATGGGGCTGGGTGTGCCAAATTTATTGCCGATGATCTCCTTGGTGTTGAAATAATACACTCTTTGATCCTTGCCGGTGTCGCCGCCATAGGTAAAACGCTTACCAATGGCCTTAAAGGTATTCTTCAGGCTTTCACCGAAAGAACCTGCGAAAATGGAGGGCTCGGTAGAGGTATCATAGGTATATTCGCCGGGCTCGGCACAAACCTCAACCACCTTGCCCTGCTCCACAATGATCATGCACTGGCCGTCAGCAACAGCAATGCCGGAGCCGTTGGTGATAACATTATCGCTGCCCTTTGTGTTGGAGCTGCGGCCGGAAACACGCTTCTGACCCTTAATGACCAGAGTGTCCACATCCATGGCATCGCAATAAAAATATTCCTTCCACTGATCGGCCAATACACCGCCAATAGCACCAATACCTGCTTTAATAAGTCCCATAATAAAAAATCCTTTCTGATTATTGATTCATAAAATAAGGCAAAAATTTTTCATACAGCTCCAGGGAAAGCGCTGGGGAACAACGCTTCTTCCCCTGCTGACCGTCCAAATATGTGAGCGTCAGGGAAATGGATAAATTGTCCGAAACCAGTTCTTCCTCCTCAGCCGGTACATAATCCGGCAGATCACCCAGATACAGCGAACGCAAATAGCGAATATCATCACCGGAAAGCTCTACGCCCTCCTGGCAAAGATAGTTGAACCCCTGATCGTCCCGGCATTCCCCGGTGAGCACAAAACCGTTATCCGTCTTCTCCACCGTAAACCAAAAGCAATACTGGGCGTTGCTGTCACTGCGGCTAAGGGTGAAATCCTTCCAGGTCAGATCATTTACCATACCCGGGCCGTCCAAAATATGATCCTTGGGACGGCAGCCGAAAAGGGGGAAAACCAAGGTGGAACAAAGAGCGCACAAAAAAACCGTTTTGCCGATCCGCATAAATGCCACCGCCTTTATGCCCAGGGATCAGCGGATTTGGGATCACGGATGCCCACCATCAAAAACTGATCCCACAAAAACCACTTGCCGTCCCCACGCATACGCAAAACGATCTCCCGGGCACTGTCGGCACCGCCGCTCTTAATAAACAGCTTTTTATAGCCGGGATTGGCATCGGAATAGGGATTGGATTCAATCTGCAGCGTGTAGGGCTGGCTGGGGGTGTAATCATTATCCGGCACTGCGCCGTTAAAATAAGAGAAGGGCACATAATGCTTGCCGTCACGGAAACGGTCTTTCAAAAAGCTCAGCTCACTGGGAGTCAGGGGTCTGGGCCCCCGGAGCCAGTTGAGCATTTCCGCACCCACAGAGGGCTCTGCGCCATAAGCGCAAAGAGCGCAAACCGTCAGCGCGGCAGTCTGATAAGGATCGTCCAGGGCAGCCTCCGGCAGAGCCTGCAGCTGTGCCAAAGATTCCGGCAAGGCGGAGAATGTGAAAACCTTCTTTTCATTGGCAGGCTTTGCTGCAGGTTGGGGTGCGCTGTTGCCGCCAAACAATTTGTCGAAAATGGACATGGGTAGACCTCCTTTAAGAATGAAAAGTGATAAATCCACACCTACATTATACATGACAATTTCCATATTACCATAGTAATATGGAAGCACAGGCAAAAAGTATCCTTGGAATACCTACAACCTGTACAATCAAAGCCCTCGGATTTTGTGCAAAATTGCAAACAGGAGGGTCATAGACCCTCCCCTGCAAAAATGCTATTACGCGATAACGCCGAAGTAAATATACAGTCCGGCAGCCACCAAAGCCACCACACCGGCGATCACTGCGGCAGCGATCAGCTTAACTTTATTGCGACGGAAGAAGGATTCCTTACGCACAGACGCACCGCAATTGGTGCAGAAATAGATCTTAACACCCTTTTCCGTTTCAGACTTCTGCGGATTGGTCAGCTTATGTCCCTTAGGCTTCATCTTCTGCTCTTCCTTCTCACCGCAGGTCTTGCAGTAACGGAAGCGGTGGCCCTCCTCGGTACAGGTGGGAGCAGTTTCAATGTTCCAATGGGCCCACTTATGGCCGGTAGCGCGGACAATCTCACTGTCAGTTGCGCCGCAAACCTCGCAACGCAGATCCCGCTTACCCTCGGTTACGCAGCCAGGCTCTGTCTCTGCAACCACCTCGAATTTATGCTTCCGAAGGCCCACGAATTTATCTTTATATTCGTGACCGCATTGGCAGCGATGCAGCGTATAACCCTGCTCTGTGCAGGTGGCAGGTACAACAGTATCTACATATTCGTGTACATGATTGGTATTTTCTTCCATAAGGGCACCTCGTTTCTTTGAATTTCCACTTATTTCATACCACATATTCCTGCATTTTTCAAGTATTTTCCGTAAAAAAACCGGGGCTTATGGCCCCGGTTACCTACCTTTTAGATATTCCGCTTGAGAACACGAATGCCAAAGGGGGGCAAGGTGACCCGGCTGACCGTCTCGCCGGATTCCATATCCGTAAAGCTGCCGCCCAAATCCACATTTTCCGCGGGATCGTCCATATAATTCTCCACGAACAAATACTGGGTATCCTCCGCATAACGGGCATGGGCAGTGACCCCATTTCCGCAGCCGGGAATCACACCGGCAATACCCAATTCCTCTGTGATCTGATCCAATGCAGCCTGTTTAAATGCCCCCGTATCCCGGAAAGCCTGATAATAGGCCTTGCCTCTATGGTGCGGCTTCACCGTCAAAGCCGGCATGCCCGCATAGAATTCCGAAGCATAGCTCGCCAACACCTGTGCTGTGTTGGCATGGATCAGCTCGCAGCAATCCACACCTGTGAAGCAGCCGCCAAAGCCCTGAATCTGCACGCTCTGCCCGTCGTACAAGCTATCAAGCTCCTCGTTCCAAATGCCAAAAATCTCCTTCAGCTTGCCGCCTGGGAAGCCGCCCAAATAGCAAAGATCCGTTTCGTTGACCATACCCAAAGTATAGGTAGCGTAAAAATTACCGCCCTCATACAGGTATTGGTCGATCTTGTCTATGGTCTCCTGGCTGACCATATACAGCATAGGCGCGATCACCAAATTATACAAATGCCAATCGGCCTTGGTGCTGACCACATCCACACTGATGCCCCGGTTCCAGAAGTACCTGTGGTATTCCTGGACGGTTTCCGCATACTTTTTGGGGGTCTTCATAAACTGGGCATCATCCACCGCCCACTGGCAATCCCAATCAAACACGATTGCCACCCGGGATGCGGTATGACTGCCCGCCACCTCATCGATCTTCTGCAAAATCTCACCGGTGCGCTGCACAGCTTTAAACACACGGGTATGCTCTGTTCCCACATGATCCACCACAGCGCCGTGGAATTTTTCCACGCTGCCCCGGCTCTTGCGGAACTGGAAATACTGCACGGAATCTGCGCCGTGAGCCACCGCCTGCAGGGACTGCAGAGTGTCCATCCCCGGGCGCTTCAGCTTGTTCACCGGATGCCAGTTCACCAGGCCCGGCGCACTCTCCATGAGCAAAAAAGGTTTTTGCTTCATGCAGCGGAAATAATCATGCCAGAAAGCAGCCTCCGAGGCAGTGTATGCCTGACGGCCCCTGTGCCAATCCGGGTAACTGTCCCAGGAGGCAAAGTCGATCACATCCGCCAGGGCGTTATAGTCCAAGTCATAAAAGCCCCACATCATATTGATGGTAGCGGGCAGCTGAGAACCGCCCTCACGGACCGCCGCGATCTCATGCGCAATAAAATCCCTGGTTTGGTGGGTCATAAACCGCCGCCAATCCAAATTCAGCCCATGCATAACCTGATCAGTCAGCATGCTGGGTGCCTCCACCTGGGAGAAATCCCCAAACTGATGGCTCCAGAAGCTGGACCAATAAGCCTGATTAAGCTTATTGATGTCATTATCGTACTTTTTGCGCAGGTAATCCCGGAATGCCTCCTGGCACAGAGGACACCGGCACTCACCGCCATACTCATTGGAAATGTGCCATGCCACCACCGCCGGATGTTTGCCATAACGCTGAGAAAGCAATTTGTTGATCTGCGCCACCTTTTGACGGTAGACCGGAGAGGTCATGCAATGGTTATGCCGCTGGGAATAATGCATCCGCTCCAGCCGCTCGTTGACCCGCAGCACCTCCGGATACTTTTCTGCCATCCACCGGGGACGGGCACCGGAGGGAGTTGCCAAAATCACCTTGCCGCCATTTTTGTGGATCTTCTCAATGATCTCATCCATAAAGGAAAAATCATACTGCCCCTCCTCCGGCTCCAAAGCCGCCCAGGAGAAGATGCCAACGCTCATTTCATTGCAATTTGCCAGCTTCATCAGCCGCATATCTTCATTCCAAACGGTATCCTTATCCGCCAGCCATTGCTCCGGGTTGTAATCCGCACCATGGAGCAGATGAGGGAAGCTGGGGCAGGCAAATTTGCGCTGGGCGAACCGCTGCCGCCAATAGGGGTCCGTGCCATCCAGATATTCCACCGCTTCCCTGCCAATAATCGCCTTGCACAGATCATGAATATCCGCAATTTTTCGGGTAAACACCATACCACCGCCGATCATATCCCGCCTATGCTGGTCAGAACCGGAGATGATAGGCAGATCATGCTCCTTAGCATAATCCAACGCTTTTTGATTCCACACCGCGCTTCTGTGCACCACACTATCCAGGCTGGTATGGGTAGCGTTGATAGCCTCCACCCCGTCCACATGGTCCGGGAACAGGCGCACCTCTTTGATATAATGCTCCTCCCGGAAGGGATGGGCATGGATCACAATGCCCCCATGAGCATGAACCAGGGCATACTGCTCCTCAACGGAGCAATCTCGGATTTCCGGGTGGGCCAGCAGCCAGCTTTTATCCAAGCCATACACCAAAAATTCCGTTCCCCGGTAGCCGGACTCCCAGCCGAAAAACACCTGCAGCCCCAGCTTATCACCCTCAGCCTTGGCATTTTCATAGCTTTTACAAAAGGCTTCCACCCATTGTTCCCAGGGCAGTGACCGGTCAATAGCCGTATTGCCCCAGTAAAAATGGTCCGTGATCACAATGCCCGTATAACCGGCTGCATGATAACGCCGGGCCATCTCCGCGGCAGGCACCTGACTGCAAGCACTGCCCTCACTGGTATGCAAATGGGTCTCATACAAATACTTTTTCATATTATAAGCTCCATATCTCTAAACTGATTTTGTGCTTATACTATAACACAAATTCCCCTCCAGGTAAATGAAGGCTTTCTTTTTTCTACGCCGGGCCTTTAAAAAACAAATCAATTTCCGTTATCCAAATAGGCTACATCCCGCAGGTCAAACTCCACCTGCTGGTCACCGTGACGGATGACCCAACCCTTTTCCGTTCTGCTCAGCTGACCAAACTGCAAAAGCTCCCGGTGAGCCTTATACCATGCCACCTGCTCACGGACCGCATCCCGCTCCTGCTGCGAAAGCAGGGTGAAATTCAGCTCATAACCAAAATTGCCTGCGCTGGCCACCAAAAAGCGGTGCTCCAGACTGGTGGAGCGTCCGGTTTGATGGTTGGGGCAAATGGACACATGGTTGGTGTATACCAGCTGGGGATAACCATAGGAATAGGAATTCTGCATGCGCTTACGGCAAACCGCGTCGGTATTATCCGATGCCCAGTTCTGCGGGAAATAGCTGAGAATGCCCAGATCAAACCGCAAACCGCCGGAAGAGCAGCCCTCAAAAAGCACATGGGGGTACTTTTTCGTCAGGGTATCCATGATTCTATAAAGGGCCAAATAATACCGGTGAACGGTTTCCGTCTGACCGCCCGGGTGACTGGGAGACCAAACATCAGAAAATATCCGGTTCATATCCCACTTAATATAAGTAATATTGGCACTGTCCAACACATTGCTGACCGCCTGGACCACAAACTGCTCCACCTGGGGATTCAGCAGATCCAGGATCCGCTGATTTCTGCCCTCGCTATGGTTTTCGCAGGCCATGACCCAATCCGGGTGTGCCCGGTAAAGGTCAGAATCCACGCTGATCATTTCCGGCTCCATCCAAATGCCAAATTGCAGGCCCAAGCCGTTGATCTCATCCACCAACGGCTTTAAGCCATGGGGAAGCTTTTCCCGGTCCGGGATCCAGTCGCCCAAAGCCCGGTGGTCGTCGTTTCTGTTTTTAAACCAGCCGTCGTCCACCACCAGCATTTCAATGCCCACATCCTTGGCATATTCCGCCAGCTTCACCAACTTTTCCCTGTCAATACTAAAGTAATTGGCCTCCCAGGAATTTAGCAGCACAGGCCGGACCCGGTGCTGATATTCTCCGCGGATAATGTGGTTTTTCACAAACCGGTGCAACCGCTGGGAAAGACCGTTAAAGCCACAGTCAGAATAAGCCAGCACTGCTTCCGGGGCTTCAAAGGCTTCTCCGGCGGGCAGATGATAAGCAAACATTTCCGGGTTAATGCCCGTGACCACACGGGTCTGTCCATACACATTGGCATCGATGGCGCTGTAATGGTTGCCGCTGTAAATCAAATTGATCCCATAGCACTCCCCTGCGTCCTCATCGGCATTCCGGGAGAGCATAAAGAAGGGGTTGGCCCGGTAGCCGCTGATGCCCGCCCGGGAGGCGATCACAAACTTACCGCCCACCACCGGAGTGGTGCAGCGGTGCAGCTCCTCTGCCCAGGCATTGGCGAAGGAGGTAACAGTAAACTGCCCGTTAAAATCCAGCTGTGCGCTGAGCAAACGGTTGACGGTCACTTCCTGCCGGGAGGTGTTGACCAGGCGGCTGCTTCTGACGATCACATCCGTATCCGCAAACACGGAATAATGCAGCTCCAGGGTCAAACCGCTGGTTCTATCCTTCAAAAACACCGTTAGCTCTTCCTCCGCGCCATAAGCGGAGGGCAGGGTGCTTAAGGCCTGCTTGCCTGCAACCCTGTGGCTTTCATACACAAAATCTCCGGTGAAGCAGCCATCCGCACGGGTCACCACCACCATAGGCTCCCTTACATCGCCCTTACCCACAGAGGAATATTCCAGGGGAATATTCTCCAGGCAATAGGAAAATTCCTGGCTGTATCGTACATTGGCGTTGCGATTAATAAAGCCGTCTTCTAAAACACAGGCGTCTTTTGCCCCATAATACAAATGCTGCAAATAGCCGTTTTTCAGCAGCTTAAAGGCATAAACCGTGTTGGCAGTTTCCAGATAAAACAAACCGTTTTCAATCTTCATTTTAACTTCTCCCTTATCATTTTCACCATAGCAACCATCGATGATACGGGTCCCTCACAAATTGATTGCCATATATTTCAAAAGTGATAACATTCCCATTGTTTGTTTCCGCCCTTCATTATAATAGCATCTGCCCTTACCCGCAAGCCTTATTTGCGGCAAAATCCCGACGCTACCTATTTCAGCACCGTCGGGATTTTCTTAAAACTCCGGTTCATAAACCTGATCCCGCTTTTCCCAGGCGATCTTCCGCACCTGGATATTGCGGATCTTTAAAATAGTGGAATAGGGCGAAAAGCCCACATGACCGCCCCGGATAGGGTCACTATCGATCAGCTCCTGGATCAGCACCCCATCAGCAAATAGAAAGCAATGACCGTCAATGGCGCCGGTGAGGATCTCCACCTCCGTGCCGGGGGTGTAATGATACAAAGAAGTTAAGCTACGCAGCTCCTCCTCCGGGAACCGCTCAATGCCGCTTTTGTTCTCATACCAGCCGTTCAACCCCACCACATAGGACTTTTTCAAATAATTCACAGAATCATCCCAGGTGGTGCAAAACACCGCGTTCAGATCCCGGGTGGCAGGCAGCACCGTGGACATGGAAAAGCGCATCATCACATTATCCGGAAAGTATTCCTTGCTCAGCAAAATGCCGCCGAAATTTCCCGGCTCACTGCCGATCAGATAACCGTCCTTGCACTCCCAATGGCCCAGCTTGGCATCCCAAATATCCTGCCAATTTTCATCCGGCTGATAATCCATCAGCACTTCCGACTGATCCCAAAAAATCTTTTTTCCTAACAATAAAATCTCATTTCCCATGTTCCTTACCTCATTTTTCGGGCCGTCCACATACGGACAGCCGTACTGACTACCAAAATACCCGCCGCCATCACACCGGCAACCGCCAAGGTGTCAATGCCATATTGCACCGCCGTTTGCATATCGCCCCGGATGGCATACAGGGCGCAATAATAGATTCCCGCTCCGGGGATCAAGGGCAGCAAGGAGATGACCAAATAGGATATGGCAGGATATTTCCGTACCCTTGCCATGACCTCAGAAAACACCGCAGCAGCGCAGGTGGCAATAAAGCAGCACAAATAATTGCCGCAGCCCAATTGCAGCGCCAGGCAGTAAGCCCCCCAGGTGATCACACCGCCCAGGGCGCAAAGCAGCTTACCCTTGCCATGGATATTAAACACAATCACAAATCCCGCGCAGGCCACAAAGCTTACAAAGCAAGTGACCCATGGGCTGTGGGCAAGAGTCTCCAGCTGCTGGGGCAGCGGATAGATCCCGTTGACCAAATTCCAGGCAATAGCCGTTCCCAGCGCCACCGCCACAGCAATAAGCAGCGCCTCCACCACCCGGTTGATACCGGAATTGGTGTCACCAAAAATAATATCCCGCATAGCGTTGGTAAACAGCAGTCCCGGCACCAAAAGCATCAGCGTGCCGATTACCGCCGAGTCCACATTGGGCACGATACCAAAGGCACTGATGCCATAAGCCAGGGCCGCCATCAAAAATGCCGCCGCCACCTTCAGGAAAAACACATTGGTTTTCAGCTTGCCCATAAAATGCTCCGCAATGCCCAAAAGCAGGCCGCAAGCCATGGCGCAAACGGAATCCATCCATCTGCCGCCAAAGAAAATACAAAAACCCCAGGCAACCAGCATATTGCCTGCCAAAAGCGCAGGTAACGCATACTGCTTTTTGGCTTTTTCCGTATCCTCCAGCCATTGCATGGCAGTTTCCAGCTCCGGCTTTTGGGCGCAGATCCGCCGCCCCAGGTTGGAATACTGCTCCACAGCATCCAGGTTCGTACCCTTACGCTCCATGCGGCAAAGCTGGGTCATGGGGGACTGCCCAGGGATCATAATAGTGATGATCAAACTATTGGGCACAGAGTATACCCGGGATTCCACCCCATAAGCCCCCAGGATCCGGTTGACGCTTTCTTCCACCCGGTAGGTCTCTGCGCCACCCATGGCAATGCCGCAGCCGATGCGGGAAACCAGCTCCATCAGTAATGTATAATTCATATCCGTTACCCTTCTGCAATGGAATAAAACCGGGGCTGCCGGTTTTTATAATACACAAGCTGAGTAACGCCCCGGCTGCGCAAATAATCCATAACCTCCGGAAAGCCCAAGCCGATCTTTTGGGCTTTATGGGCATCGGAGCCCAGGGTAAACAGCCGTCCGCCCATTTCCAGATACAGGTCGATCAGCTCCTTATTGGGCAGCCATTCATCGTAAAAACTGCCCACACAGGAGGTGTTGATCTCCAGAGCAATATTTCTTTGAATAATGGCACGGAAAATCCGGCGAAGCTTTTCCTCCTGACTGCGCCAGTCCAGATTCTTTTGATACTTACCGTTGATATACCGGAAAATATAGGTCACATGGGCCAGCACATCCACATCCAGCTTCTCCGCAATATACACCACCGCATCCATATAGCCATCCAGGTATTCCAGCATGACAGCTTCATCCACTGCTCCAAAATCAAACTTAGAGGTGGACTTCCGCTCCCCCCGGAACATAATGCCGTGCACAGAGCCAATGACCACATCAAAGCTTTGGCTGTCCACCACCGCCTGGGCAAGCGCCGGGTCAATAAACCCGCCCCCCAGCTCCACGCCAATAAGGATCTGCAGGCCGCTATACCCGGCAATGTCCTTTCGGATACCCTCCACGATCTGCTTCCGGGTCTGCAAAACCTGCTGATGATCCTGGTTGGCATAAATATCACAATGATCCGTGATGCACACCAGATCCAAGCCCTTTTCCACCGCAGCTTCATAAATGGCAGAAACCGGGCAGTCGCTATCGTGAGAATACTCCGAATGCATGTGCGTATCCACCAGAAATGCCATTATGCCTCGCTCCCTTCCTCTTCTTCCTCAGCAGGCTGAGGGTCATATTTTTTCAAAACCGGCAGGATCATTTTTCCGCACAAATAAGCAATCAGCGAAAAACCGCCCACAGTCCAGAATAAAATGCTTTTCCAAAAATAATCCGGCTTCAGCAAAATCAGCGCCACCGGCACTGCCTGCAAAGCCACCACACAGACCGTGGTGAAAATATGCCGGACAGAAAGCAGAATGCTGTTCATCAATGCCTGCTTCCGGGTGGTTTCATACCGGGCCAAAATGGGGTATAAATATGCGCCCACCCCCATATACAAAAACGCCAGGATCCCAAAAACCACCTTCAGCCATAGCGCTGACCCCTGGCTCAAATAAAAAGCCTCTGCGCCCAGGGCCGCACCGATCAAAAGGTGCAGAATCCACACGGGGGTGACGGATTTAAAATTCTCTCGAAACGCCTTGAAATAAGGCTTAAGCACCCCATCATCCTGCTTTTGGATATACAAAAAGATCACACTGTACATAGCCGCGGTGGCTGCGCCGGCAGTGACCACCGGCAGGCAGCAAAGCAGCCAGAGCACATTCAGGCACATCAAATTGGTGATCAGCATCATAAACCGCATCAGCGGCGAATCCCATCGAAAAATTTTACCCATCTTGCATTCCTCTCTATTTTAGGGAATATGATTATTATATCGCACCGCCCCGGAGATTCCAAGAGCATATCTGCAGGAAATTCAAAAACATTTTACAATTGCCAACGGTTTATTGCCTTGACTTTCCCCCTTTTCCCCGTTACACTTTAACCAGGGGAGTGAGATTTATGACCATTTTTGAGGCTCATAAAGAGCAATGGAAAGCCATGAAGGACAAAAGCTTCAAAGAACGGCTGGCATATTTCTGCCAGTATTACGGCATTCAAACAGTGGCACTGGTGGTGGCACTGGCGGTGGTCATTGGCTTTACTGTAAATCTCATCACAAAAAAGGACTATGCCTTCACCGGTATATTTTTCGGCGGGCAAACCCATACCTCTGCTGATGTCTTTCTGCAGGAATATGCCCAGGCTGCCGGCATTGATTTGAAAGAATATGACTTAAGTATTCAGTCGCATCTGAATATTCAGATGGATCAGCAGATCACCCAGGAGCTTTATTCCTCCATGCAGGCCTTCACCGCCATGGTGGCAGCCAGATCTGTGGACTGCTTTGCCGGCGACCCGGATCTGATACTCTATTATGCCTATCTGGAATATGCGGTGGACCTGCGGGCGGTACTCACTGCGGAAGAGCTTTCTGCCCTTGCACCCTATCTTTACTATGTTGACGGTCAATTGATCGCCCAGCAGGATGCGGCAAACGGCGGGCTGGCAGATGCCTTTGCCCAGCGGCCTGACCCGCAAAAACCGGAGCTGATGGGCGAACCCGTTCCCGTGGCCATTTCTTTGCAAGCAGCCACCCAAGCATTTCAAGATGCCTATACCTTCCCAGGGGACGCTGCCATCTGCATCTGCGCCAGCTCAGAGCAAGCGGAAAATGCCCTGGCCTTTATCCGGCATTGCTTTGCCCTTGCCAATTAAGTCAAATATACACCTTTCAACAGGGCGTGTTGCAAATGATAGCAACATGCCCTGTTTACGCTTGCTTATCGGCAATCGCTTTGGGCAGCGGTTGATCGGAGATCACACCGTCCAGCTGCTGGATATGTCCCATATCGTAAAAGTACACCTTGTCCATTTTACTGCTGTCACACAGCAGGTATTTTTTTTGCGCTTTTTGCAGCATCACCTGCCGCAGATGGCATTCATCCACAGAGGGATCGCTCATCCTGCCGTCGGCAGAAAGCCCGTGGCAGGAGAAAAAAACAATATCGGCATTGTATTTGCGCACTGCGTCCTCCGCTTCCTTTCCAATATACGAAAAGGAATTGGTGCGCATTCTGCCGCCTGTGCAAAACACCGGGACCTGCAGCTCTGCCAACGCCACAGCGGTCTTTGCGCCGCTGGTGATCACGATAATATCCTTAAATTTGGACAGATAAGGCACCAAATGGTAAGCGCTGGTGGAGCCGTCCAACATTATCACCATACCGTCACGGATATATTTGGATGCCAGCATGCCCATTTTTTCCTTGGGCTTGCTGCGCTCATTTTCCCGGAGAATAAAAGGGATCTCCCGGTCTGCTGCCCCCGCATAGCGGTTTAAGATGGCGCCGCCATAGCATTTGGTGATGATCCCCCGGCGGGCAAGCTCCGTATAATCCCGGCGAATGGTTGGCTCAGAATAATTCAGCTTCTTTGCCATTTCCCGCACGGTGATCTCCGGATTCTTCTGCAGCTCCATAATAATCAAATTATGCCGTTCATTGATCAGCATGACGCCCTCCTCCAATGATTATTTTTGATTATTATAACATATAAAATGATTATTTTCAATTTTTTGTGGCGAAGTTTGATTTTTTTATTGTCTTTTATATAATGGATTCAGAAACAATTATGCAGGAGGGAATTCTTATGAAAACAACCGCAATCCGCATGTACGGCGCCAATGATATCCGCCTGGAAGAATTTGAGCTGCCGGAAATCACTGCCGACGAAGTGCTGATCCGGGTAGTCAGCGACTCCGTTTGCGCCTCTACCTATAAAGCCATCAAGCAGGGCGCTGCCCACAAGCGTGTGCCCAACGACATTGCCGAAAACCCCGTGATCATCGGCCACGAAATGTGCGGCGAGATCGTGCAGATCGGTGAGAATGTGAAAGGCAACTGGACCGTAGGCCAAAAAGTGGTCATTCAGCCCGCACTGAAGCTGCCCAATAACTACGACCCCGGCTACTCCTACCCCTACATTGGCGGCAACACCAAATACGCGGTTGTGCCCAAGATCGTTTTGGAGCGGGGCTGCCTGCTGCCCTACGGCGGCGACAGCTTCTTTGCCGGCTCTTTGGCAGAGGCTTTGGGCTGCTGCATCCGCGGCTACAAGGGCTTCTACCACACTGACTACACCAACTACGAGCGTTTTGACGGTGCCAAGAAGGGCGGCAAGATTGCCATTTTGGGCGGCGCAGGCCCCATGGGCATCGGCTGTGTGGAACTGGCCATCGGCTATGCGGGCGTATCCCAGGTGGTGGTCACCGACCTGAACCAGGACCGGCTGGACTATGCCGCCAGAATGTGCCCCGTGGACAAGGCAGCCCAGAAGGGCGTGCAACTGCACTATGTAAACACCTCCGGTATGGAAGACCCGGTGCAGGCATTGCTGGAGCTGTCCGAGGGCGGTTTTGACGATGTATTTGTGATGGTGCCCGTTGCTGCGCTGTTCCCCATGGCAGAAAAGATCTGCCGGGAAGACGGCTGCATCAACTTCTTTGCTGGCCCTCCCGTCCATGACCTGCCCGGCAGCTTGAATTTGTACCGGGTGCATTACGACGGAATCCATGTAGTGGGCACCGCAGGCAGCATCCCCGTGGATATGACCGACGTACTGGAGCTTATGGAACAGCACAAGATCAACCCCGGCGCACTGGTATCCCATATTCTGGGTCTGAAGGCTGTGGAATCCACCCTTTATGCCATGGAAAAGCCCAACGGCGCAAAAAAGGTATGCTACAACGAGCTGGATATCCCTCTGGTTGCCATTGACGACCTGGAGGAGCTGGGAAAGAACGATCCTATGTATGCCCAACTGGCACAGATCGTTGCAAAAAATGGCGGCGTATGGTGCGCAGAGGCAGAAGCCTATCTGCTGGCCCATGCACCCAGACTGTGAGGAAAGGTATGAAAATTTATACCGTCACTTTGAATCCTGCCTATGATATCCACGCTTACGCAGAGCATTTTTCCGCTTTTCACGAAAATCTGGCCCATGTGACCTCCCGGGAGGCCGGCGGCAAAGGCGTGAATCTGAGCAGAGCTCTGCAAAACGGCGGCACAGAAAACACCGCCGTGGTGGTGTTGGGCAAGGACAACGGCGCAGAATTTAAAGCCGAGCTGGAAGCTGCAGGCCTTTCCACCCTTCTGCTGGAAAAGCCCGGCAGAATCCGGGAAAATCTGACCCTCCACTGCCCGGATCAACCGGAGACCCGCATCAGCTTTTCCGGCTTTGGGGTGGATGACAGTCTGCTGGACGAGGTGTTCAACCTGCTGGATGTAGACAAAGATACGGTGATCACCTTCACCGGACGGGTGGCTTCCGGCATGTCCATGGACAAGGTGAAAGCATTTTTAAAAGACTTGCAGGCTAAGGGCGCAAAAATCGTGCTGGATTCCAAATCCTTCTCCATGGCGGATATTTTTGAGGTCCAGCCCTGGCTCATCAAACCCAACCAGGAAGAAATTTCTGAATATCTCAGCTGCCCCATCAGCACCATTGCCCAGGCAGCGGAAAAAGCGCAGATCTTTGCAGACCACCACATTGCCAATGTGATGGTATCCCTGGGTGAGCAGGGCGCACTGCTTTTGCACGAAGGCAGCTGCTATATTGCCACACCCCCTGCCATCCGTGCCATCTCCACCATTGGCGCAGGTGACAGCTCCCTGGCCGGCTTTATTGCCGCAGCCCAAAAAGGCGAGGATGCTGCCGGCTGTCTGCGCAACGCGGTGACCTACGGCACTGCCGCCTGCCTGACAGAAGGCTCTCTGCCTCCCACTGCGGCGGACATAGCGGAAATCTACCAGCAGGTAACCGTTGCCAAAATGCAGTAAATAAAAGTTTTTTATAAACCGGTCACGGAAATCGTGACCGGTTTGTTTTTTTAAATACCCTTTTGCATTTCGTCGATGGATTCCAAAATGGCATCTGCCATATAATCCAGCTGCTCCTGGGTCAAGCCGTAAATGGGGAAATGGGTGAACCGGCGGTCAAAGACCTCCTCCGTCACCGGGCAGGTTGCCGCAATGGCTGCCTCGTCATAGCCCCGGTCCTTCAGCACCTCAAAGCGGTACAGAGGGCCAAAGTGGGCGATCTCCGTAACGCCCTTCTGGGCCAGCTTCTTCTTAAACAGCTGCACATCGCCACCAGCCTTTTCCGGATCGATAATCACGCTATACAGGTGGAAGGTGGGCTTGATATCCTGGTTGCCCAGATCCTGGGCAATAATGGCATCGCAGCCGGACAAACGGTTTGTCAAATAAGCGGCTGCCCGGGCACGCTCTTCCAAAATCTTATCATAGCGGGAAAGCTGCAGCTGCAGGCCCAAGCCCTGGATCTCCGTGGTGGAGAAGTTGGTGGCAACAAAGCTGCTGCCGTCCTTACCAGGGATTGCGCACACATCATACAGCCAGTTCTTAATTTTCTTGGAGAAGTCTGCACCCAGGAAGCGGGCACGCTTCATTTCGGGGCGGAAATCTGCAATAGTGGTGGTGAGAATACCGCCCTCACCGAAGGAGGTCATATTCTTCACCTCATGGAAGGAGTAAGCGCCGAAGTGGCCAATGGTGCCCAGCTTCTTGCCCTTATACTCACCGCCAAAGCCATGGGCGGCATCTTCCAGAACAATGATATTGTGCTTGTTGGCAAGCTCCATAATGGGATCCATGTCCACAGGGTAGCCGCCAATATGCACGGGCACGATCATCTTGGTCTTGTCGGTGATCTTCTTTGCCACATCCTTGGGGTCCATGTTCAAGGTCACTGGGTCCACATCTGCAAACACGATCTTGCAGCCAATGGACAGAGGATATGCCATAGTGGCCGCAAAGGTAATGGCAGGCACGATGACCTCATCACCGGGCTGCAGGTTTGCATACTTGGAAGCAATCTCAAATCCGGCGGTGCAGTTGGTGAGAAATACGCAGCCTTCAGTGCGCAGGAATTCGTCACACATTTCCTCGGCCTTGGCAACCTCCGCATCCAGCGAAAGCTTTGCAGGAGGCTCAGCAACCTTATCCAGCGCATAAACCTTTTCTTCCACCGCCTTGATAGCTGCGTCGTATTCTGCGCCCTCGCCCTTCATAAGGAAACGGACAATAGCCATCAGATCCTCGGCATTGTAGTTTTCACCCACTGCCGCCCAGGGCACCTTAGTTTCGCCGGTATTATAACGAAAATCAGAAGCTTTCTTTGCCATAGGAATATCCTCCTTATAATGTAACAGTTACTTTTTCATCGTTTGACTTATATGCGGCTTCCATGATCCGCTGGACCTGGACCGCCTGCTGAGCGGGGACTTCCAAAGGCGCACCGGTCAGCAGAGAATTGGAGAAGCTCTCAATTTCTCTTGCGTAGGCATTGCCGAATTCTACTTCAATGGTCTGTCCCTCTGCCTTGTTGGTGTCCTGTTGAGCGACATAGCCGCCCTGCTCGCCCAGGAACATGGCATCCAATGTGCCGCCGTCCTCCTGGCCAATGACGCCATAGCCCAGCAGCCTGCCCCGGTCACCGAAGATCTCGATGCGCCATTTGGCAGCTTCATCGGGCACATTGAAATTGGACTGC
>JAZNSR010000137.1:0-10560 GCA_045591335.1 Faecousia sp.
GATCCAGGACGATTACAACGCCATGGCAAAGTACATACTGGACTTTACGGAAAAATACAACATGTCCTTCCCCGGCTGGGAGCCGGAGCGCATGGCAAAACTGGATGAGCTGTTCAAAGCCTATAAGGATGTGGATCATGAGACCCTTTGGGCAAACCTCAAGTACTTCCTGGAAGCCATTATGCCCACCTGCGAGGAATGCGATGTGAAAATGGCCATCCACATGGATGATCCTCCCTGGGATATTTTCGGCCTGCCCCGGCTGCTCATCAATGAAGAAAACATCGACCGTTTCTTGAAGATGGTGGACAATCCCTACAACTGCCTGACCCTCTGCTCCGGCAGCCTCAGCGCAGACCCCAACAACAATGTGGCCCGGATCGTTCGCAAGCATTGCGACCGGATCGCCTTTGCCCACATCCGCAATGTGAAGCATTTTGAAAACGGCGACTTCTCTGAAGCCAGCCACCGGGACTGCGACGGCGACACCGGCATTCTGGACATTCTGCAAGCTTACCACGATTGCGGCTTTGAAGGCTACATTCGCCCGGACCACGGACGGCATCTTTGGGACGAAGGCCCCGGAAATGTTCGCCCCGGTTACGGTTTGTATGACCGTGCACTGGGTATTATGTATATGTTAGGTGTTTGGGACATGCTGGAACGGCAGTCCGGAAAGTAAGATTATTTGGAGGTTTTATTATGATCAATCTTCCCTTAAACATTGATTACACCGGCAAAGTAGTTGTAGTCACCGGCGCAGGCGGTCTGATCTGCGGTGCCATGGCCCGGGCATTTGCCCAGAGCGGCGCAAAGGTTGCTGCATTGGATCTGAACGAAGTTGCCCTGAAGCCACTGGCTGCTGAGGTTAAAGCAGAGGGCTTTATTATGGAAGGCTATAAGGCCAATGTGCTGGAGCCGGAAGCTTTGGAGGAGGTCCATCAGGCAGTTCTGCGGGATTTGGGCCCCTGCGACATTCTGGTTAACGGTGCAGGCGGCAACAACCCCCGCGCCACCACCGACAATGAATATCAGCACGAAGCCAAAGAAGGCGGCAAGTCCTTCTTTGACCTGGTAGCCAGCGGCGTGGACTTTGTGTTCAAGCTGAATTTCCAGGGCACACTGCTGCCCACCCAGGCATTCGCCAAGGACATGGTGGCAAAGAAGTCCGGCGTGATTCTGAACATCTCTTCTATGAACGCCTACACCCCTCTGACCAAGATTCCCGCTTACTCCGCTGCAAAAGCCGGCATTTCCAACTTCACCCAGTGGCTGGCCACCCATTTTGCAGGCACCGGCATTCGCTGCAACGCCATTGCTCCCGGCTTCCTGGTTTCCGCTCAGAACAAGTCCCTGCTGTTTAACGACAACGGCACACCTACCGCTCGCTCCGCTAAGATTCTCAATGGCACGCCCACCAATCGGTTTGTGGACGCCTCTGAGCTACTGGGCGCAACTTTATTCCTCTGCGACGACACCTCCGCCTCCGCCATTACCGGCGTGGTGCTGCCTGTGGACGCAGGCTTTGCCGCATATTCCGGCGTGTAATTTAAAAAGCTTTGTGGGAGTTGCCAAGGGCAGCTCCCACAAATTGTTTATTGACATATTTTTTGCCATATTGTACCATCATATTGCAGTCAGAAAACACTAATACTGCGTTTTGTTGCTCTTACCATCCTTATGACGAGGTAGCCTCATGAAAAAACTATGTGAAAAATGGATAGATGCTTATAATGGCAAAATTCCCTCCGGCAAATACTCTGCTGAAATAATCGCGGGAGAAACACACGGACTAATCGTCCGTTTGGACGGAATGCTGGGTACCGCTTATCAGGTCACCCTGGATTTTGGTATTGTAACTGCATTTCAAATGACTGACGAAGGCGCATTATTAAATCTGCCTGAGTATATGGAGGAAAGCAATTCCGAAAACGCCCTAGAAAGCACGGGTTTTCCAAGTGTTCTGTATATTGTAGAAGGTTCAGTTTTTGAGGAACACATTAAGGTATCTATGGGTAAAGAATACTATGCTGATTCCGGCATGCACCAATATGTGGTGGTAGCAGAAAACTATTTCATTTCTGTCATCAGCCAGTGGGAACCTGAAATATCCGTTTATCAAAAGAACCCCCCTACCATCCAATTCACGCATAAGCAATAACAACATATTTCCAAAAGGAGCAAATGGAAATGAAAAAGAACATCTTCAAGGGTATTCTGTATACTTTGGTTGGATTGCTCCTGGCAATTGCGATCACATTTTTAATTGGCCGTTATGGCTGGAAGCTTTGCGGCTTTCATGCATGCGAAACTGCAGGCATTGAGCAGATCCAGGTATCAGAAAACCAAGTTCAGATACAAGGCTTTTATCCCGGCTCCTTCCCCAGAGGATTTTTGGGCTACCATGCCAAGCAAGTGGACGGCATTTTATATGTAGGCTTTCAGTTCAGCGGGCTGTTCGGCATTTTTGAAACCGGAGATTTCGACATTACCATCCCCACAGACGGAACCGTTTCCCAAGTAATTGTCAAAAGCAGCAAGAACGAATATTCCGTCTGGCCAACGGATGAATAATGCACATTCTTGCCCAAACAAAAACATCAGCCGACATCCGGCTGATGTTTTTTACATATTAAGCTTCTTTGGGGATGTTTTTCATGGTCAAGCTGATGCGCTTGCGCTTTTCATCCACTTCCAGCACGCTGACCTTCACCACATCGCCTACCTGGACGATCTCAGAAGGATGGCGCACCTTACGGTTGCACACTTGAGAGATATGCACCAAGCCGTCCTGATGGACACCGATATCCACAAACACGCCAAAATCAATAACATTCCGCACAGTGCCGGACAACACCATACCGGGCTTCAGATCCTTCATTTCCAGCACATCCGTGCGCAAAATCGGTGCAGGAAGATCGTCACGGGGATCTCTGCCGGGCTTCAGCAGCTCCTTAGCCACATCCTCCAGGGTGGGTACACCTACGCCGCACTGCTCCGCGGCAGCTTCCTTGCCCAGCTGCTCCAGCTTTTCCGTCAGCTCCTGCAGCTTGCCGGCGGCAATATCTGCCTTGGTATAGCCGCAAAGCTCCAGCAGCTTTTGAGCAGCCTCATAGGACTCCGGATGGACACCGGTGTTATCCAAAATTTCCTTGCTCTCCGGCACACGGAGGAAGCCAGCGCACTGCTGATAAGCCTTGGGCCCCAGCTTGGGCACTTTCTTCAGCTGTGCACGGCTGGTGAAAGCACCGTTTTCCTCCCGGTAAAGCACCACATTCTTTGCAGTAGTGCCATTAAGACCGGACACCTGCTGCAGCAGGCTCACAGAAGCGGTGTTCACATCCACGCCCACCGCATTCACGCAGTCCTCCACGACGCCGCCCAGAGCTTCATCCAGCCGCTTTTGGGGCATATCGTGCTGATACTGGCCAACGCCAATGGCCTTGGGGTCGATCTTCACCAGCTCTGCCAGGGGGTCCTGTAAACGGCGGACAATGGAAACCGCGCTGCGCAGATTTACATCAAACTCCGGGAACTCCTCCGCTGCCAGGTTGGAGGCAGAATACACGGACGCACCGGCTTCGTTAACGATCATATAACTGACACCGGGCAAATTCTTCAGCATTTCCACAGTCATGGCTTCTGTCCCCCGGGAGGCTGTGCCGTTGCCGATGGCAATATGCTTAACCCCATGCTTTTTGATCATAGCAGAGAGAATACGGATGGCTTCGTCCTTTTTATGCTGAGAGAAGGTGGGATACACCACGGAGGTATCCAGCACACGGCCGGTGCCATCCACCACCGCCACCTTGCAGCCATTGCGGTATCCGGGATCCAGGCCCATGGTCACAAAGCCCTTAACGGGGCGGGCCATAAGGAGGGGCTTCAGATTCAATGCAAAGTTGGCAATGGCAGATTCTGCCGCCCGGTCGGTCAGCGTATTGCGCAGCTCCCGCTCCACGCTGGGGGCGATCAAACGGTTAAAGGCATCCTCTGCCGCTGCCCGCACAAAAGCAGACACCACCAAGGTGGGCTTTAAGGCATGGCGGCAAACCAAAGCCTGCCCTTCCAGACCGGGCAATGCAGCAGTGACCTTCAAAAAGCCTTCCTTCTCGCCGCGGTTAATGGCCAAAATCTGATGATTCTGCAGCCGGGATACGGGAGCGGAGAATTCATAATACAGGCGGTAAACGCTATCTGTTTCCGGGTCGGTGGCCGTGACGGTGACAATCGCCTGACGCTCCATTTTTTCACGCAGGGCCTTGCGGATATCCGCGTCGTCGGAGATCATTTCTGCAATAATATCATTGGCACCCGCCAATGCATCCTCTACCGTTTCCACGCCCTTTTCCGGGTCGATATAATCCTGGGCCAGAACTGCGGGGTCTTCCCCATTTTGCGCAAAAATCGCCAAAGCCAAAGGTTCCAAGCCCTTTTCCTTTGCCACGGTGGCACGGGTACGGCGTTTTTGCTTATAGGGACGGTACAGATCCTCTACCTCTGCCAAGGTAGCGGCAGCCAAAATAGCCTGCTGCAACTCTTCCGTCAGTTTTTCCTGGGCTTCAATGGATTTGATAACCTCTTCCTTCCGCTCCTGCAGATTGCGCAAGTACTGCAATCTGGTTTCCAGGTTGCGCAGGGTAGTATCATCCATAGCGCCATGCATTTCCTTACGGTAACGGGCAATAAAAGGAATGGTGTTGCCCTCATCCAGCAAGGCAATTACATTTTCTACATACTGTTGTTTCTGGCCCAGCTCCAGGGCCAATACTTCTGCAATGGGTTTCATAGGTTGCTCCTTCACATAAGATGGGTACAGTATAGCACAATTTCAAAAAAATGGCAATCTCTCCCGCAACTTTTCATTTCCCCCATATTCCGGCAAAAATACCCTTGCGGCAAAACCGCGAAAGTGCTATACTGAATACCAGAAGCGAATCTCCAGGAGGTCAGACCTATGAATAAACAATTTGCTTTAGGCGCTCTGCTTGCTTTCTGCATGACCCTCACCGGGTGCAGCGGAAACATGGCAGGCTGCGCAATCTTTATGATATTGGGAATTGCTGTGCTCTTATTTGCCATTTTGCGTACATACGGTTCTGTGCAATACAGCCGCAGCCGCCGCACCCGCAAGCGCAGAAAAAAAGAGCCTTTACAGTCTCTCTTGTTCACCGCTATTCTATACGCAACTGCCCTTGTGCTGATTTTGGGTGCATTGCTCTTTACCCGTTCCACCCCCTCAGACGGCTCTCCGGAAACCACAGAATCTATGGAGACCACTGAAGAAACAGATCCCCCTATTATTTTCAAGCCTGCCATGACCGCCTCCAGCGATCCTAAAAACTGGGGCATCAACTGGGAGATTTTTGAAAACGGCACCAAGGTTGCCAGCTACAACCGGGAGCAGCCTATCAGCTTCGGTGATCCAGAGGAATACTTTGCTCTGCCCGGCATCAGCGCCTTCCGGGGCAATAACTACCGCAACTCCCCCACTTACGGAACCGCCAATGTAAATGATGAGACCCTTTCCTTGGAATGGGATGTAAAGACCGGCACATTGGCAGGCGGTCACTGGTCCGGCAGCGGCTGGACCGGACAACCGCTGATCGTACAATGGGACAGCGAAACCAAATCCCACATGAATCTATATGCCGAAAAGCAGCAAAAAACCGATTTGGTGGAAGTGATCTATGCCACTCTGGACGGACATATTTATTTCCTGGACTTAGAGGACGGCAGCTACACCCGTGATCCCATAGATGTGGGCATGTGCTTTAAGGGCGCAGGCAGCCTGGACCCCAGAGGCTACCCGCTGATGTATGTGGGCTCCGGCGATGTGACTACCAACGGCAAGCGTCCCAGAATGTATATTATCAGCCTGATTGATGGCAAGATTCTCTTTGAATACGGTCATGAAGAGTCCCTCTCTTTGCGAAAGGACAACGACAACTGGTGCGCATTCGACTCCTCTCCCCTGGTCCATGGCAAAACCGATACACTGATTTGGCCCGGCGAGAGCGGTGTGCTGTACACCATGACCTTGAATACCCAATACGATAAGGAAGCCGGTAAAGTTTCCGTTAACCCCAGCAATATGGTTTGCACCCGGTATTCCACCACCCGCAGCAATACTTCTACTTATTGGTACGGCTACGAGGCCAGCGCCAATATTATGGGCAGCTACCTTTATATTTCCGAAAACGGCGGTATGTTCTACTGCATCGATCTAAACACCATGTCGCTGGTATGGGCACAGGATACCAAAGACGATTCCAATTCCTCCCCGGTGTTTGAATATATCAGCGAAGAAGAAGCTTATGTCTACACCGCCCCCTCTCTGCACTGGACCAAGGATGCCCAAAACCAGGGCACGATCTCCATTTACAAGCTCAACGCCCTAACCGGCGAGATCGTGTGGCAAAAGCCCTATGATGTCCATACGGTCAGCGGTGTTTCCGGCGGCATTCAGTCCACGCCTTTGCTGGGCAAGCCCGGCACCGACCTGGAAGGCCTGATCATCTACACCATCGCCCGTACTCCGGAACAGTACTCCGGATTGCTGGTGGCGCTGGATGTAAGCACCGGCAAAGAGGTTTGGCGCATGAGCATGACCAACTATGCCTGGAGCTCCCCCGTGGCGGTTTATGAAGAAGACGGCACCGGCTATGTGGTAGTCTGCGATTCCATGGGCTACTGTTTCCTGATCAACAGCCGCGGCACGCAATGCCATACACTGAATCTGAAAGGTCTTGTGGAAGCCTCCCCGGCAGTATATAAAGACATGATCATCGTGGGCACACGAAAAGAAAAGATCTGCGGCATTAAAATCAGTTAAGCACTTCAGCGGCTTCCCATGGGAGGCCGCTGAAAATTTTTTCCATGGTTCGGTTTAGTTTCCCAAAAAGTGGCAATACTGGACTACGGAGGTGCTTAACATGAGCATGAAAAAATTCAAAGACAGTTTTGGTGCCAAGGGCTACTACATAGCCCTGATCCTATGCGCAGTTGCCATTGGGATCTCCGGCTATTTGTACTACCGTAACACCAATCCTAAAAACGAAAATCCCGATCAGTCCGTGATCTCCACGGATCCCAACTCCGGCAACATCCAGGCCGGTGTCACGCTACCTGTGCCCGATGGCACAAAGCCCACAGACCCCTCCGGTGAAGCTCCCACAGAGCCCACCAAAAAGCCAAACACCATCCGTCTGCCATTGAGCGGGACCACTGTATCCGCCTTTTCCATGGATGCGCTGAGCTACAATCAGACCACCCGGGACTGGCGCACCCACAACGGCATTGACATTGCCGCAGAAGCAGGCACAAAGGTTTGTGCCGCAGCGGATGGCAGCGTCTACTCTGTGTATGAAGACGATTCCATGGGCACAACCGTAGTAATCCGGCACGATGGTGGCTATACCACCACCTATTCCAGCCTGGACAAGCAGGTAACGGTAAAAACCGGAGACACCGTTACCGCCGGACAGCCTATCGGACTTGTAGGCGATTCTGCCCTGCTGGAAACCGCCATTGGGGATCATCTGCATTTTTCCGTCAGCTGTAACGGAAAGTATGTAAATCCCGATGAATTTCTGAAAGCAGAATGAAAATAAGGGGCTGCAAAAGCCCCTTATTTTACATAGTTAAAAAATATTGCTGAATCTCCCGGGCGGTAGTTTGGAATCGGCCCTGGAAACAAGCGGGTTTCCCGCCGCCCTTGCCATTGAGAGTCTGGGCCGCTGCGTTTCCCAGCTCCCGGGCATTTTCCAGCCGGGGACTGACGATGCAAAGACTGTAACCGGCTTCATCACTGCCGGAATACACCACTGCATAGCCTATACATACTGCGCCAATGGCATCGGCCAACTCCCGAACACCCGCAGAGGAAATATCCGGCTGAAAATGCACGGGGTTTTCTACATTTGCATAACTGTTTGCAATGCAATTCCAAAGCTGCTTTTCTAAACCAGCGGCCCGGAATTTTTCCGCAGCCAGCTGCTCATTCATCCGCTGCGCGGCCTCACCGGTTTGCAATATCTGCGCAGAAAAGGCCTGGGAAACCAATTTGTTCTGATCGAACACCCGGCGCATAATATCCACCGCCCGACTGCCGCAAACAAGCTCCATGCGCACACCCTGGTGAAATTTCACGCAGGACAGAATCTTAATAAAGCCCACCTGTCCTGTGGTGGTCACATGAATGCCACAGCAGGCACAGCTATCATACCCCGGCACCTGCACAATACGCACAGGCCAAGGCAAAGGCCGTTTCGTGCGATAGGCCACCTGGGGCAGTTCCTCCGGCGAAGGAATCCAGCATTTCAAGGGAATATCCTGCCAAATGGCCTCATTGGCCTCCCATTCGATTCTGGCAAGCATCTGCGGATCAATAGGACCATCAAAGTCCACCTCCATGATCTGCTCACCCACATGAAAGCCGGTGTTGTGATAACCGAAATACCGATTGACCAAGCCGGAGATAATATGCTCACCGGTGTGCTGCTGCATCAGATCAAACCGATGAAGCCAATCAATTTCGCCTTCCACCCGGCTTCCAACCTCCAAGGGTTGGTCACATTCATGGACAATTACTCCATCCTGCTCCCGGACATAGGTAACCTTTACGCCACCCAATAGTCCCATATCGCTGGCCTGGCCGCCGCCTTCGGGATAAAAAGCCGTCTGATCCAAAACCACCGCATAACCCTTTTGAGTTTGGGTGCATTCCAGAACCGTTGCGGAAAACTGCCGCAAGTTTGGATCTTCGTAAAAAAGCTTCCGTATTTCCATAGGTAAATTCTTACACGATACCCTGAGCCAGCATTGCATCTGCCAGCTTTAGGAAGCCCGCAATGTTTGCGCCGGCAACATAGTTGCCTTCCATACCGTATTCCTTGGCTGCACTTTCCAAATTATGGAAAATACCAATCATAATGTCTTTCAGCTTGCTGTCCACCTCTTCAAAAGTCCAGCTATAACGGCAGGAATTCTGCGCCATTTCCAAGCCGGAAACCGCAACGCCGCCTGCATTGGAGGCCTTGCCGGGGCAGAACAAAACACCGCTTTCCTGCAGGAACTTGGTTGCATCCAAAGTGGTGGGCATATTAGCACCCTCAACCACAGCAATACAACCGTGGCCAACCAATGCCTGAGCATCTGTCAAAATCAATTCATTCTGCGTAGCACAAGGCAATGCAATATCACATTTGACCGTCCACACGCCCTTTCCTTCATGGTACTGCGCATTTGGACGGGCCTTTGCATACTCCGTCAGTCTAGCGCGGCGAACTTCCTTCACATCCCGCAAGAGCGCTACATCAATTCCGTCGGGATCATAGATCCACCCGGTGGAATCCGAGCAAGTCACGGGTTTTGCGCCCATCTGCCACGCCTTTTCGATGGCGTAAGTTGCCACATTACCGGCTCCGGACACAGCCACGATCTTACCTGCAATGTCATGGCCATTGGCCTTAAGCATTTCCTGGGTCAGATACAGCAAACCGTAACCCGTTGCCTGGGTACGGGCAAGGCTACCGCCATAACTCAAGCCCTTGCCGGTAAGCACGCCGCCCTCATAAGTGCCACGAATACGGCGGTACTGGCCGTACATATAACCGATCTCCCGAGCACCTACGCCGATATCACCGGCGGGAACATCCACATCGGGGCCAATATATTTTTGCAGCTCTGTCATGAAACTCTGGCAAAAGCTCATGATCTCCCGGTCAGACTTACCCTTGGGATCAAAGTCAGAACCACCCTTTGCGCCGCCCATGGGCAAGCCCGTCAGAGAATTCTTAAAATTCTGCTCAAAGCTCAAAAATTTCATAATGCTCAAATTCACAGAAGGATGGAATCGCAAACCGCCCTTATAGGGGCCGATGGAGCCGTTAAACTGCACACGGTAGCCGTTATTGATATGCACCTGGCCCTGATCGTCCACCCAGGGCACACGGAACATAACCACACGCTCAGGGGTGACCAAACGCTCCAGCAGCGCCTCCCGGCGGTAACGCTCTTCATTTCTTTCCACCGCAGGTGCCAGGGATTCCAAAACCTCCTGAACTGCCTGGTGAAACTCGGGCATAGCAGGATTCTGTGCTTTTACCTGTTCAAAAATTTCGTCAATATAGCGCATAATAACGCCTCCTTAAAAAACATAGCAACATTTTAACAAATGGAATCGTAAATTACAAGTATATTTTCGCGAAAATTTCCCACAAAATGCAAGTTTTAGTCATATATCTTTCATGGTTATTTTTCACAAACCCTGCAATCGCACTCCATATAAAGCCCTGGCAATTACCGACATTTGTCCTTTAATTTCAAGGCTTTTCCATTTATTATATGCATAGCTGATCTATCCGGTCACAAACGCAAAGCTACCGTCATATTTGCAAGTTTTGCAAGATGACTTGCATTTTAAGCTAACAAAACCGCCAGCCGCAGGTCATACGGCTGACGGCAACTGCTTTATTCCAATTCCATCCCCAAATCTTTATATTCACTATCCAGGGGGCTTCCCTTTTCTGCTTCGTCCTGGTAGCGGCCTACGACCTT
>JAZNSR010000138.1:0-10236 GCA_045591335.1 Faecousia sp.
CTGAAATCCCGTACCCGTGGCTACGGCAGCCTGGACTATGAACTGATCGGCTACCGCCCCAGCCGGCTGGTAAAGCTGGACATTCTGCTCAACGGCGACATTGTGGACGCCCTGAGCTTCATCCTCTTTGCGGATAACGCCTATCCCCGGGCCAGAAAGATCTGCGAAAAGCTGAAGGAGAACATCCCCAGAGCCCAGTTTGAAATTCCCATCCAGGCTGCCATCGGCGGCAAGATCATCGCTCGCGAAACCATCAAGGCCCTGCGCAAGGACGTGCTGGCCAAGTGCTACGGCGGTGACATCACCCGCAAGAAGAAGCTGCTGGAAAAGCAGAAGGAAGGCAAAAAGCGGATGCGTACCTTCGGCACAGTATCCGTGCCCAGCGAGGCATTCATGGCCGTACTCAAACTGGACGAAGACTAAATCAGTTGATAGTTGAAAGTGGATAGTTGATAGGTAGGTGGATTTTATGGAAAGCGGCGTAGAACAAAAAAGTTTTGCATTTGCTGTGCGAATTGTAAATCTTTCCAGATATTTGAGCCAAGCAAAGAAAGAGACTATTTTATCAAAACATCTACTTCCTATCAAGATTGTATAGAAATCAAAAAAATGTTAGTTGCTATTGTAAAAACCTCAAAACAATAACTATCAACTCTCACCTATCAACTATCAACTATTCCGGAGGTGCCTATGGCTCTCGTTTCCCGAAAAAACAAAACCCCTCTGGGGCTCTATATTCACATTCCCTTTTGCCGGAGTAAGTGCCAATACTGTGACTTTTACTCCCTGACCACCAAGGACAGCAAGCTTTGGGACAGCTATTTAGAGACCATCTGCGCCCACATCAAAGAGGCCGGCGCACTTGCCCCCAATCATCTGGTGGACACCATCTACTTTGGCGGCGGCACACCCAGCTTATTTGGAGGAGAAGGCCTGGCAGCCATTCTTTCTGTCATTCGCAAAAGCTTTGATGTGTCCGACAGCGCAGAGATCACCTTCGAAGCCAACCCGGATTCCATCACCGACCGGCTTTTACGCCGGCTGCGCAGCGAGGGCTTTAACCGCATCAGCATCGGCATTCAAAGCGATAACGATGCCATGCTGAAAAAGCTGGGCAGACCCCATTCCTATTTGCAGGCTTTGGAGGCGGTCCGCCGGGCCCGGCGGTTTGGCTTCCGGAACCTTTCCGTGGATCTGGTGTACGGCTTGCCCGGTCAATCGCTGACGGATTGGCTGAAAACCCTAAAAAATGTCCTTTCCTTAGAGCCCATGCATGTGAGCTGCTACGGGCTGAAGGTGGAGGAAGGCACGCCCCTTTATGAATATAAGGACTGCTGCAATTTGCCCGATGACGATGCCCAGGCAGATATGTATTTGGCTGCCTGCGAGGTGCTGCGCAAGCACGGCTACCGGCAGTATGAGATCTCCAATTTCTGCCGCAAGGGTCATGTATCCCGACACAATTTAAAATACTGGAGCGGCGGAGAATATTTGGGCTTTGGCCCCGATGCCAGCTCGGATTTTGCAGGCCGCCGTTTCACCACCATCCGGGATCTGCACGGCTATATTGCCGGCATCAAAGCCGGCGGTCAGGTCATGGCAGAGGTCATGGAGGTTGCGCCCCGGGAACGGGCTGCGGAATATATTATGATGCGGCTGCGGACCATGTCCGGCCTGGACCCACAGGAATATGAAAAGCAATTTTTGATGCCCTTTGCCCCCCTGGAGAGCTATTTGCAGACCTGCAAAGAGAAGGACCTGGCGGTGGAGACGTTCGATGGCCGCTGGCATCTGACCCCCACAGGCTTTCTTATTTCCAACACCATCATTTCCGACCTACTTCTGATCCAGGAACAAAACTAAATTTGAGGGGGCTGTCACAAAGTGCATATGTAGGGAATGATCTACGTGTCATTCCCTGGAAATGTTCGTAAAATGCGCATTTAGGAACGGCACATAGGCCGTTCCCTACAAATCAATATACATTTTAGGGGCCGTCTCATGCATTTTGAGACAGCCCTTCTGTTTTTGTATATTTTTAGTTTCATTGGTAAACACTACCTCCGGAGTTAATTTAAAGGAGGCTATTTATGAAACTCAAATCCATGCTTTGCCTGCTGCTGAGTCTTTGCACTTTAGTTGGCATCAGCGGCAGCGCCCTGGCCGCCCAGGTGGACTGCGACAGTGTTTACTGCTTCAGTCAGGCGGATTTTTCTAACGAGGAAGAACCCCTCAGAGGTATTTGCATCACGGATCTGCCCCAAGCGCAAACCGGCACGGTGATGCTGGGCCAGCGGGTGCTGCAAAAGGGCGATATCCTCACCGCCGCCCAGCTGGAACAGCTGGTGTTCTGCCCCCTGCGCACAGAATCAGACGCCACCGCCACAGTGACCTATCTTCCCATTTATGAAAACCGGGTAGAGACCGCCGCCACTGCCACCATTTCCATCCGCGGCAAAGAGGATCTGCCCCCGGTTGCCCAGGATTCCAGCCTGGAAACCTACAAAAACCTGCCCAACAAGGGCACACTGAAAGCCAACGATCCGGAGGGCTGTGCGCTTACCTACACGGTGATCCGTCAGCCAAAGCGGGGCACGGTAACCGTATCCCCGGACGGAAGCTTTGAATACGCCCCCAAGAAAAACAAGGTTGGCGTGGACAGCTTCACCTACACCGCCACCGACCCCGCGGGCAAGGTATCCCGGGAGGCCACGGTGACTATTCAGATCTTAAAGCCCACCGCCGGCAAGCAATATGCCGACACCGTGGGCACAGACTGCCGCTTTGAAGCGGAATGGCTGCGGAACACAGGCTTGTTTGTAGGCGAAAGCATTGGCGGTCAAAGCTGCTTCCAGCCGGAAAAGACCGTCAGCAAGGGAGAATTCCTCACCATGCTGGTGAATACTTTAAAAATCCCCACCGATAACGCCCAGACCACCGCTATGGAGCAGCAAGTGCCCCAATGGCTGAAGCCCTATATGGCAGCGGCTCTGCGGTCCGGCCTACTGGATGGGCTGGAGCAGCTGGAGATGGAAGCCCCCATCACCGGCGCGGAAGCTGCCGTTATGCTGCAAAACGCCCTGGACCTGCAGGTAGGCGCAGACGCTTTGGAGCAGGCTGCCTCCCAGGAGGATGGCACGCCCCAGTGGGCAAAGGCCGCCCTTACCGCCCTGCAATATCACGGCATTGCGTTAGACCCCACCCAGGCAATGACCCGGGCTGCGGTTGCCAAGGCATTATACCAGGCGGATTATCTCGCCCTTACCGCCCCCGGTGTGCAGGTAATCAGAAAGCAAAAATAACGCTTCCCATTGAGAATATCGCAAAAAGGCGTGTTGCAGATGCAACACGCCTTGATATTCAGCTCCAGAAAAAAGCCTGCTCCATGGTCTTGCCAATGGAATAATAAAACACATTGTCCCGGTAAGGCGCAAGGCCGGTGATATTGCCCCGGGCAGCATACACCGCCATGGTGTTAAACAGCACCGGCACGATCAAGCCTTGATCCATAACCGTTTTATGCAGCGTATAATAGTTACCGAAGTTCTCCAACGCCTGCTTGCAATATTCATAAGCCTCCGCATTGCTCACACCGCCCCGGCTCAGAGCACCGCCGGGAGAGAAGAAGGGGCTCAGATCCATATTGGCAGATAGCTTGGTCTGCCCAATATACAGGTCATATTCCTTCACATTGAAGGTGTAGCTATACATATTGCCGGCGACCTCCTTCAAGGTCACCTTTAATCCGCCGGCCTCCATCATGGTGGCAATGGTCTTGGCAGTACGCACCCGGACGCTGTCGTCACTGTTAACCATTAAGATCACCTCTGCCCCATTCTTGCCGCATTCGCTGACGGTACGGGCAAAGCGCTCCGGGTCATAGGCATACTGAGCAGCCAGGGCCTCACTGTAATAAGGCGAATGAGGGGATGCGGGCAAGGTGGCAGGCACACCAAAGCTGCGGAAAATATTATCGGAAATATCCTCCCGGTCCAGAGCATAGGTCAGCGCCGCCCGCATCTGGGGAGAATCAAATACCTTGCTTTCATCACAGAAGGCCAAATAGGTAAACACACCGGTCTCGCAATCCCAAAGCTCAAAATCGCAGCGGTAATCCGCATAATGATCTGAGCAGGGATCCGTGCAGACCACATTCACATCCGCAAACTGAAAGGCATCCCGGATCTGCAAATTGGATTCCGCCGGCTCCAGGGTAACAACCTGGGCAGTTACGGGTATATCCGACTGGCACCACCAATTGCTTCTGCGGCGCAAAAGCCACTGGCTGCCGGTGGTATCCAGCACATAAGGACCGCTGCCCATAGGCGTGGTCAATGCCTGCTGCAATTCCGGAACAACCGGAATATCCAGTAAAATAGGTAAATTCTCAAAGGGTGTGTTCAAGCGGATCTGAATGCCGCCGTCCTCTGTCATTTCCATGGCGCGCACATGGGTAAACCGCCCGCCATAATACTTGCTTTCCTTAGCAAGCAGCAGGCTTGCCAGCACATCCTCAGGGCGCACCGCAGAGCCATCAGAAAAGGTGGCTTTTTCATCCACATAGAAGGTATAGGTGCGCATATCCTCAGACATGGTATACCTGCCGCAAAGCACCGGATGCACCCGATACTCCCGGTCCACCGCAAACAAGCCCTGGTAGATCAGGCTCAGCACCGTACGGTTGGTATAGTCCTGGCAGTGAATGGGATGCATGCTGACATCAGCATAATATGCCAGGGTCAGCACCTGGTCATCCTCCTCTTTCGGGCGGGTGTTCATAGGGCCGGTATAATCCTCATCGTAGCTTAAGCCGTCGCCGGTGGGCACATAATCCCCTTGCTGACCGCAGCCGCAAAGCAGCAGAATCACAGCCAAAAGAACGGCTAATAGTTTCTTCATATATTTCTCCTTTACCGAACGATGATCGCTCCCTGGCTGCCCCGGAGATTTCCGGTGGTTCGGGCAGACCAATAAGCATCCGGATTGCAGCGGGTACAATCGGGGGCAGCTTCTATGTGCTCAACGCCTGCCCGCCGCAGAAATTCCGCATTGATGGCGGTCAGATCCAAAAAATACTTTTTGCCCTTTTGAACAATATGCGGCATGGCTGCCCGGTCCAAAGCATCCAGCATAGCCCGGGGCACATCCCAGTCCGTTTCAAAGCAGCACTGCTTGATATTAGGACCGATGGCAGCCCGGATATTTTCCGGCTTGCAGCCATAATGTGCCGTCATAGCCTCCACCGCCTTTTGGGCAATGCCCGCTGCCGTGCCCTTCCAGCCTGCATGGACTGCGCCAACCGCGCCGGTCACAGGGTCATGGAGTAAAATAGGGGTGCAGTCAGCAGTAAACACCACCAAAGCCAAACCAGGGGTGTTGGTAATCAACCCATCGCACTCCGGCAGCTCCGGAGCAAAAAGCCCTGCGCCTTTATGGGTCTCATCCACCGCAAGCACAATATTTGTGTGGGTCTGATGGGTCAAAACCGCATTTTTCGGGTCAAAGCCCAAAACATTTCCCAAAATTTCATAGTTTTTCAGTACATTTTCCGGGCTGTCTCCCCGGCGAATTCCGATGTTCATGGAGCATAGATGCCCGGTGCTGACACCTCCCTGCCGGGTGGTAAAGCAATGGGACGCACCGATATTCTCCGCAATTAAATACTCCAAATTGCCAATTTTTTCACGAATTACAGACATAGTCTCATTCACTTTCAAATTCTAATTTAGCGAGTAGGGGCGACCATTGGTCCCCCGCCCAATTATTTAATGAAATAATTGGGATTTTCAGAGAAAATATATCTTTATCCCATAAATGGGATGTGATTTTATTTGCAAAATCGCCGGGCGACCAATGGTCACCCCTACGGGATGATTTCGATAAATTAGAATTTACATATTTGCGGAAATATCCTTTTGACGGCAGCAGGCCTTATACTTCTTGCCGCTGCCACAGGGGCAGGGATCATTGGGGCCCACTTTTTTATCCTTATTGCGCACAGGCTGGGCTTTCACAGTGCCATCGCTGCTGGTGGCGGTCTCCTTGGCCACCTTCTTGCGCTTGAGTTCCTCACGGGGGCGCAGCTGCATCAGGAACACACCCCGCACCGTATCCTCACGGATAGCGTTGATCATGGCCTCGAACATCTGATAGCCTTCTTCTTTATAGGCAATGACCGGGTCATGCTGACCGTAGGCCCGCAGACCGATGCCCTGCTTCAAATCGTCCATGGCATCAATATTGTCCATCCAATATTCGTCCACATACCGCAGCATGACCACCCGCTCCATTTCCCGCATAAGCTCGGGAGTAAGTGCCTGCTCCTTGGCTTCATAGGCGCTGACCGCCTGGTCGTAAACCGCGTCTGCCAAATCCTGGGCAGTGCACTTCCCCTCCGGGGCCTGGAAGGAGCCCTTGGGGAAGAATACGCCTTCAAACTGGGCCTTGACCAAGGGCAGCGTGTCGGCATCGACAATGCCGCCATGCTCGCTGAGCACATCAGCCACAGTGGAATCCACCACCTGGCGCAGATAGGAAAGGATCACAGAGCGCAGATCCTCACCGTCCAGCACCTTTTGCCGCTGGGCGTAGATGATCTCACGCTGGGTGTTCATAACATTATCGTATTCCAGAACATTCTTTCTGGCACGGAAGTTCCGGCCTTCCACAGTCTTTTGAGCATTTTCCACCGCATTGGATAGAATTTTGGCATCGATGGGGGTGTCCTCATCCAGGCCCAAAGTCTCCATCATGCCCATGACCCGGTCGGAGGAGAACAAACGCATCAGATCGTCCTGCATGCTCAGATAGAAGCGGCTTTCACCGGGGTCGCCCTGGCGGCCTGCACGGCCACGGAGCTGATTATCAATCCGGCGGGATTCATGCCGCTCTGTGCCGATGATGCACAAACCACCTGCCTGGCGGACCTGCTCTGCCTCGCTGCTGATCTCCTGCTTAAACCTTGCCAAAAGCTGCTCATACTGCTGCCGGACCTGGAGGATCTGAGGATCGTCGGTCTCTGCGTAGGAATCCGCCTCTGCCAGCAGCTCCTCCGGCAGTTCCTGCCGCCGCAGCTCATTTTTTGCCATATACTCCGCATTACCACCCAGCATAATATCCGTACCACGGCCTGCCATATTGGTGGCAATGGTGACTGCGCCCAGCTTGCCGGCCTGGGCAACGATCTGGGCTTCCATCTCATGGTACTTGGCGTTGAGCACATTATGAGGCACGCCTGCCCGCTTCAAAAGCTTGCTCAAAACCTCACTTTTTTCAATGGAAACCGTGCCCACCAGCACCGGCTGGCCCTTTTGATGGCACTTTTCCACCTGGGCAATGATAGCCCGGAACTTGCCCGCCTCGGTCTTATAAACCACATCCGGATGATCCTTGCGGATCACGGGCTTATTTGTGGGGATCTCCACCACATCCAGCATATAAATAGAGTTAAACTCCTGTTCCTCGGTCAGCGCCGTGCCGGTCATGCCGGAGAGCTTATCATACAGACGGAAGAAATTTTGGAAGGTGATGGTCGCCAAAGTCTTGCTTTCGCTGGCCACCTGAACCCGCTCCTTGGCCTCAATCGCCTGGTGCAGACCCTCGTTGTAGCGTCTGCCATACATCAAGCGGCCGGTGAACTCATCCACAATGATGATCTGCCCTTCCTTGACCACATAATCAATGTCCTTTTTCATAAGACCCCGGGCTTTCATGGCCTGGTTGATATGGTGGGAAAGGGTGGCATTTTCCCCATCGCCCAGATTTTCCACCTGGAAGAATTTTTCCGCCTTTTCAATACCGGAAGCAGTCAGAGAGACCACCCGGGATTTTTCATCCACATAGTAATCGCAATCCAGATTATCCTTGGCTTCTTTGTCGTCGGTCTTGGCAAACACCTGCTTGCGCAGAGTGGATACAAAATAATCCGCCATTTCATAAAGCTTGGAGGATTCCTCACCCTTACCGGAAATGATCAGCGGCGTACGGGCTTCGTCGATCAGAATGGAGTCCACTTCGTCCACAATGGCAAAAGCATGACCCCGCTGCACCAGGTCGTGCTTATAAATAGCCATGTTGTCACGCAGATAGTCAAAGCCCAATTCGTTATTGGTGCAGTAGGTGATGTCCGCAGCATAAGCGGTCCGGCGGTCATGGCTGGACATGCCGGGAATCACCAGGCCCACAGTCAGACCCATATAACGGTGGACCTTGCCCATCCACTCGGAGTCACGCTTAGCCAGGTATTCATTCACCGTGACCACATGAACGCCTCTGCCGGTCAGCGCATTTAAGTAGCAAGGCAAAATGGCAACCAGGGTCTTACCTTCGCCGGTTTTCATTTCCGCTATGCGGCCCTGGTGCAAAATAATGCCGCCCATAAGCTGCACAGGATAGGGGCGCATACCCAGCACCCGCCATGCAGCCTCCCGAATGGCTGCAAAAGCCTCCGGCAGCAACGCGTCCAGATCCTCCCCCTGGGCAAGGCGGGCCTTAAATTCAGCGGTTTTACCCTTGAGCTCCTCCTCAGACAGCGCTTTATATGCATCCTCCATAGCCAGGATCTTATCCACCGTGGGGCGAATCTTCTTGATCTCCCGCTCAGAAGGCGTACCAAATATCTTCGAAAACAATCCCATGAAATAAAATCTCCTTTTCCAAAAGGCATACTTTTACTCAGTATAGCACATCTTGCCGGAAAATAATAGACAAATTTGTGAATTTTCAAATTTCATTTTGACTGTTCCCGGTATATCTGCTATAATAAACCGAAATTTAGTTTTCCTTTCAGGAGGAATTTTTTATGCGAATGAGAAGAATGCGCAACCTGGAGCCCCGGATGGAAAAATGCGCGGCTTTCCGCATTGCCGAGCCTGCCAATTTGAAAGGCAACTGGCGGTCTTTAAAGCCGGACTGCACCGCCCTTTGGGTGGAGGTGGGCTGCGGCAAGGGCAAATTCACCGCCGAGACCGCCCAGACAAATCCGGATGTTCTGATGATTGCCGTGGAGCGTTGCCGGGAGGCCATGGTGGTGGCTATGGAAAAGGCCAAGGCTTTAGGGCTGACCAATGTGTTTTATATCGACATGGATGTTGCCAATATAGAAGATATTTTTGCCGGCCAGGAGATCGACCGACTGTTTATCAACTTCCCGGACCCCTGGCCCCGGAAGAAAAACGCCATGCGCCGGCTGACCCACCGGGGATTTTTGGACAAATACTGCCGGGTGGTACGCACCGGCGGCGAATTCCACTATAAAACCGACAACGCCCCCCTGTTTGAATTCTCCGTGGAGGAGTTTGCCGCCTGCGGCCTGGAGGTCAAGAATCTGACCCGGAATCTCCACGAAAACGGCATTGTGGGCATCATGACCGGCTACGAAGAAAAATTCCATGCCCTGGGCACACCCATTAACCGCTGTGAAGTAATTTGCAAGCCCTTTGTGCTGCCCCCGGAAGAAAAGAAGGAACAAGTATGACTTATTACGCAGGTAACTGTGATATTGCGGTGATCGGAGCAGGACACGCACGCATCGAAGCAGCCCTCGCGGGTGCCCGTTTGGGTCTTGACACCATCCTCTTTACCATCAACCTGGACAGCGTTGGCAATATGCCCTGCAACCCCGCCATTGGCGGCACGGGCAAGGGACATTTGGTGCGGGAGCTGGATGCTTTGGGCGGTGAAATGGCCGTAGCGGCAGATGCTGCCTGCATCCAATACCGGATGCTCAACCGGGGCAAGGGCCCAGCGGTGCACTCTCTGCGGGCCCAGGCTGACCGCCGCCGCTACCAGGAGTATATGAAGCACACCCTGGAAAAGCAGGAACGGCTGCAATTAAAGCAGGCGCAGATCACCCAAATTCTCTCAGAAAACGGCAAAATCACCGGTGTTCAGACCCAGTTGGGCGCCCAATACACCGCCAAAGCCGTGATCATTGCCACAGGCACTTATCTGGACAGCACCATTATTATCGGCGAATCCGTGCAGTCTGCCGGCCCGGACGGCATGCACGCATCTATTGGACTGTCCGACTGCTTGCGGCAACTGGGGCTTCCCCTGCGCCGGTTTAAAACCGGCACACCGCCCCGGATCAACCGCCGCAGCATTGATTTTTCCAAAATGGAGCTTCAGCCGGGAGACCCGGTGGCTGAGCCCTTCTCCTTCCGCACGGAGCACGAAGTGAATAACCAGGCGGTGTGCTACCTGACCTACACCAACGAGGAGACCCACCGGATCATC
>JAZNSR010000139.1:0-4977 GCA_045591335.1 Faecousia sp.
CCCCCCCCCACCACACAAACAAAACCCGGTTGCGATTTCTCCCAACGCACCTTTTTATTATCAGTCTTTAATCATCAGATATGCGCTCATGGGGAAGTGGTCAGAGCCACCAACCTTATCAGACTCGCACTCTGCATAGACGATCTCGATATTGGGGGTCACAAAGATATTATCAATGGGCTCCACATTTTCATACTCATAGGTATCGAATGTGCCAAACTTGCTGCCGTTTGCCATGGTAAAGCCGGCATCCAGCATGGGCTTATACTCCTCCAGGCCATATTCCGCATTCATATCGCCCATAACGATCACATATTCATCCTGCTTGACCAATTCAAGCAGCTCTGCGTAGAACATATCACGATACTCACGGCCACCAACGGACTCAGGCTGCAGGTGTACGCTATAGATCGCAATGTCATGACCGTTAATGGTGACATAAGCCTTCATATAAGCACGGGGATACATGGTATCCTCACACAGATGACCACCGGTCACATTCTTCATCTCATATCTGCCGCTGTTAGGCGTCAGCATACCCATCCACATGGGGATCGTACCGTTCTTAGTAGCACCGGTGTAGTCCTCCACCTGGTCGAAGTAATCAGCCAGCACTTCCTTAGCGGTCATGATCACATCGTTGGAGGAATCCTCGTCATTCTGATTATTGATATAGAAGATATCACGGAATTCCTGGGCACCGATCACATCCGCGTCATGCATGGGGAATGCATTCATCCACTGCTCATAAGCTCTTCTAACATGATCCGGGGTAATGCCGGGGTGGGCATGCACCTGGGCACCGTAAACATCCAGGTTGGAAACGCCATGGTACCACTGGCCCACATTGAAGGTGGTGACCTTCAGATCGTAACGGGCGGGATCGTCCACATTCAGCACGAACCGCTGAGCAGCCAGATGGTAGTTATACAAAGCCTTCAGCAGAGTCTTCAGGCTGTCAGAACCCTTGGCGTTCATGCGAACGATGTAGTTCATGGGGCTGTAGGAAGCAGACAGCGCGCCATCCACCTCAACAGTAATGCTTTCATCCAAATTCTGAGGATTGATGCCGTCGATCTCCACATAGTACTTGTCTTCTGCCTTCACAGGGGTCAAGGTCTTGCCGTTGCTGGTGAAGCTATGGGCAGTCACATCGCCGGATACCTGGAAGTAGAACCGAACGGCAACCTGGTTTCTCAGCACCAGGGTTGCGCCGTAAAGCTGCACACCTTCCACAGAACCGGAGGTGGAGAATTCGTTCTCTGCATTCGCGGGAACCTCGTTATAGGCCACGCCGCTCAATCCGGCATTTGCCAGGTCGTCTGCATTGTAGCCAAAGTATGCCTGGGCCGCGCCGCCGTAGTTCAGCATTTCCTTAACCAGTCTGTAATAACCGTTGGTATCCGCAAGGTCCAGAATGGTGTTGGCATACTGCTGCACAGTATAGGACTTTTCTGCGCTGATCTGACCGTCATTGACCACCTGCACGGTGATGGGTTCGGTCATTTGCGCAGCAGAAACATTGACCTTCACCTTGTAGGTGCCGTCAGCTTCAGCAGTCAAACCTGCCACGGAATGGCTGACAGTCTTACCGTCCACGGAGGTCTTAATTTCAGCGGTGTCTGCAATATTTTCATTGACGCGGACATAGAAATTCACGCCGATATCATCCTGCAGCACCACATTCCATCTGTCAACCAGGCCCAGATTGTCGGTCAAATTGCCCAGAACAACGGCCTCACCGCCATCCACGCTGGCATACAGAGCATCACTGCCGGAAACGATCCATGCGCCGCCCAGCTTGAATGCGCCCTTGTCGCCACCAAAGGCATCTACACTAAAGCTCAAAGTGTCCACATCGCCGGCAGCCACTGCCAAACGGATGTAGCCCTTGAAGCCGGCGGGCAAAGAGATCTGACCGCTTGTGGTCTCAGCTTCGATCCAGTTGCCGGAGTTTACGCTCAGATACTTATAAGTAGTATTTGCAACGCTGGAGGAATACAGAACCTGAGAGCCGGATGCCAGCTCCACATAGAGCATCACATTCTGACCTTCGGCAATGGCAGAATCCACATCCACAGAAACGGAAGCGCCATTGACAACGGATTCACTGTTGATAGAAACCGCCTTGCGGTTGCTGATCTTGGTGATGGAATCCACCACGGAGATCTCACCGCTGGAAACGGAAACCTTGGGGACCCAAAGCTCTGCGGGCACTTCCACCGCTACGGAAGCAGCTTCCAAAACGATTGCCTCGGGAGGATTAACCATACAAGCGGGCTCAGCATTATCTACACCGATGTAAATAAAATCCTCCTTGGAAACAAACCAAACACCGCCAAACTTTAGATCGCCATACTTTTCGCCATATGCACCCATACGGAGACTAACCTGTGTAATTTTCAGCGTCTCAGGGAATTTATCCACATTGCTGGCAGTATTCACTTCCAAACGGACATAACCCTTAAACCCATCCGGAAGATTGACCTGTTTGTTACCATCGGCCACACCGGAACTCCATTCACTGCCGTTAACCGGCAGATACTGATAATGCATGCCTACGGGTCCTGCCCAGAATTGACTATAATTACAAGTAATATCCTGGATACGGAAACTGCTCTTACCGGTATTGGTCATAGGCAGCTCCACATAGAACATAATATCCTGATTATTGTAATCCAGCGCATTATTGCCACACTTCAATGCATGAATAGCGGCAGTACGGCTGTCCACATATCCCTCCACTGCAGGGCTACTCAGAACAACACTCTTCTGATTGCCAAAGGGAACAATACTCTCTCCTGCAACAGCAGTAGCCTGCGAGGCAATGCCCCAATAATCAGTTCCCTGGCCTATGCTAACCAATGTGGATGTTTCACCAATCGCAGCTGTTTCACTATTAGGCGTAGTAGCTTCCAGATAATAGCGCTCAACGGGATCGGTCATGCAAATAGCAGCGGCACCGTTTATGCTGATATGGCGGGTATCTTCTTTGGATACGAACCATGCGCCACCGAACTTGAGAGAACCGTACTCACCGCCAATATAATCAGGCCGGAAAGCAAAATTAACAAGCTTAGCCTCCGTGGTAGGAACACCGGTAATGTTAGCGCCGACTTTTTGATCATAGGATTCTAGCGCAGTATCCACTTTCATGCGGATGTATCCCTTAAAGCCCTGGGGCAAAATTATGTCGGAATTACCATCCGGAATAGAGGTTACCCATTCCCGGGAATCCAGTGCAAGATATTGCATCTGCATGCCGGAGCTTGCCGGATAGAGGGCATAACCATCATAGTTGCAATAGATACTGGCGAAGCGAAGGCGCGAGCTTGCCTCAGGCAGTTCTATATAGAACATAATATCCTGGGTTGTCAAATTGAACGGTTTCCATGCGCAGCTTACAGTCAGCATAGGATAAGTCTTATTCTCGCTGCAGAAGAAGCCCTCTTTCACAGGACTATTCACCACAGCAATATTGCTAAGACCAAAAATGCGATCACTGCCGCCAGCCAATTCATTAGCGGAAGCAACAATAGATGTAGCCTGTGTGTAAATGCCCGCCCAATGATCAGGGTCAGTAACAGTAACCAAACCGGCAGCACTACCGGGAGACTGCCATTCCTTGGTAAACCAGCCTGCGCTTTGCATCACATCGCCGTTCCAAACGGGGATAACAGGCGCCGGGACACTGGGGGTAGGCAGAGGATTCGCGGTGGTCAAAGCGACCTTCTCACCGCCGTCAACGATAACTTCATAGCCCTCACCCTTGCTCACAAACCATACGCCACCAATCTTAACAGCACCAAAATCTCCGCCATAATTGTCAATGCGGAAAGCAAGCATCTGCAGGTCAAGCACAGATTCTGCATAGGATGTAGCATTGGGTGCTGTGTTCAGCAAAAGACGCACATAGCCCTTAAAGCCTGCGGTCAAAGTGATCTGCTTATTCTGATCGATCACACCCTGGACCCAGCCATTTCCGTCAGCTTCCAAATACTGGTAAGTCATACCTTCGGGAGCAGGATACTTGCTCCAGCTATCCATACAAACATGCTGCATACGGATACTGGAGGAAGCCTCGGGCAGCTCCAGATACAGCATCAGGTCCTGATTGCCCATATCAAAGTCTGCCCAGCCAGCATCAAACTGAAAATAGTTGGAGGTCTGGCCTTCATCATTGCTCACATTGTCAGTCTTTTCGCCATAGCCTTCCTCAACGGCACTGTCGATGATCCAGCTATACCGATCGCTGATATTGGTGATCGGATCGCCCAGTTTCACGGTAGCCTGGGATGCATTGCCCCACCAATAAGAGATATTACCGGCATTATCCACTTCCTCATGCAATGTTACAGTTACAGGAACATCGCTCAGAGTCGGTTCCGGCACTGCCACGGAGGTGGCATTCATTGCCTCGGGAGCGGACTCCTGGGCAGAAACTGCCGGAACTGCCAGCACCATGCACTGCACGATGCACAGCGTCAACGCAAGGAGTTTTTTCCATTTCTGATTGTTTTTCATCACAATCACACTTCCTTTCTGTTGCTTTTAAAATTTCGTGGCTTTCCCCTAACCACTTCACTTTACAGTATAATAAGCAAAGTTCCTTTTGGTCTACCACTTTTTCCACGCCGACTGATACTATTCTACTTTCTTATGCAAAAATTACAAAGAATTTTGTTAATAAATAACATTTTTATACGATTACACAATGAGCGAGCCATATTTTTCATTATTCTTTGCAGTAACGGTAAACCGGCTTCCTTTCTCCCCCTCTCCAAGATAATAGTATCAGCAATAAAATAATAGTATCATTTCGTAGGATAGTACCATAAATCATAACCACCGGCCGTGCCGGTGGTATGCACAGGCCCCCTTAGGGCCTTTTACCAGCCGAGCCTATAGGCTCATCGAATTTTCTTTCGCTTGCACGAGGTGCCCTACTGCTATTGAAATAGCGGTAGGGCTTCTCTT
>JAZNSR010000140.1:0-20442 GCA_045591335.1 Faecousia sp.
ATCAGCGGCAAGGTAAGACGTGTTGAGATACGCAAAAATGATATGAACAAAGGTAAATAGCTAAAATTTAAAGGCTGTAGTAAAAAGCTACAGCCTTATAGCTCTTGGAGGTTATTATGAAAAGGTTTTTTATTTTAGGTGTTGTTTTTGCGCTTACCCTTTCCCTTTTTGCGTGCGAAAAAGATGACGGTTCAGCAAGAAGTGATGACGTTACCGCTAACGAGGTTTCCGAAAGCAGTGACGTAAGCGATGAAAAAAAGGAAGAAAGAACTGGCGCCATATTTGTTGCTAACGTTTTGACCGACTGTTTTGAAAAGACCGAAATAACATTTACCGATGCATCTGATATAATTGACGCATTGATAGAAAAGGAAGCCATATCCAAAGACGTAGCTGTTAACGATTTTCATACCGTGGGCAAGATTGGCTGGGTTGACCTAAACGAAGCCTTTAGCGAAGGTGCAGGCGCCGGTACTTATGCGGAATGGATGTGGGTAGGCGCAATAGTTAACTCCTTTACGGAATGTTACGGCATAGAAAAGCTGCTTATAACCATAAACGGTGACGTTTTTGTTACGGGTCACCACGGAAGCTTTGACCACTTTGTTGAGCCCTATCCCGATTTGGTTGAGTAAATAAAATGAAAAAGCACCCGCATCAGCGAGTGCTTTTTGTATGTAAAAATTTTAAGCTTATTATTTGTCAGCGCCGGCAAGAAGAAGGATGCCTGCAATCATATTAACGAAAAGAAGAACAACAACCTTCTGACCGGTGGTGATAGGTTCATTATTGTTGAGCTTTCTCTTAATCTTTGCGCCGTAAATAATGGGGAATATCCACCAGAACTGGAAGATCTGACCGAGAGTGATGAAAACTTTTGTTGCACCTTTCATAACAATTCTCCTTAAATTTAATTTGTGATACTATTATACAACACAAAATCCAAAAAGTCAACACTTTTTGACATTTTTAGACAAAAAAAGGTAATATTTTTAATAAACCAGCTTAGAATCTATCTCAACGTGCTTGGTTTCCCATTTTTTGTACTTAATGGGAACAAACAGTGCATAAACGCCAAGAGTAACGATGGAAAGCAAAAGCCAAACTATATACTTACCGAAAAGCTGACCCCCCTTACCTGTAAACTTAAGTCTATAGCCGCCTATTACGGTGTTGGAATACACCCATCTCAGACGATAGCACCACATAGCCGGCCAAGCAAGGCTGAAGGTGATAACGGTGACAAGATAAACTACAATAGTAACGCCCAAATTACCCCAAAAAGAACCTTCAAAGCGGGATTCGGTAACAGGAGTTACCTGTGCGGGAGCAGAAGCGGAAGTGTAATTGTTGTTCATAAAACTCTCCTTTAAATTTTTGTTTAATTATACAACGACTTTGCAGAAATGTCAACAAAAACATACAAAAAACACGTTGCTTTGTTTTTTTATAGACAAAACAACGTGCATTTTACGTTATGCCGAAGCTTTTTTGTTTTTGTTTATTTTTTTCAGTATTGTAAACACTACAGCGGAAACAACAAGGGCTATAAGAGAAAACACACCGTAGCAAAGCGATTCTTCATGGATATAAAACACCAAGCTTTCAACAAACAAAACCGCACCTACAACCAAAAGACCTATTACAACGGTTACAGTTAAAGGCAATTGCTTGTTTGGAGCAAGCTTTGAGGCGACTTTTTGTATTCCTTCACCGGTCAAGTACAGGCCCGCCAACGACAGCAAGGTCAAAAACGCAGGCGCCAAAACAACAGCCAAGCCTAAGCTTGCGGTATTAGGCAGAAGCTCGTTGGGAATTTCGGGGTCAATTCTCACTTTTACCGCCTTGCCTATTTCAGGCTCGCTTCTTAACGTTTCGTATTCAACACCTGTATATTCGTTACCGTTATAAGTATAGGACACGTAGGTCCTCCAATAATCCTGTTCGAATCCTTCGTCGGTTTCTACATAGTGGTCGAATGAACTGATTTTTGCTTCCAGCTCCACGTAGCGATCCTTGGCTGCATAAAAAGCCGCAACGTCATCTGATGCTGCGTAGCAGGCCATAGTCAAGCTAAGCACAACCATAACGAGGAAAAACATAATCAAGATAGAGCCTATAGATGCGCTTGTATCTTTTTCCATATCATTCTCCTTTTATATCCTTATGTTTTAAGTCCTTTTTCAAAGGTCTTAAACATCAGCTCAACAAGCTCCTTGTTTACATCGCTATATAGACGATGGTCCACGCTGCTGTAAAACTTTGCCTTTTCTTCTCTTGTAAGCTTATTACCCTTTTCCCTTTCCATATCGGAAAGGCGCTTTTGTACCTCTCTGACATATTCCTCCGCTTCCGCAGAATGCCAAATGCCGGTATGACTTCCCTGCATACCCGTACCGTAGTAAACGCTTACGTTAGGGTTTGTAAGCTTATCAAGATGAGCCGTTATGGACTGACCGTCAGGTGTTATTACGGTATCGTCAACACCTTGCGCTATAAGCACGGGAATATCCGTAGAATTGATGCCTACTACGGCGTTATACTTGGTGTAATCACCAAACAAATGCTTTTGATAGGCGTCAAAAACAGGCTTGATCGTGTAGGCAAGGTCGTCCACGTATTCCTCGCTTTTCTCTATCATAATAGTAGCACCGTTCCACATAGGAGCAAGGCAAACGCAGGCCTTTACTTCGCTATGAAGGGCAAGCACCGAGGACACGGCGTAGCCGCCCCAGCTATGCCCCACAAGAAGCTTAGGCATATCGGCAAAGGTCTTGTTTTGGGCAAGATAATCCAAAACCCTATCTAAATCAACAAGCTGTTGACACATACCAACACCGTCCTCGCCGCCTGATGAATAGTTACCTGTTACGTCATAGGTGAAAACAGCGTAGCCACCTTTTACAAAAGCCTCTATCAAAGGCAAATAGTCATCTGCTCCTGAGTGAAATCCGTGAACCGTTACTACAAGCCCCTTGGGGTCGGAAACAGGATAATAGTATGCCGCAAGGTCCACCTTGCCCGATTTTACGGTAAAGGTTTCACGGGGCAAGCTGCCTTCAAAGCGCTCGTAGCAATACATACCCGGAAAAAGCGAATAATCGGGTCTCTCGTAGCGTTCAAAGAAAGAATCGTATACGCCTATTGCAGCACCCACGCCTGAAACGCTTATCCCAAGAATGGAAGCTACAATGGCGGCTGCTATTTTTTTGCTGCGTTTTTTCTTTGGATTTATTTGTGAATAATCAGTCACACCGGCCTCTTTCTTGCTAAAGCTGCAAAACTAAAACTTAACGTTTTCAAAAAACCTTATTCTCTCGGGAGTAGCTGTTGCTACGGATACTGTATACAGCTTACCGTCAATATCCTTTTCAAAAGTGCGGTATGAGCCTGCACGGGTATCCCACTTATCGGGGACAAAGCCTACCCCCTTTGACTCTTTAAAAAGCGCCTCCTTGGCAGTCCAAATCTTTACAAAAAAGTCTTTTTTTTCGTCATCGGAAAGTATTTTATACGCTTTGTATTCCTCTGCGGTCATAATGCGCTCTGCCATTTCATTGCGAAAGCACGTTTTCTTTTCCTCAATATCCACACCTACCGCAGCCCTTGAAACTGCCACGGCTAAAGCACCCTTACTGTGAGACAAGGAAAATTCCGCCTTATCGGTATAGTAACGGCCCTCGGCTGTTTTTTGGAAAGTAAGCTCCTCTATCTTTAAGCCAAAGCTACGCCCCAAAGCGTAGCCAAGCAGCTTCCAAACGTAATATTTTTCCCTTTTAACGGTAGGATTGGATATACCCTCCAGCTCTTTTTGGCGCAAAGAACAATTAAGAGGTTCCTTTACATCCTCCTCGGGAAGCTTTGCCACATATACGTCAACTATAGGCATATTGCGAAACATTTCTCGCACATCGTCGGCTTGATGGCAAATATGCTGACCGGATATACATTCGTTGGCAAAATGCTCACAGTTGTTATACAGAATATTGTAGCCTTTTGTGCCAAGCTTTGACCTGGCGTAGGATACAACCTCTTCAGGTGAGCGGTGTTTTTTTCTTTCCTTGCGGTCAAACTCGCAAACCTCCAGAAAACCGCCTGCCAAAAACGCATCAATATCCGAAGCCAGCACCTCCACCTCACTGTCACGCAAGGTTAACCGTCTTGACGGTGCAAGCCCGAACTGAATAACCTCATCATCTGACACGTATATGCCAAAATGGTATATTGTCCCAAGCTCCACACGAATCATATCACCCGCTTTGGGGTCCTTCATAACCCATTTCATCAGCTAAGCTTTTTTTCAATATAGTCAACAACGTCTCCTATGGTTTTAAAATCCGCAAAACCCACGTCGTCAAAGCGTATATTGAAAAACTCCTCAATTGCTATAACGATATACAAAACGCCAACAGAGGACAAGCCCAGGTCGTTAACAAGGCTTGCCTCCTCGCTAAGTGCAGAAAGGTCGTAGTCGGAGGACGGCATAGCCATTGCCATTACGTCACTTAGCTTTTCAATTATATCATTTCTTGACATTGCCATTTAAATTCCTCGCAATCTTCATAGCCGGAGTGCGGACAAAATCCGTGTCCCGGATGATCAGTTTATTGATTCTTTCAAAAGGAGGCAGGGTCCGGTTGATTTGATCCACCTGGGCTTTCAAATAGCCGTATACATCCTCAATGCCCAGGGCCTTCACCTTGGTCATGCGGGGCAGCACCTCCAAAACCAGCAGCTCTCTACCATTTTCTTCATCGGCATACACCAGGCAATCCTGCACAATATCGATGCCGTAGAATTTGACCTCCAGCTCCGCAGGGGACACATTTTCACCGTTGGACAAAATAATGATCTCTTTGATTCTGCCTGTGATATACAGATAGCCTTCTTCGTCAATGCGGACCAGGTCGCCGGTTTTGAAATAGCCATCCTCATAGGCAATGGTATTATCCGCATCGGTCACATAGCCATCCATCATGTTAACGCCCTTGAGCCAAAGCTCTCCGTCCACGATCTTATATTCCATGCCGTCATACATAAGCCCCACAGACTCCGGCTTGCGCAAAGCCTCCGGGTTGCCGCTGACCAGGTTAGCAGATTCGGTCAAGCCGTAACCGGGCAGCAATGCCACTCCCAGCTTGGCATACTCCGTGACCAAATAAGGCGCAACGGGCGCAGCGCCGCAGATAATGGTTTTCAGCTCCGGGCCCCACATATTTCTGCCGAACTGGGCAGAAAGATTCAGCGCCATCTCCGCCAAAGCAGGCACCAGCACCATGATAGTGGGCTTAAACACCGCCACATCCCGGAACATATCCTTATTGTTCCGGCAGATATACAAGGTGCTGCCGGTGTACAGTGAGGTCATTAAATTGCGGATCAGTCCGAACACATGGGTCAGGGGCAGCACCAGCAGATACCGCTGATTGAAAACCTCCCGATAGCCGTAGCAGCCGTTCTTGGTGCCTGCCATCAAGGCCCGGTGGCTCAGCTTTGCGCCCTTGCTTTTGCCAGTGGTGCCGCCGGTGAACAAAATGGCAGCGGGGGTCTGGGTGGGCACAGAAATTGCAGCCGTTTCCGTTTCCGCCATGGCAGAGGAAGGAATCAACGCAACTGCCGGATTCTTCTCTTTTAATACAGCCAGCTTTTCTTCCAGGCTCTCGTCATAGACCAAGGCCTTCATACCGAATTGGTAGGCAATGCCGAAAACGGTCATAGCGTCTAAATGCGCAGGCATCAGAACCGCAGGCATACCAGAGGTTGCCGCTGCTAAAAACGCCTTCACGAAGCCATAGGAATTGGGGCAAAGAATACCCACCAGGCTGCCAGGGACAGCGCCGTTTTCCCGCAAAACCGTGCGGAATGCAGCCACATCCCCATCCAACTGGGCGTATGTATAATTCTGCCCGTCCACAATTGCAGTCTGCTCTGCATAGGCAGCAGCGCTATGCTCCCACATGGCGGTCACATTGGGATAATCCACGATCTGAGCAAAGGTTTCCGGGGTTGTATAAGCAAGAAATTTCTTATTCATGAGACACACACTCTCTTTCTTTGGATTGCGCATATTTTTGATAAACCGGAAGGGACTCATAATAAGCCTTCAACTCCACTTCCTTTTCCCGCAGCAGCTCCGTCACCTGTGACATCTGCTGCATATTGGGCATTCTGCCCAGCAGCTGGATCACCTGGATGGGCTGACCCACAATGATCCGCTGCCGGTGATACCACTTTTCCCGTTTGGCAATGTACATGGGCAAAATGGGCGCTTGTGCCCTATGCGCCATGAACACCGCCCCGGATTTAAAGGCATTGACCTGGTCGGGGGTATCTGTGTGGATGCCGCCCTCCGGGAAGATCAGCACCAGCTTCCCTTCCTGCAGCCGCTCCACCACCTGGCGGAAAGAGCCCAAATTAAAATTCTCTTTATCCACCATAATGCAATGGGCTTGGGTGAACAAAAAAGTCCTCAGCTTGCTGCTGAACAGTTCCTTGGTGGCAAGGCTATGCATCCGCCGCCAGGGAAACACAAAATGCGCCACCACGGGGTCGATCCAGGTCACATGGTTGCTGATCACGATCATCGCACCCCGCTTATTAGGCTTGCCGAAGGGATAATAAATCTTGGGGCGCACCCACAGCCAAGCTGAGGGCGCACCGGTAAACTTTACAAAGTCATAAATAAAATACTCAAACAGCCGGCGTTTTTTCTTCCCGGCACTGTTGCTGCAATTCTTCTCCCAGCGCAATGATCTTACTCCTTACATAAGCGTTGATATTCTGAATGTTTTCTTTTTCTGAAAGGGAGGCATCGTAAAGAGCCATCACATCAATGGGCTTGCCGATGATCACCCGTAAGGGGGCTTTGGCAAAGATTTGACCGTTGCTATACACAGGAATGATCGGTGCGCCGGATTCCAAAGCCAGGTGCAAATAGCTGGTTTTAAATTCCAGGGGCCGTTCCTCTTCGGGCCTGGGCAGCCGGGATTCCGGATAGATCTCTACAATACCGCCCCGGTCCAGGATCCTCTTGGCTTTTTCTATAAAAGAAAAATCATAATGATCCCGGTCCACCCGAATGCAGCCCATCAAGTTCAAAAAACTGGTCATAAAGAAATTCTTGGTGTACAGCAGCTCCGCCGCAAGGCAGCGCAGAGTCCGTGTCCAAAACACAAACATCATCACGCCCACATCCCAAACATTACTGTGATTGGAAACCACAATAGCCTTGGAGCGGATATGCCGCCCCTGGACCGCTTGATCTTCGTAATGGACCTTCAGCCGAAAAACCATGCGCTGGGGGATATAACCGGTTATCTTAACAAACCAATGAAACAGACAATAAAACATTACCGATCCTCAAAAGCAAATACTTGGTTCATGCCGTGCTGCAAAACGCCCAGACCCACCACATTCACAAACAGCACCGGCAGGCAAATACCGGACAAAACCAGCGGCAGCATGGGGATCTTCACGGAAATGCCCTTTTCCTGGGCAGTGGTCAAAATGGCCTTGCGCATCTGCAGCATAAAGAAGACAGACGCAAAGGGCACAAAGCAGGAAAGGATATACGCCAACACAGCCTTGAAACTCTTTTGATAGGATTTAATGGACCGCAGCAAAATGCCCGCCCAGATAAAGCCAAAAATAAAGCCTGACAGGATGGAAAGACCCACCTGCACAAAGATGATCTCAGAGCGTTCTTCCTTCTGCTCCTCGTTTTCAAACATGCTGATATCCAAGGAGGGATCCATAGCCTTAAATTCCTCCGCCACCAGCTTGGCGCTGTAGTTCTTGGGCATTTTAAAGGCCAGGAAGAAGCCTGCCACGCAGGTGATGCACACAATGAAGGGCACGGTCATATTGCCAAAATTAAACACCGTGGATGCCAAAGCCGCATCCTCTGCCACTTCCCCAAAGAAATGGGCGTAAGCATCCTGGGGAGTAGACGCCCAAGCCAGGCCCTGCCCCCGCACCAGAAAAATATTCTTAATGTACTCATAAACCAGATTGCCGGAGATAGCGCCCACAATGGAGGTGGCCACCGCATTGCCGGCAAAATACATGGCAGAGTGATTTCTGCCGGTGAGCTTTTCTTCCACGCCGGAGATCTGGGAAGGCGCTAAATAGGGCATCATGAAGAACGCGCCAATCGCCCAGCTGCCGCAAAGGCCGCCCACCACACCGATGATCATTTTCACCGTTGTATTGTCGCCCCACAGGAAACGGGAGCCCAGGAAGAAGGAGAAAATTGCCACCGCAAACATCAAAAGGCAGCTTTGATAGGTGGCACGAATGCCATAACGGGCCTTGGCTTTATTGAACAAATACAGCATCACAGGCACAGGGCCAAAAGCGCAGGTGTTCAAAATAGCCATTTGGAAGCCGTTCAGACCCATGCCGCCGATGATCAGACCGTTCATGGCAGACAGGAACATTTGCAGGCCAAAGAAGGTGCAGCAGTTCACATACAGCCAGCGGCGGAAGATCCGGTTGCGGAAGGTCAGAGAAACGCTCTGCGCAATGGATATCTTTTCTGCAGAAAGGCCTTCATTTTCCGGATAGCCGTACTTTTCGCCCTCTTTGATCAAAAACAGGGGAATCAGCATGGTAAGCATCATAGGAACGCACAAAAACACCAGCTGATCGATCTGCAGCTGCATGCCGGACAGAATCACGGGCACCAGCGCATACACCAAGCAATAGGTGATGGTGTCAAAGAAGGATTTATAGCCGGAGACCCGCAGCCGCTGGGCTTCATTGGTGCAAACCGAGGACAAAGAGCCGTAGAAGGCAATCAGGCACATGGTATAGGCCGCAAAGAAGATCACGCTGAAAATGCTGACCCAAATGGTGTTAAACAGCTGAGCATCCGGGCCGCCCACGGGAATCCAACAAAGCACATAGCTGATAAGCATGGGTAAAAAACAAACCGCAATGGCGGGCCGCCGTCTGCCCCATTTCGTGGAAAGGGTATCGGTAATATGGGCAAAAGGAATATCGATCAAGCCATCAAAAATCTTACCGATGGCAAACAGAATAGGAAACAGCGCAGGCAGAATAAAGCACACGTCGGGCATAATGGCCTGAAACTGCTCACCCATTTCCAGAGAAGCGGGGTTCAAAGCATCAGAATAATAAGAACCCATCATGATCATCAGGAAATTCGGGCCAAAGCCGGAGAAGGCAAATAAGAATTCCTTCCATTTTTTATCCAAAGAACGCATCATACTAACCTCTCTTCACTTATTTTGCAAATAAGCTACAAATTCGCTGACGGTGGCCAGGTGCATACCCTCGTTATTTTCCACCTGCACGCCGAATTTTGTTTGGATCATACCCAAAAGTGTGTAATAATCCAGGCTGGTACCCTCCAGATCCCGGAAGAAATGGCTATCCTTGCCAATGGTTTCCGGGTCTTTATTCAACACCTGGGCAAAGCAATTGCGCAGATCCTTTTCCACGCCCTCCAGCAGCTCCCGGTGGTGCGCCTCGGGCCGCTTGGGATCGATCACAGAAAGCTGCCCATTCCCAATCCGCTGGGCAAGCTTCTTCCGGGAAAGCTTGAATTCTCCCGGTGCCAGCAGCGCTTCTTGGGTGATATATACCCGGCGGATCACCTTATCCAGCTTGGCATCCACCAAGGCTGCGGAAAGGGCAGCATCCAGCTGCTCCAGCCGGGCTTGGCTATAACAGCCGGGGGCGGAAGCGATCAAGGCCGGGGTATTATCCTGCTGCACAAAAACGCACAGCTGATCCACCCCCGCCACCTTCAGGGCCGCCTCAGCCAAAACGGGATTCAAATTCTCTCCATCCTGGCAAATGATCAGATCATCCGCTCGGCCCTGGGTATAATATCTGCCCTTTTTGCAGCGCATCATATCACCGGTGATAAACCACTGGCCTTCCTCCGCCAAGATCTGCTCCCCATCGCAAAGGATCCGGGAAGCCCGAGTCTTGCCCCGCACCAGCAGCTTGCCGCCGGCATCCAGGGCATATTCCGTTTTGCCAAAGGGCGCGCCAATGGAGCCGGAATTTAAAATCTTTTTGCTCCGGGAGGTTTCCACAGAGGTAATGCCGATCTCGGTCATGCCGTAGCCATTGGCCAGGTGGTAACCGATGCCGTTAAAAAAGCTTAAGGTGGACTGGCTGATCTGGCTGCCGCCGCTGATCATAAACAGAACACTGTCGCCAAACAATCCTTCCCGGACCTCCTTCAGCAGCCGTTTTGCCAAAGGATCGCCCCAATGCCCCAGGGCATTGACCCAATTGGATACCCGGCAGAAGCGGCGGTAGGTCTTTTCGCCCCGGGTCCGGATCTTGGCCCGGGCAGCCTTGGCTACCCCGTCCCAAACCATGGGTACAGCAAAAATATGGGTCACCTTGTGCTTCTTCACCGTCCGCTGGATGGTAGCGGGATTCAGATCCCGGGGAAACACAAAGGTTCGGGCAAAAAAGCCAAACCACAGATACACCGCAATAAATCCAAACACATGGCACAGCGGCAGCAGCACCAGCTGCTTCAGCTCTCCCTGATAATGGCGCTTGATGTCCGGGCAGTCCGCAATAATATCCGCGCTGGCGCAGATCTGATAATAGAAATTCTCTCCGGTGTAGGCACAAAGCTTCACATGGTCTGTGGTGCCGGAGGACATGAACAAAACCTCTTTGCCAAAGGGACGCTCCGGCATGGGCTCACCGGTTTGAGGCAGTTGATCCACCAGCACCGTAGGGGCAGAAAACTGCTTGCCGTCTGAGATCACGCCTTGTACATGGTATTCTGCCAAAATGCCGTTCAGCACCCCATCTGCCAGCCGGGTGTTCATCAGCAAGGGGCTGTAGCCGGCTGCCAAAATGGCCCAAAACATCTCCAGCCAGGCAGGACTGTTGGCCATATACAGGCCGATCATGCTGCCGGGCTCCACCTGGGCAAAGGCCGCTGCCACCCCGGGCACCTTGGCAAGTATATTCTGTTTAAAAGCGCCGTAGGTGACCTTGCTGACCCGGTAGCCATCGGTGGTTTCCACCATGATGTTTTCCGTTTCATCAAACATCAGCTCAAACAGCGTCTCGAAGGTCTTTTCCTTGCCCCCGTAAACAGAAAGCTTATACTGCACATAAGCATCAATATTGGGAAAACCGTGAATATTTTGTAGCTTCATACCAACGATCCCTCTGCTATAATTGAGAATAAAGACGATTGTCGTTTTTTGTCTAACCTTGTAATTATAACACGCAGCTATCTTGATTGCAAGCATAAGCCAAGGAAATACTCCCCCAATTCCGCAAAAAGATGCCAACTGTCCGGCTTTTCCAAACAATTGGCATCCTTTGTGTTATTGCGCTTGCTGCAAACGCTGTTTTTCTTCTTCCACCATTTTGCTGATCCATGCGGCCTCTCCGGGCTTTAAGGACTCCTCACCCACCACGGATTCCTCCGCAAAGCTATCAAATTGCTGCTGCTTGGTTTTCAGGATCTCCATGATCTTTTCGTCCATGGTATCATCCGCCAGCAGCCGGTACACCAGCACATCTCTGACCTGTCCCATGCGGTAAGCCCGGGCAATGGCCTGATTTTCAATGGAGGGCTTGATCTGAGGCTCGCAGAAAATGATCACGCTGGCGCTTTGGATATTCAAGCCCGTGCCCCCTGCCTGCACCTGGCTGGCAAGCACCGCTCCATCCTCTGCCTTTCCAAAGGCATCCACGATCTCCTGCCGCCGCTGGGGAGAAATATCGCCGGTAATGGGCTCTAAGCACCGGTCTCCCAAAAGGCCAATGACCTTTTGCAGCGTAGACCGGAAGAAGGAAAATACGATCACCTTGCGGTTTTGCTCCCTGGCCTGGTCGCAAAGCTCCAGCAACCGGTTGGCCTTGGAGGAATTTTTCAGATCGTCCACCTGCCAGGATACCTGGCGGATGGCCATGAAATTGCCGGACAGCACCGCGTCCGTATAATCCTGTTTTTCCTGGGGCCCCAGGTCGCACCACTGCTCTTTTTCTGTAAGCTCCGGCAGCTCCTGCAGCACATTATCCCGGGTACGCCGCAAATATACCGGCGCCAGCTGCATACGGAACTGCTCCGCTGTGGACAAAAACTTCACATCCTCCAGCTCTTTTGCGATCTGGGGCTGCAGGCAGCTAACCAAGAAGCACATTTCCTCCACCCGGTTTTCCAGAGGCGTGCCGGACATAAAGAGGGTGTATTCCGTTTTTTCCAGCAGCTTCAGCAAAGCTTTGGTGCGCTGGGTATCCGGGTTTTTCACATAATGGGCTTCATCGGTGACCACCATGGAAATTCTAAATTTCTCCGGCAGCGCAAAACGGCTGATGGATTCACAGGTAGTCACCGCCACACCACCGTTTTCCCGCCAGTGCAGCAGCGCCGCTTCATCATTGCCGTGGACCTTGGTGACCTCCAGGGTACTGAATTTTTGGATCTCGCGGCACCAGTTGATCAGCACGCTGGCAGGGCACACTACCATAAAATGGCTCTTACCCTCGGCAGCCAACGCCGCCATGGCCGCAATGGCCTGCACCGTCTTGCCCAGGCCCATTTCGTCGCCCAAAAGGGTCTTCTTCTGATGGACGATATACTTTGCGCCAAAAAGCTGATAACTGCGCAAGGTGGCTTTTAAGTATTTCAGATCCAGCTGCCGGGCTTCAATTTCCGCAGCCAGCTGAGCCGGCAGGCCGCCGGCGGCCTGCTCCTGGTTTTCCCAGTTCAGCCCCAGCTTTTCCAGCTCCGCATAATAAACAGGCGCGTTGTTCCGGTAATCGGTCCAGCAGTCGTCCAAAGAAGGGTCCTCCACCTGTGCCCAGGCATCCGTCAACAGGCCGTTGCCAAATTCTCCTGCCATTCTGTCCTGCAGACTCTGCACCCCCGCCACCAGCTGCTGCCGGGAGGACTGGGAGCGAAACAGCCACCCAAGGCCGCTTTTGGCTTTTCTGGCATTTTCCAATTCCTGCTGCAAGGGCTTATGATGGACACGGTAAAGCACCTTGGCCTGCTCCCGCAAGGGCCGGGCATGGATGGCCGTATATAATGCGCAGATCAGCGCATCATCCACCGGGTCCGGGTTTTCCATACGGATGCGGATTCGAATGGTCTGCTCGGTGTTCTGCCGGATCTGCTTAACAATATCCCGGATCTTTCGCACAGACTGCTCCCCCAGACCTTCGATGGCAGCAAGCTTTTGGGCGCTGCATTGGGACACCTGCCAAACATTCTCCAGCCCCCCATTGCGCAAAAGGTTCACCCGAATCCCCTGCTTGCCGTTATTGATGTGCTCCACATCCATTTCTTCCAGGGCTCTTTGGATTCGGTTATCATACAGAGCTTTCGCTGCCTTTTGGGCTGCCTGCCGCTGTGCTTTTTCAGAATTGCCAATAGCCTGCAGCCTGGCATCCGCTTGAGTGGCTGCCAGAATCAGATTTTTCACCAAATTAGCATCCGGACGCAATATCTTTTCGCTGGCCATTACCGCACCTCCTTACTCTTACTTTCCATTATACGCAAATTTTTCCTGCAATTCAACACTTATCCATACAAAAGAAAAACAAATAAGTATCTTTTCTTTTGTTGGCAAATATGATATAATATTTCAAATTCCCCAAGGAGACAGACTATGAAACGAATTTTTACTTTGATTTTGGCCTGTTTATTTCTGACCGGGTGCGGCATTTCCGTACAACCGCAGACCCACCATATAGGCCATAATCCCCCCTCCGTGATTCAAACCTCTGCCCCCACCACCGAGCCTACGGAAGACCCCATCCCCGCCAACCCCTACGGGCCTTTGGATTTCGGCAAAGAAAACGGCTATCTGACCTGCCTGGCAGGCGAATCCATGCTGGGCATCGACTGTTCTTACTGGCAGGGCCAGGTCAACTGGCAAAAGGTAAAGGATGCGGGCATTGAATTTGTAATGCTTCGGGTTGGCCAGCGGGGCTCTGAGCAGGGCATTTTGGCAGAAGATAAAATGGTCCACAAATACTACCAGGGCGCAAAGGCCGCGGGGCTGAAAATCGGCGGCTACATATTCTCCCAGGCCATCACCCCGGAAGAAGCTGTAGAAGAAGCGGAATTTATGCTGAACATTGTCAAAGACTGGGATGTGGACATGCCCCTGGTGTTCGACTGGGAATACCTGGACGCCACCGCCCGCACCGGCAACATGGACGCACGCACGCTGACCGACTGTGCCATCGCCTTCTGTGAAACCATCGAGGCCGCCGGCTACGAGCCCATGATCTATTTTAACACCGACCACGCCCGCACCAAGCTCTATTTGGAAGAGCTGCTGGACTACAAATTCTGGCTGGCCCTTTACGACACGCCCATGACCTACCAATACAAAATCGATATGTGGCAATACACCTGCACCGGCTCTGTGCCGGGCATTTCCGGAAATGTGGATATCAATGTGTATTTGCAGTATGAATAAACGGGAGATGAATCCATGAAACAACTGATTGTCTGTTTGCTGGCCCTGGCATTGTTCTGCCTGACCGGATGCGGCGTGCAGACACCCGCAGTAACCACCGAGCCCACCACCGTCCCCACCACCGAAGCCACCGAGCCTCCTCCCCCGCCGGTACTCACCGGAGAACGGATGGTGGATGGCAGAGACCGCTGCACAGCCGTCTACCAATACGACGAAGCCGGGCGGCTCATTCACATTGACCGCACCCGGGACACCGACGGCAAGATCTACAATTACGAGGATTATACCTACGACGAAAACGGCAGACTGATCCAGCAGGAGAAATGGCTCAAGGAGGATGTGCCTGCCTATATCATTTCTTATGAATACGATACTTCCGGTACTCTGATCCGCATTAACAATGAAAAAGTCCACGAAGCCATTTGGAACTGGTATGAAGTGATCTATAACGACGCAGGCCAGGTGGAAATGTACAATGTGCACGATCTGAAAAAGAACACCGACGCCTTGGTGGGCTATATTTATTTCACATACGATGCCCAGGGCCGGGAGACCTTGCAGGAGGAATACGACCTGAAGGAAAACCTGCTGCGCTCTGTGACCACCACCTATAACGACCTGGGCTTGGTCAGTGTGGTGGAGACCCATAGCTACGGCACCCATTTTGACACCCGGATCGTAGAAACCTACGAATATGACCAGGACGGATTGATGAAAACCAAGATCCACGAGATTTTCTCCGACGATCTGCCCTTCTACACCGTAAAAACCGCATACATTTGGGAATAGCAAAACCGAGGCATTGAGCCTCGGTTTTATTTTAGCCCGTCCAGGAGGCCGGTCTCTACACATAACTTATAACTCTAAACTTATAACTCTCAGCTGTCAGCTGTCAAAGCCGTGCCTGGGTTTTAGCCGTTATTGATTTTTTCAGCCTTGCCCTTGCGGCGGTGATGATGGAAACGGCGGCGCTTTTTGCTTGCTTCGCCGGCTGTCTCCCCTGTCTGCTGGGACTTTTCGTGCTTTTCTGCCTTAGGCTGAGCGGGCTTTTCTGCCTTGGGCTGAGCAGGCTTCTGCTCCTTAGGCTCCTGGGCAGCTTCCGGCTTTTTTCCACCCCGACGGTTGCGGCGGCGGTTACGCTTCTGCTCCGGAGACTGTTCCTTTTCCTCATGGGCAGGGGCTTCCGGCTCCTGAGGCTCCTCTACGATGGCTTCCTCACTATAACGGAATTTAATGGGATCCAGAAACATTCTGCCCTCGGGCAGATCCCGCTTTTCCCGTTTCTTTCCGCCGGAGATGGGAGCCAGGTCCTCCGGGATAGGGGGATCGGTCTTTTTGGCCTTGCCGCTGCGCAGCACCGCGATGGAATCATTGGCAAACACTTGCACGGACTCCGGCTGCCGTTCCATGCGGACCTTCACCCGCTGCCGCAGCAGATCCAGCTCCACCACTGTGCCTCTGCCCTCGGGGGTATCTACAAAGGATTCCAGCTTGGGGCTGGACTTGATCAGATCCTCATACGCATCCTGCTCATATTTCAAGCAGCACATAAGTCTGCCGCAGGTGCCGGAAATCTTGGTGGGATTCAGGCTTAAATTCTGCGTCTTTGCCATTTTTATGGACACCGGCTGGAAATCGTCCAGGAAGCTGCCGCAGCAGAAGGGCCGTCCGCAGATTCCCAAGCCGCCAACCATTTTGGCTTTATCGCGCACACCAATCTGGCGCAGCTCAATGCGGGTATGGAATACTGCCGCCAAATTCTTCACCAATTCCCGGAAATCCACCCGGTCATCGGCAGTGAAGAAGAACAGCAGCTTGCTGCCGTCAAAGGCGCACTCCGCAGACACCAGCTGCATATCCAAATTCTGCTCCCGGATCATATCCAGGCACACCGCAAAGGCCTTTTCTTCCTTTTCACGGTTTTCCTGGGCGATTTTCTCGTCCTTAGCATTGGCAATGCGCACCACCGGACGCAGAGGACTCACCACTTCCTTTTGAGAGATCAGATGGTTGCCTCCGGTGCAATAGGCAAACTCCAGACCCCGGGAGGTATCCAGAATCACATGGTCACCGGGATTGCAGGTGACCCCATTGGCTGCAAAATAATAAACCTTCTGACCGGGGCGGAACTGAATATCCACCACTTCCACGGTGGGGTTTTCGTTCTTTTCGGTCACTTTTTTATCTTTCATGGGTAAACTCCTTTATCTAAGATGCCAGGCCAAATAGCCGCAAATAGCAGCCACAGAAACATTGCCCTGGGCATATTCCATACACTTTTTAATTTCTTCCACCGCTGCCATCATATCCGCAAGACTACGGGCAGCGCTCAGCTGCCGGGCCAGGGCGGAAGCCGTTTGCATACCGCAGCGGCAGGTCACAGCATTTTCCAGCACCCCGAGCCATTGCTGCAGCAAAGGGATCATCTGATCCCGCTTCATTTTTTCCATTTCCTGCAGAGTCAACGCCAGCTGCAGGGAATCTTTCTTGCTGAAGGCCTGCACAAAAGCCTCGGTTTTGGGGTCGATGGTGCTGCCCTCCTCCAAAATCTGCTTTGCCTGCCCCAAATACCCGCCGCTGCGGGCAATGGCCCCCTGAAGCTGTTCTTCATCGGCCTTGGGAAAAAGCCGAGTCAGTTCCCGGTGCAGAAGCGCGTCCGGCAAGCCCAAAAGCTTCAGCTCCGTGCAGCGGGAGCGCACGGTAGGCAAAATCTTTTCCGGGTTATCCGTCAGCAGCAGGAACACACCGTAGGACGGCGGCTCCTCCAGCACCTTCAAAAGAGCATTTTGCCCTTCCACATTCATTTCCTGGGGGAATAAATAAACCTTTCGGTCCGCCTCGTTGGGACGGACAAACATATCATCTCTGGCAAGGCGCACCGCCTTAACGGGCAAGGTCTTTTTCTCCGGGTCCACCACGGTTATAAAATCCGGGTGGGTGTTTGCCAGAACCTTCCGGCAGTTGTTGCAGGTCAAACAAGGCTTTTGCGCCTGGCTGCACACCGCAGCCGCGCCCATCAGCCGGGCCAAAGTATGCTTACCGGAGCCCTCCGGTCCGCTGATCAGATAAAAATGGGAGATGTGACCCCGGGCAAAGCTGTGTGTTAAGTTTTCTTTCAGGCGCTCATTGCCCAACAGTCCTTCAAAACCCATAATCCTCTCCTTATTGATCTTAGCCCCACAAAGCGGAAAGCATGGGGATGACCTGCTTTTTCCGGCTCATGATCCCGGGCAGAAATACGGTGTTATCCTTGGGCTGCACCCCAAATGCCTGGTAGATGATCTCATCATCGCCCAAATAAATCAGCCGGGTGCCTTCCAGCAGAACATCCGTCAGCATCAAAATCATCATGCTGAAGCCCTTTTCCTGCATGGTGGCTTTCATCAGCTCCAAAAATTCCTCCCGGCGCTGGAGCATTTCGCCGCTGTCCACACAGGTGATCTGCGCCACTGCCAGATCATGGCCCGCAATGTGGAATTCCTTATAATCCGCAAACAACAGTTCCCGGGCAGACCGGTTACCAGCAGAGGCGGAGAAGATCTCCCGCCCCAGCTCCTCCAAAGAGACATTGGCAATTCTTGCCATGCGCTCGGCTGTGCGTACATCCCGGGGGGTGCAGGTGGGGGATTTGAACATGACCGTATCGGACAAAATAGCCGCTGCCATCATACCCGCCATTTTTTCAGAGGGCATAATGCCTCTGTCCTGGACCATACTGGCAATAATGGTATTGGTGGAGCCCACGGGCTCATTGCGCACATAAATGGGGTTGGCAGTCTGAATGTCCGCCAAACGGTGATGGTCGATGATCTCCAAAATCTCGGCCTCGTCCAGGCCGGGCACAGACTGGGCAGCCTCATTATGATCCACCAGCACCACCCGCTTTCTCCGGGGACGCAGCAAATGGTAACGGGTCAGCACGCCCACAACCCGCTCCTGCTCATCCAAAATGGGATAGCAGGGGTCACGGAATTTCAGCACCTGCTCCCGGACCTCGTCCAGCCGGTCCTCCAAATGGAAGCACACCAGACCCTCCGTGCGGCAGATCCTGCCGATGGGAGCGGAATGCAGCAGCAACCTGGCTGCCCGGTAGGCATCGTAGGGAGTGGCGATGATGCAGGTTTGGGTGGGCAGATCGCGCAGCTGTTCATCCAGCTCCGCCTGGCAAAGCACCAGGCAGTTCACATTCATTTCCAACGCCCGGCGGATCATATCCGGCTGATGGCCGCAGATCACAATGGAATTGGGGTCTTGAAACAGCAGATTTTCCCGGCTTTGGGGCAGCGCAATGGTCACCTCACCGCCCACGGTGTCCGTGTTTTCTCCGGCCTCGTTGAGCACCTTGCCATCCAAAACGGAAAGCACATTGAAAAGGGGCACCTGCTCCAACACACCGGAGGTGATCAGCGACATATTGTAGCTTGCCACATTCTCCCGGGAAAGCATACCAAACAGCGTGCCATCTTCATTGGCGACGGGAATGGCAGAAATATGGGCGTGCTCCTGGAGGATCTTCCAGCCACGGCTGATGGTCACGGCGGAGCTTAAAAGCGCGGGGGTATCGAAGTCCAGGTCTCGGACCTGGGTGTGCATACTGGTGATGAGCTTGGGGGGCTCAAAGCCAAACCGGTCCAGCACCAGCTGGGTCTCATCGGACACCCGGCCCAGGCAGGCAGGCTCATACTCCCGGTCGCCCACCGCGTTGCGCAGGGCTGCATAGGCCATAGCTGCCACGATGGAATCGGTATCCGGGTTTTTATGGCCGGTCACATAAATGGGATCCATAAGCTACCTCCATTAACGAGTTATACAGTAATCTCACCGGCAAGGCTGGTGGCAAAAAGCTTGGCGATCTGCTGCTGATCCATGCCCTGGCCCAAAGCCCACATAAGCTTGGTCATAGCGGCCTCAGAGGTCATATCCCGGCCCTGGATCACCCCCAGCTGCAAAAGCTGGGTGCCAACCTGGTAAACCCCCAGGTCAGAGCTGTCATACAGGCATTGGGTGGTGACCACCACGCTGACACCCTGGGCAATGGCTTTTTGAATACCCGCAAGACCCTGCCCCAGCACATTGATACCGCCCAGGCCAAAGGCCTCAATGACAATACCCCTATAGCCCATCTGCACCAAGGCATCAAAAATAGCAGGTGACAGTCCGGGGGTCAGCTTCAGCAAAAACACATCCTGGCTGATGGCATCTTTCAAAGCGGGCACTGCCGCAGGATTTTCCGGCACATGCAGCTCCAGTCCGCGGCTGGTAACATTGCCCACATAATGGGCATTGACGCTTTCAAAGGCATTGAAGCCGGAAGCCCGCACCTTCACCGCCCGGCAGCCACGCATGATCCGCCGGTCAAAGGCCAAAAACACACCGGGCTTGCCGGAGGCTGCCATAGCAAAGGCCGTACGCAGATTATCCGGGCCATCGCTCAGGGCATCTGCCAAAGGCACCTGAGAGCCTGTAAACACCACGGGCAATTGAATGCCCGGCAGCATAAAGGTCACCGCGGAGGCCGTATAAGCCATGGTATCCGTGCCGTGGGACACCACGATACCGTCAAAATCCCCGGCGGCAGCGTAGATATGGCCGGCGATCTGCTGCCACTGTTCCGGGCAGATATTGGAAGAATCCAGGCACATGGCATCCCGGACGGTAATATCATAATAATTGCGAAGCTGGCCGATCTCCCGTTCCATAACCTGGGATTTGTGCGGCACCAGTCCGTCACCTCCGGGCATGGAAGCAATGGTGCCGCCGGTGGTCAGCAGCAAAATATGTTTCTTTTGCGCCATAATGCCCCTCCGCTACATAGTAATACATAATAATTATATCCGCAAATCCTTAAAATAGCAAGGACAATTTCTGATTTATCGAACTGTCATTTCGATGCGCGTAGGGAACGCTGTCCTCAGCGTTCCGCAACAAAATTGGGGTTCGATGCCTCAATTTTGTTATAAACCCCGTGCATGATAAAGATTTTTGCCCATCGAGG
>JAZNSR010000141.1:0-3054 GCA_045591335.1 Faecousia sp.
GCGCAAATACGGCTCTGCCCGCCACGCAGGCTTTGGCCTGGGCTTCGAACGCTGCGTCATGTATCTGACCGGCATGGGCAACATCCGCGATGTGCTGCCCTTCCCCAGAACCGTTGGCAACTGCGACCTGTAATACAACAAAGCACCCGCCGGGTCTTTCGATCCCGCGGGGCGTTTTTATTGTAAGCCTTTATCAAAAGTTTCCAGAATCAGTTCGACCAGCTCACCGTTCACATCGCTGTACAACCGGTGATCCACGGTGGCATAATAAGCTGCCTTTTCTTCGTCGGTCAGCTTTGTGCCCTTTTCTTCTTCCAGTCGCTTCAGATCTGCCTCCACCTGCAAAACATAAGCTTCCGCTTCCCGGCTGTGCCAAATACCCATGTGAGAGCCTTGCAGCCCCTCCCCGTTATACACGGACACATTGGGATTGGTCAGCTGATCCAAATAAGCGGTTATGGAGAATTCGTCATGGGTGATCACATCATCCTCCATACCCTGGGCGATCAGTACAGGGGCGTCCGTAGAATTGATGCCCACCACCCCGTTATACTTGGTATAATCTCCAAAAAGATACTGTTGGTATATATCAAACATGGGCTGGATGGTTTCCGCGGGCATATTGGTGTAAGGCTCGCTCATCCGCGCCATAATGGTGGTGCCGTCGCACATGGGTGCAATGCAAACGCAGGCCTTCACCTCCGGGTGCAGCGCCAAAGCAGAGGAAACCGCATAGCCGCCCCAGCTATGGCCGATCAAAAATTTGGGCATGGCAGAATACGCTTCCTGCTCTGCCAGCCAGCAAAGCACCCGGTCCAGGTCCACCAACTGCTGGCACATGCCAATGCCGGAATCGCCGCCGGAAGAATAATTGCCGGTGGCATCATAGGCAAACACCGCATAGCCGCCCTGGGTCACCGCCTCGATCAACGGCAGGTAATCATCCGCGCCTGCATGGATGCCATGGACCACCACCACAAGCCCCTTGGCTGCTTCCACGGGATAGTAATAAGCAGCCAGCTCCACATCCCCGGAGGGAACACGCATGGTCTGCCGGGGCAAAGTGCCCTCAAACCGTTCATAGCAATACATGCCGGGATACAGCGCATAGTCCGGCCGTTCATACCGGGGGAAAAAGGCATCGTAGCCGATCACCGTGGAGGCAGCAACCGTCACGCTGACCCCCACCAGAGAAGCGGAAATAATACCCGCCACCTTTAGGGCGCGTTTTTTCTTTTCATCAGGTTTATTTGACACTTGAACCTCATTTCCGCCGATTACAGCTGAATATTTTCAAAAATTCGAAGTTTTTCCGGCATATCCGTTGCCACAGACAAAGAACAGGCACAGCCTGCCACGGTCTTTTCGCAGCCAACGAAACCGCCCTGAGTGGTATCCCAGGCAGCCGGCTCAAACCGGTCGCCGCCGGAGGCCTTAAACAATGCCTCCTTGGCTGTCCACATAGAAATAAAATAGGCTTCCAAATCCTGCCCCTGGAGCTTTATCCGCTCATTGGGATGCAGGATCCGCTCTGCCATCCCCGGTTTGCAGGGCGCATCCATAGGCTCAATATCCACCCCCACCGGACTGCGGGAAACCGCCACCGCCAGGGCATTCGCGCTGTGGGAAATAGAAAAATACGCTTTATCGGCCACATACTGGCCGTTTTCTTTTTTGGTGATCTGCAGCTTTTCTGTTTTCAAGCCCAGGCTGCGGAACAAGCCGTATTCCAAAAGCTTCCAGGCATAATACTTTTCCCGCCGGACCTGCTCATTGGAAATGCCGTCCAGCTCCTGCTGCCGCAAAGAACAGTTCAAGGGTTCTCCCACAGGCGCTTGGGGCAAAGCCGCCAAATACACATCCACCAGAGGCATTTTCCGGAACCACGCCCGCACATCCTCTGCCTGGCGGCTGATATGCTCACCGGACACGCATTCATTGGCAAAATGCTCACAGTTATTATACAGAATATTATACCCCCGCATACCCAGCTTTGACCGGGCATAATCCACGATCTGCTGGGGCTTGCGGTGTTTTTTGCGCTCTTTTTTATCGAACTGGCAGACCTCCAAAAAGCCGCCTGCCAAAAAAGTGTCTATGTCAGACGCCAGCACCTGCACCTGGCTGTCCTGCAGCAGGACCCGCCGGTTGGGCGCTAAGCCGAACTGGATCACCTCATCGTCCGACACATAAATGCCGTAATGATAAATGCCTCCCAGCTCCACCCGGATCATATCCCCCATTGCGGGGTCTTTCATAGTCCAATGCATGGTTACAGCTTCTTTTGGATATAATCGATCACATCGCCAACGGTCTGAAAATCCGCAAAGCCCACATCGTCAAAGCGGATATCAAACAGCTCCTCCGTGGCAATCACCACATACAGAACGCCCACGGAGGAAAGGCCCAGGTCGCTGACCAAGCTGGCACTCTCCGGCAATTGGCTCAGGTCCACATCCGCCGCAGGCATGGCCAGCTGCACGGCATCCATCAGCTTTTCCCGAATCTCATTTCTTGACATTGCCATTTAAATTTCTCGCAATCTTCATCGCAGGGGTGCGGACAAAGTCCGTCTCGCGGATGATAATTTTGTTGATCTGTTCAAAGGGGGGCAGGGTGTCGTTGACCTTGGCGATCTCGGCGCGAAGGTAGTTTTCCATATCTTCCACACCCAGTGCCTTGATGGTGGCCATGCGGGGCAGAACTTCCAGTGCCAAAATCTGGCGGCCGTTTTCCTCGGTCTCAAAGACCAGACAGTCCTGGATGCAATCCAGTGCATAGAAGTGGGTCTCAACCTCTGCAGGGGAGACGTTCTCGCCGGTGGAAAGCACGATGATCTCCTTGGTGCGGCCGGTGATGTAGAGGAAACCGTCCTCGTCGATGCGAACAAGGTCGCCGGTCTTAAAGTAGCCGTCCTGGTAGGCAGCCTCATTTTCCTCCGGGCTGATGTAGCCATCCATCATGTTGACGCCGCGAAGCCAAAGTTCGCCGTCCACGATCTTATAATCCATACCGGGATAGATCAACCCCACGGATTCCGGCTTTTTCAAAGCC
>JAZNSR010000142.1:0-3450 GCA_045591335.1 Faecousia sp.
CCATTGCTAAAATAGATATAGATGAACAACTCATCATATCCAAGCGAATCTATCGACGTTAAATTCTTGTGCAATGTGTATACTATGTCCCCGAACATTTTGTATACTATGTGGTCTTTACACGGGAGGCCGGTCCCTACATAAATGGTGGATGAAATTTCGGACCGTCGAGGACGCCGTTCCCTACAAAAATAGCCAATACAAAAAGCAGCACGGTGATCCGTGCTGCCTTGCGTTCACTTTTCCATATTCATATTATATCACAGATTTTCAAAAAAAGTGTTGCGTGAAATTCCCAACCTTGTAATTTCGGAAATTGCCGAGCCGAAAAACCCAGTATTCATGCGGGTTTTGGGACTTTCTAAGCCTCAAAAAAACATGGTGAAAATCTCGTTTTTTGCCCAAAAATCGTCCAAAACGGCAAAAGTGTTCACACTATTTTCCGCCCTCAAAAGCCCACGCATCCGGCTGCGCAAGGCGGATTGTGGATAGTTGACAGCTATCCACTATAAGCTATCAACTATCAACTTAAACAATGTGTGATGCGTTATATGGGAATCCCCAACATTAAATAAACGCGCACACAACGCCCAGAATGATCAAAAAGGCAAAGTTAAACGCGGAGAACTGCATCACATATTTGCCAGTATGTCCGGGATTCTGCCTGGTGTATTCCCGGAAGGTGATCAGGCTTGCCAGGGACGCGATCAAAGTACCCACGCCGCCAATATTCACCCCCAGCAGCAGCTGCCGGTAGTTATCCGTAAACTGGGAAAGCAAAATGGCAGAGGGCACATTGCTGATGGCCTGGCAGGAAAGCATGGATACGATCAGCGTATTCTTTTCCAAGAAGAAGGAAAACACCCTCCGCACCGCATCGATCCGGGCCATATTCCCGGAGAAAATGAAAAAGAACACAAAGGTCAGCAGCAAGGGATAATCCACCATTTTCAGAGCCTTCCGGTCCATAAACAGCAGCACCAGCGGGATCACCACCAGGCCGATGCCGTAAGGAATGCCCCGGAACACAATGGCAATGGCCAGGGCAAACAGCCCCAAATACACCGCCGAACGCCACAGGGGCAGCTTGATCCTCTCCTCCCCCATGGAAAAAGGCTCCGGCTTTACAAAAATTATGCAGCACAGGGTAATCAGCCCCATAGCCAGCACAAAGGGCACCAGCATGATCCCCATGAATTCCATGGTGGGGATCTGGAACTTGGTGTAAAGATAAAGGTTTTGTGGATTACCAAAGGGCGTCAGCATGCCGCCCAGATTGGCGGCGATATTCTGCATAATAAAGGTGAAACCCAAATACTTTTTCTTGCCGGTCTCCAATGTCACATAAGCGCCCAGGGGTAAAAAGGTCAGCAGCGCCATATCATTGGCAATGAGCATAGAGCCAATAAAGGTGATATACACCAGCGCCAGTACGCACAGCCGGGTGTTGCGGAACACCTGGATCAGCGTTCTTGCCAGCATATAAAAGAAACGGATATTCTTCAGAGCGCAGACCACCGCCAGCACACAAAACAGGCAGGTCAGGGTCTTCACATCGAAATATCCCAAATAGGCCCCATCCGGCGGCACAATAAAGCAGGTCACCATGGCTGCCACCATAGCAATCACCATCACCGCGTTTTTCCTGACAAAGCTGCTGGTGCCTTGATAAATATGCAAAAATCCGGCATACGGATGCACCGTTTTTCTATGCACATGCACGCTTGCCATTTCCTCACTCCCTTTCGCCGCAAACGACCCTATTATGCAGGAAAACCCCTTATTTGTCAAGGAAAACTACCATAATTTCTTTCTTTTTTTCAATCTCCCCAAAAGACGCAAAAAAGCCACCCCGCTTGGGATGGCTTTTTGTTTTGTATAAGTACCCTAATTTTGAAACGCTGCGACCCCCGGGGTCGTTTTTCCGGTTAAGTGGGGCCGCTTTTAAACCGAGAGGGGGTCGGAATTTTCACAGAGGGGGTCGCTTGACTTTTTATGCCAATTAACACACAGAACCGTCCCCTGTGCTATCCGGCACGCCCAATGCAGGAGCGATCTCATACTCACATATGGTGCAGATTTGTGCGGTTGTTTCTGTGGCCTCAGGACCGGGTTCGTGAGCATTTACATCCTTCTTTTCCCCGCAAACCGTACAAGCATACCAATGGTTCACATCATCGCATACAAATTCATCTGCAAAGCTATGGGATGTTTTTCTCGTAAATCCACAAATATCACAGTCTGTATCGCAGGCGTTTTCATATTCATGCGCTGCATAACTGTTCTTTTCCTCACAGCCGGTGCAAACATGCCAATGCCCGTTTTTATCTGTCTCCCACTTGGAATCAAAGCTATGGGTAACATGGCCGATCTCCGGCTTGATGATAAATTGGCAAACGGTGCAAAGCTGCGCGGTGGTTTCCGTTGCTTCCGCTCCGGGAACATGCTTGGCTTCGTCCTTTTTATGGCCGCATTCTGCACATTCGACCCAATGGCCTGTCTCATCCTTGCGCCAGGTGTTTTCATAGTTATGCTGAACGGTTCTCACCGCCTCACAGATATTGCAAACCGTATCGCAATCGTTATCGTATGTATGGATTTTCAGCTTTTCGATTTTCTCAACCTTCGTACCCGCGCAAATCAAACAGGTGAAGGTCTTTTCACCTTCCTCTTTGCAGGTGGGCTCCTTTGTTACCTTACCGGAATTCCAGTTATGGTTCTCTGTCTCTTTCTTGCCGCAGGCAATACAAGTATGCTGATGTGCTTTCGTATCTTCATTGGTCCACTTCCCGTAGCTGTGCGGAATCAGATCCAGATACTCAATTCTTGTTCCCCCGCAGTCTTTACAAGTAAATGTTTTCTCGCCCTGCACTGTACAAGTGGATTCTTTGGTGATTTTGCCGGAATCCCAGCTATGATCCGCTTTTTCTTCCTTTTGACAAACCGTACACACCCGCTTATGCTCACTGTCATTCACTTTCTGCCATTTTCCGAAGATATGCTCATCCGTTCTGGGAATGGGTTCTGTTTTTGTGGCATTACATTTGGGGCAGTTGTAGGTTTTTTCGCCCTCCTCTTTGCAGGTGGGCTGCTTGGTGATGCCGGCAAACTCCCAGGGATGCTCCACGGGATCCACATAATTATCCACATAAGAATAGGAGCAATGGCAAGTATAAGTAGTATAACCCTTTTCCGTGCAGGTGGGTTTTGTCACCACAGATGTATAGCTATGGCCCAATTCTGGGATTGCAACCGTCTTAGTTTGGGTGGAAAACAGCGTATTGCTGAAGGTCGCCGTATATTTGCCCTCTCCCTTGGTAGTGCAATTGGGTAGCACAGAAAACGATTCTGCGTGTTTGCGGTATTGGTTCTCATAAATTCAACGATAGCCCCATAATTCCAACGATTCGTAGAGGAAAATTGTCCCTAAAAATGCAGAATGCCCAACCG
>JAZNSR010000143.1:0-12161 GCA_045591335.1 Faecousia sp.
AGTGTGCCACTCACGCCCGCAGGCACTTCACGATGCGAAGCATCGCTTCACGCACCGAAGGTGTGCTTATCGTGCCGCAAGGCACACTTAGTTCGAAAAAAGAGTCTTTTGTCGGGTAGACAAAAGACTCTTTTTTCGTGGTGCGAGAGATGGGACTCGAACCCACAAGGCGGAACCACACGGACCTCAAACGTGCTTGTCTACCATTCCAACACTCTCGCGTTCGCTAGAGTATTATATCCTTGCAGCAAGATTTTGTCAACAGTTTTTTAGCCTTAAAACTCCGCAAAGATATCCCCCAGATTTTCATGCAAAACTAAATCTGCACGATAATCATAGGGCGTGGGATCCCGATTGATCAAAACCATCCGATCACCTTCAAAATATTCAATCAAACCTGCCGCAGGATACACCCGCAAACTGGTACCTGCCACGATCAAAAGATCCGCGTCTGCAATCATCTGAGCGCTTTCATCCATGGTATAGCTGTTCAGAGGCTCCTCATACAAAACCACATCCGGTTTCACGATCCCGCCGCATGCGCAACGGGGAATATCAGCAGATTCCTTAACAAATTCTGCTGAATGGAACTTTCCGCAGCGTGTACAATAATTGCGTAAAATGCTGCCATGTAATTCCTGAACGCATTTACTGCCAGCTTTTTGATGCAGGCCATCAATATTCTGCGTAATTACGCCCAAAAGTTTACCGGACTTTTCCCATTGGGACAGTACTCTGTGGGTCACATTGGGTTCAAAATCCAAGGGCATCATTTTTTCTTTATAAAAGCGGAAGAAATAAGAGGGATTCTGAACAAAGAAGCTATGGCTAATAATGGTTTCCGGGGGATATTCAAATTTCTGATTATACAAGCCATCCACACTGCGAAAATCCGGGATTCCGGATTCTGTGCTTACACCTGCGCCGCCAAAAAACACGATCCGCTCACTTTCTTCCACCCACTGTTGGAAAGTCAAAATATCAGAATTGATTTGCATTTTATTTCACTCCCAGTTGATCTTCTGCATCCATTTCCTTCAAAAGCTTTTTATCCTGCTTGGAACTAAGATCCAACTTTTCATACATATCCGGTCTTCTTTCCCGGGTACGACGCAGGGATTGCTTTCTGCGCCACTGACGGACCTTTTCGTGATTGCCGGAAAGCAGTATTTCCGGCACTTCCCGGTCATGCCAAACTGCCGGGCGGCTATATTGCGGATACTCCAATAAGCCATTAAAATGGCTTTCATCCTCAAAGCATGCCGGGTCCGCCAACACACCAGGCACCATGCGGCAAACCGCATCTGTAACTGCCATAGCAGCAATCTCACCACCGGTCAACACAAAATCTCCAAGAGATATCTCTTCATCCACACATTCATCAATAAAGCGTTGATCTATGCCCTCATAATGCCCACATACCAAGACCAGATTATCCATCTTACTAAGCCGGATGGCATCCTCCTGGCGGAAGGTCTTGCCGCAGGGAGACATATAAATGGTATGCACCGGACCGCCGGCTTTGTCACATACAGCCTCCCAGCACCGGTAAAGAGGATCTGCCTGCATAACAGCTCCTCTGCCGCCCCCATAAGGATAATCATCCACCTGATTCTGTTTATTGGAAGTATAATCCCGGATCTGATGAGCTTCCACAATAATGAAACCCCGTTCCTGGGCTCTGCCTAAAATACTTTCAGACAAAACATCTCCCACTGTATCCGGAAACAGAGTCAGAATATCAATTCTCATCGGTACGCATCCCTTCGATGATCTTAACCTGCATTGTATTGGAATTCAAATCTGTGGTAAGCACAAATTCCTTCACCGCAGGAATCATATACTCATGATCTCCCTTAACAATATACACCTTATTACCGGGGTAATCCAGCACACCAGTGATTTTGCCCAAATATTGCTCATGAGCATACACTTCTACACCGATCAGTTCAGCCACAAAGATCAATCCTTTTGGCGCATCTGCCCGATGTACCATAAGGGTTTTCCCGTGCATTGCTTGCGCAGCCTCCATGGTATCGATCCCCGCAAGCTTCAAAAGATTACAGGTTTTTAGTACACGGCAACTCTCTACTTTATATTCCACGCCATCCACAAGGACGCGCTTAAAGTCTAACAAAAAATCAGGGCTGTCTGCCCAGGGCAAGATCTTCATTTCACCACGAACACCATGGGTGGTCACGATCTGCCCGGCCTCTAAAAATTCCAGTTTCAAAATAATCTCCTCTTTTCGATAAAACGGAAAATGCGTGACGCACTGCGCCACGCATAGCCGTTAATCAACGATTTCCACCGTGACTTTTTCGCCGGTGCGCTGGGCAACGGTTTTCACGATAGTACGGATCTCCTTAGCGATCCGACCCTGGCGGCCGATGACCTTGCCCATGTCGCCGGGAGCGACATGCAACTCCAGCACCTTACCGTCCTCTGCTTCGACTTCGGTAACAGTAACAGACTCAGGATCGTCCACCAGATTTTTTGCCATATACAGCAAAAGCTCTTTCATTGTGGTTTCTCCTTTGGGAATTACAGTACGCCAGCCTTCTTCAGCAGGCCACGAACAGTATCAGTGGGCTGAGCGCCGTTCTTGATCCAAGTCTGAGCCTTCTCAGCATCAATGGTAATGGTAGCGGGCTCGGTCAAGGGGTTGTAGGTACCGATCTCTTCGATGCAGCGGCCATCACGAGGGCTGCGAGCGTCAGCAACAACGATACGATAGTAAGGAGCCTTCTTTGCACCCATTCTTCTCAGTCTGATCTTAACCATGAGTTTCACCTCCAAGTAAATTACATAATTTTCTATATCGCAAAGCATTTTGCTTTCAGCGAACAAACAAAGGATTCTTTAGAATCCGGGGAAGCCACCGAAGCCGCCAAAGCCACGCATACGCTTCATTTTCTTTCCAGCGCCCGGACCGGAGAACTGCTTAATCATTGCACGCATTTGCTCAAAAGATTTTAAAAGACGGTTCACATCTTCCACCTTTACACCCGCGCCGTTTGCAATGCGTTTTTTTCGGCTAGCGCCAATAATGCTGGGGTTTTCCCGCTCCTTGGGTGTCATGGAAAGAATGATTGCTTCCGTGCGGCCCATAGCCTTTTCATCCAACTGCACATTCTTCAGCTGATTGCCTCCGGGCATCTGGGCAAGAATATCCTGCATAGAACCCATGGATTTTAGTTGCACCATTTGGTCATAAAAATCCTGAAGGGTAAAGCGATTAGACTTTAACTTTTCTTCCATTTCGGCGGCCTGCTTGGCATCAAATGCCTTTTCAGCCTTTTCGATTAAGGAAAGAACATCGCCCATGCCCAAAATCCGGGATGCCATACGGTCAGGATGGAAAGGCTCAATATCCTCCAGCTTTTCACCCATACCGGCAAACTTAATAGGCTTACCGGTGATTGCTTTAACGGACAAGGCTGCGCCACCTCTGGCATCGCCATCCAACTTGGAAAGCATCACAGAATCGATATCCAACCACTCATTAAAGCTTTCTGCAGCATTCACTGCATCCTGGCCGGTCATTGCATCGATCACCAGCATGATCTCGCTGGGATTCACAGTCTGCTTAATGTTTTTGAGTTCCTCCATCAGAGTCTCATCCACATGCAAACGGCCTGCGGTGTCCAAAAACACCATATCGTGCCCGTGCTGACGAGCATATAACACTGCATCCTTTGCGATCTGTACTGGATCAGTCTGCCCTATTTCAAACACCGGGATCCCCAGCTTTTCACCGCAAACCTTCAACTGCGTAATGGCGGCCGGACGATAAATATCGCAGGCAACCAACAACGGATTCTTGCCTTGGCGCTTCATAAAACCAGCAAGCTTACTACCATTGGTGGTTTTACCTGCGCCCTGAAGACCCACCAGCATGACAACCGTGGGACCATTAGGGTTAATAGTAATGTGTTTTGTTTCACTGCCCATGAGCTTGCAAAGCTCTTCATTGACGATCTTCACAATCATCTGCGCAGGGCTCAAGGATTCCAGCACATCCACGCCAACGCAACGCTCTGTGACAGATTTTGTGAAATCCTTAACCACCTTATAGCTTACATCCGCTTCCAGCAACGCCATACGAATCTCGCGCATTGCTTCTTTAACATCGGATTCCTTCAGGCGGCCCTTGCCCCTAAGCTTTTTGAAGGCAGCTGAAATTTTTTCGGTCAATCCTTCAAATGCCATTATTTACTCCTCAAGTCCGGAAATCGCATTCATAATGCGCTCCGCTAACTTTTTAATATCTTCATTTTCATACTGCTCCAATTCAGCAGCAGCCACCTTAACTCCGGCAATTGCACGGCGACACTGCAAATCCCGCCGAACGCAGCCGGTTTTAGTTTCCATGTTTTTAAGCAGCACCTCTGTGCGGCTCAAAGTATCATGCGCTGCCTGACGGCTAATGCCCAATTCCGAGCCAATCTCACCCAGGGACAAATCCTGATTATATCGCAGCTCAAACACTTCCTTCTGACGGTCAGTCAGCAGGTCGCCATAATAATCATACAGCAAAATCAGCTCTGCGGTCTCCATGGATCCCCCTCCTGTCAAGCCTTTTCGCTTGATACCTGCGGTATTATAGCATGGCCGCACACGCTTGTCAAGTATTTTTATTTGACAAACCCAGAATTATTCGATCAAATGCCAACGGGATAATTCCGCGCTTTTCACAAAACCAAGCCGCTCATACAGTTTGGCTGCCTTTACATTTGCAGATGCGACCTCCAACTCCACATGATCGCCGCAAATGCCATGGGCTAAAGCGCACACCACCTGCTCCCCTGCTCCGGGATTCAACGAGATTACCACATCTATTTTTTCATATGTCGCTTTTCCAATCCCAATCAATTGTCCGTCTCGATGAACAAAATAAGCAGAACCTTCCTTGCAAAGTCGAATCATATCCAGCATCGACACATAGCTGCTATTTGGAACATTACGCATTTTGTCGTTATAAATAGTGCGCCATTGTTCTGCCGTCTTTTCTGTGACCGGGAATAAAGAAGCACTACATTGCGGAAGTGTAGAAACATCGGCCTGCATTTTCCATATAGCAGTATGAAAAGGATATCGCTCTAAAAGTAGATCACCTGTTGCATATATATGACAAGCGCCAGCCATCTTGCAAAAATCCAGGCAATCTGCCAAAAAAGCTTCCGCCGATAAGGATGATTGGATCTTAATATAGGCATTTCCGCTATAAGGAATTTCCTTTAAAACCAGGCTGCCAACTCCGTTTTCTGTTGTAAAAACCGGGAAATTACGCATAAATCCACCTCTTTTTTATATTATAGCATATTTCATTTAGTGCGTCTAGCCGGACATTTATTGTATATGTTGCACAGTTTAACAATATAAAGTAAGAATTCTATATATTTTCCTTATAAAAATCATGAATTAGTTGTAAATATCCTTGATTTTTGAAGAAATCCCGATATAATGGTCAAGGATTTATTAAGCAGAAAGGAGGTCACTTTTCATGAAGAAGATCATCTGCAAGAAAGAGTATGATACCGAAACCGCAACTGAGATCAAGGCATATTACAGCGGCGAGTACGGTGAGCCCACCGGCTATGCCGAGGTGCTGTGCCAGACTCCCGATGGTTTGTATTTCCTGCATGTGCACGGTGGCGAGGCTTCTCCCTACCCCACTGAGGATATCGTCCGTATGGCTAAGACCAAGGTCAACGCCTGGATCGACACTCACTAATTCCATAAAAATCAGAGGCTGCAGCTGCGGCCTCTTTTTTTACCTCAATTCTTGACAAGTGTGTTATTCTATATAATAGAAGTACTGAAAGTTTTGAGGCCATGCATATGAGAAAAACCGTTGTCATTTTCATATTGATCATCAATATCCTCACATTAGCTGGTTGCACCCAGCAATCACAAACAGCGCAGGTTGCAGCCACCACTTTGCCAGTTTATGAGTTTACGGAATTCATTTGTCAGGGCACAGATATTCAGGTCGTACGGCTGATTACCGAAGAAGTTTCCTGCCTGCACGACTATACCCTGCGGACAGGCCAAATGCGTGCAATCGAAGGTGCGGAACTCATTGTCATCTCCGGCGGTGGCTTGGAAGACTTTTTAGGAGACGCCATTGATGGCAAAGACTTAGCGGATGCATCCATCAATATGGACTTGCATTGTGGCCATGCGCACGAGCACGAAGAACATCACCACGAAAATGATCCTCATTTTTGGTTAAGCCCCAAAAACGCAATGATCATGGTCAATAATATTTCCAACTCGCTATCAGAAAAATATCCCAAATATAAAAATATTTTTTCCAATAACAAAGCGCAGCTTTTAGAAAAACTGTCTCAATTGGACGAGTATGCTCAAACAGCGCTGGATAACCTGGAATATAACGAATTGATCACCTTCCATGACGGCTTCGCTTATTTGGCAGAAGCCTATGATCTGCATATTCTCAAAGCTATTGAAGAAGAATCCGGCAGTGAAGCATCTGCCGCAGAACTGATCGAAATCATTCGTTTAGTGCAAGATCATTCGCTTCCCGCAATATTTATTGAACAAAACGGCAGCTCCAGCGCCGCAGAAATTATCTCTGCCGAAACCGGAGCTAAAATCTATACCTTGGACATGGCAATGAGTGCTGACAGCTATTTTGAAGCCATGTATCATAACATTAACACATTAAAGGAGGCGTTGGGATGAATATTAGCGGTCACGGTGGCAACTGCGGTCATTCCTGCTGCCTTCGTATTACCGATCTATCTGTTAAGATCGGTAACGATCAAATATTAAAAGATGTGAATATGCATGTACACTGCGGAGAGCTAATCGCATTGATTGGTCCAAACGGTGCAGGTAAAAGTACACTTCTAAAATCCATTTTAGGACAACAGGAACATGATGGCGTGATCTCGTTTGCTGTTCCCGGTCAAAGAAACCGCAAACTAAAAATTGGCTATGTGCCCCAAAGCCCAGCCTTTGATCCCGGCGATCCCATTACCGTTGCCGATCTATTTGCCTGTTGCATGAGTAAACGCCCTGCCTTTTTGGGCTTATCCAAATCCATGCGTAAGCAAGTATTGGAATGTTTGGCAAGAGTGCGTGCAGAGGAACTCATTGATAAACGAGTGGGCGTTTTATCCGGTGGTGAGCTGCAAAGGGTATTGTTGGCTTTAGCTTTGGAGCCCATCCCAAACCTTTTGATTTTGGACGAACCTCTTTCCGGTGTGGATGTAGAAGGCATGCAATCATTAATGGATATGCTGGATGAAATCCGGCAAACCTATGACCTTTCCATTCTAATGACCACCCACGACTTTACTATGCTGCCGGAATATGCAGACCAGGTCGTGCTGATACATCATGGCATTGTATGTCAAGGCAAGCCCCTTGAGGTACTCTCCTCCGAAAGCTTCCGCAATGTATTCCACAGAAAAGGAGGCGTTTTATAATGGGAATTTGGTACGCCCTCTGTGATTTATTGCCCTTTGAAATGCTGCATTGGGATTTTATGAAAAATGCATTCCTGGCAATTTTACTCATGGCTCCATTATTTGGACTCATGTCCACCATGATCGTCACTGGACGCATGAGTTTCTTCTCCGATGCTTTAGGTCATTCCGCTTTTACTGGCATCGCCATCGGTTGCATTTGCGGTGTTGCTGCACCTACTTGGATCGCGGTTATTTTTTCCGTGATTTTTGCTTTGCTCTTCTCCTTTGTCCGCAGTAAAAGTAATCATACCGCAGACACATTGATCGGTGTTTTTTCCAGCACCGCCGTAGCATTGGGTATTTTCATTGCCACTTTAGGCGGGGATAGCTTCACCAAATACAACAAATATCTCATTGGAGATGTGCTTTCCGTCACCGGTGCGGAGATCGGCATGTTAGCATTACTTCTACTTGTAGTTGGAATTTTCTGGATTCTCACCGGAAATCGCCTTACTCTAACTGCCATCCATCCACAATTAGCCTCCTCCCGTGGCATTCCTGCCGGACTTACGCAGACCATTTTTACCGCACTGATAGCTGTTGTTGTAACACTTTCCATTTCCTGGGTGGGTCTGCTTATTCTCAACTCTTTATTGATCCTGCCCGGTGCCGCCAGCCGAAATATCGCAAAAAATCTCCGGCAGTACCATGTTCTTTCTATTGGATTTGCCTTAATCGCAGGCATTGCAGGACTATGTCTATCTTACTATTTAGGCAGTTCCTCAGGCGCAGCTATTAGCTTAGTTCTGGCAACCATCTTCCTGGTCACATTTCTTTTCAGAAAGGTGCGGAATTGATATGCAGCATGTATCCATTCAGATAATCGCACGAATGAAAAGCGATTTCCCCAGCAAATTCGGTATCCCCAGGCAAAGCGGCTTAGTAGAGCAGCTGCACTCCACCATCATCTTTGAACCGGAATTTCGAAATGCGGATTCCCTTCGGGGATTAGAGGACTTCAGTCATCTTTGGATCATTTGGCAATTCTCTGAAGCAGTTCGAAAAGAATGGTCTCCCACCATCCGTCCCCCAAGATTAGGCGGTAATATGCGCATGGGCGTGTTTGCTACCCGATCCCCCTTTCGTCCCAACAACCTTGGACTATCATCTGTAAAAATACTAGGACTAGAGCAAACTGCCAATTATGGTACGGTGATCCATGTGGGAGGCGCAGACCTGATGGATGGCACGCCCATTTTTGACATCAAGCCTTATATCCCGTATAGCGATTGTCACCAGGACGCCTCCGGAGGCTTCACAGACAACGCAGGCAACTATATTCTGGATGTAAAGATATCCGATAATCTAATGCAAAAATTGCCAGAAACAAAACGTACTGCTCTGCTGGGCATTCTCTCACACGACCCACGGCCCTCTTATCAAAAAGATCCTAAGCGCATTTATGGCATCAGCTTTGCTGGATTTAATGTTCGATTCCAGGTAAAGGATTCTGTGCTGCAAGTTTTAGAAATTGAAAAAGAATAGCATCCCGTTTTTAAGCAGGATGCTATTTTTATATATTGTTCAGTCCCAAAGGCATTTCCAGTTTTGAATAAAATACTCAACACCGGAATAAACCGTAGTCACAACAATCACACCAACCACGATCATAGAAAGCAATTCAAATTCAGCGGTAGGAAAAGCCATCATAATGCAAAGCCCGATCATTGTGCTGGCAGTCTTTACTTTTCCACTCCAGCCGGCTGCAATCACTTTGCCCTTGCCAACTGCCACCAAGCGAAGGCCAGTCACAGCAAATTCACGAGCCAATACGATCATCAGCGCCCAGGCGGGGAATTTCCCCCATTCGCAAAAAATAACCATAGCTGCAATGGTCAGAAGCTTATCCGCCAAAGGGTCTAAAAACTTTCCGAAATCGCTGACTTGATTATACTTCCTGGCAATATGTCCATCAATAAAATCAGTGATACTGGCAAGAATAAACACGCCTAAGGATGCAAGCATCCATATATTTAATTCCGGACCGCTCACATACATAAGCGCCATAAAAGCAGGGATAAATCCTATCCGGATCAATGTAATCTTACTGGCTGTTGTCATGTTTATTCCTCCACAATATATCCAGATAAATCTCCGTCAATCAAGCCGTCAATGCATACCTGCACAAACCGACCTTCAACCAAGGCCTCATCAGATGCGATCCAAACACGGCCGTCAATGTCCGGCGAATCCGCATAAGTACGCCCGTAAAACTGCTCAAATTCTTCATCATACCCATCGACCAATACGCAGATCGTCTGCCCCATCATTGCTTCATTGGTGTGATCCATTATTCTGGATTGTATTTGCTCTACGATCTGTGCACGCTTCATAGCAGTATCCAGATCCACATGCTCCATCTCAGCGGCAGGTGTGCCCTCTTCCGGAGAGAACGGAAAAGCGCCAACCCGTTCCAACCGCTGTTCCTGCAAAAATTCACACAGCTCTTGGAATTCTTTCTCCCTTTCACCAGGCAACCCAGTGATCACACTGGTACGCAAAACCAAGCCAGAGATATTGGCACGCAATTTTGCAAATAACTGCCGCAAGAATTCTCCGTCCCCACGACGGTTCATAAGCTTTAAAATCCGGCTATTGCAATGCTGAATGGGAATATCCAGATATTTCACGATCTTAGGTTCCTGCGCAATCACGCCAATTAACTCATCGTCAATTTCATCCGGATAGACATAATGAATTCGTATCCACTCCAGGCCATCTATTTGGCAAAGCTTTCGTAAAAGTTCCGGCAATAAGCGTCGATGACCGGGCAAATCTGTACCATATCGACTGGTGTCTTGAGCTACAACGATCAATTCCTTCACGCCGCTGGCTGCCAACACTCTGGCTTCGTATAGTACATCATCCATCGGACGGCTACGGAATTTGCCCCGCAAATAAGGAATAATACAATAGCTGCAGCGATTATCACAGCCCTCAGCGATCTTAATAAACGCATAATGCTCCGGGGTGGTAAGAATGCGTCCGGTTTCCTCTTCCGGCGTATCAATGGATCCAAAATCAAACACGGATTCATTTTGCAAAAGCATATCCACGGCTTCCACAACCCGATGATAACTACCCGTACCCAAAACACCGTCCACTTCCGGAAGTTCATCCAGAATTTCCTGCCGATAGCGCTGAGAAAGGCAGCCGGTTACGAGGATTTTTCCAATTAAGCCATCCGCTTTTAATCCGGCGCATAACAAAATATGCTCGATGGCCTCTGATTTGGCAGAGTCTATAAAACCACAGGTGTTAATTACAACAACATCACTACCCGGAAGATCCGCCTGGATCGTATGACCAGCCTCCTGCAAACGATACATCATCCGTTCACAGTCCACTTGGTTTTTGGCACACCCCAAAGATATAAATCCAATATTTGCCATTATACATCCCCCAGGAAATCTACATCTGTCGACAGAGATTCTAAGCATTTTTTAATAGTGCCATAACTATGTCCTCTGCGAATTAACCCATCAATTGCTTTTCGCAGAGTCTTGTCATCCCAGCTATTACCCAGTTTCGCGCGTAAAAAGGACATAATTGCGTCCTGCTGATCCGGATAATCCATTAACGCGTCTTCCCAATACTCTTTTGGAATCCGTTTTTCATAAAGGACTTGTTTGGCGCGAGCCAGTCCATATCCCTTTCGAATACAACTGGAAATCACTTGTTCTGCAGTCTTTCGGTCGTCCAGTAGATCCAGTTCTTCTAACCAGGAAACCGCCTGCTTCGCTTGCTCAGGATTCTCGCCCTTTTGTACCAGCCGGTTTTTTAAATCATTTTTAGAAACATTAGAAGCAGAAATGATCCGCAACGCCCGCATTTTAGAGGACATTTGTCCAGCTGCAGTTCGAAGCTGGGTCAATTCTTCATCTGTCAATTCTTTACCGGAATAAACGCCAAAATCCTCTACCGTTTGACGGTAAAGGCGCATAACCGAGCCATCTTCAAATGTAACACGATATCTTCCGGCCCTATCCGGGCCGGAAGATAATTTATCAATCCTCATCATCAAAATCGTCAGCGTTTGCAATGATAGGATTGCCGGCAACCTTAGCGGAAGCCTTAGCAACCCCCATCTGGGCAGCCATCATATGCTCACGAACCTGTGCCTCAACCTGCTCTGCGATTTCAGGATTAGCTTGCAAATACGCTTTTACGCTATCCTTACCTTGTCCAATACGCTCATCGCCCATAGAAAACCAACTTCCGCTCTTCTGCACAATATCAAACTGAACCGCCAGATCCACCAATTCGCCCCATTTGCTGATGCCTTCGCCATACATGATGTCGAAATAAGCTTCACGGAACGGAGGTGCGACCTTGTTTTTCACAACCTTTACGCGGGTTTTATTGCCAATTACATTACCGCCCTCTTTGATGGACTCCACACGGCGCACATCCAAACGGACAGAAGAATAGAACTTCAATGCGTTACCGCCAGTTGTAGTTTCTGGGTTGCCATACATAACGCCAATCTTCATACGCAGCTGGTTAATAAAAATAACCACACAATTGGTCTTGGCGATGGTACCAGCCAACTTACGCAAAGCCTGGGACATAAGTCTTGCCTGCAAGCCAACAAAGGTATCGCCCATTTCCCCCTCAATTTCCTGCTTTGGAACAAGAGCCGCAACAGAGTCCACCACC
>JAZNSR010000144.1:0-30515 GCA_045591335.1 Faecousia sp.
CAGCGTTTATTCCACTACAGCCAGCTCTGGTCACGCTTTCCAAGTTGTGTCCAGCGCAGTTCAAAGCGGTATGCATTGTCCTCCAGATGTTCCAAATTAAGCACCTTGTCGACCTTACCCTCAATATAAGGGGCAACCGAAAGGTAATTGGCGTTAAATAAGACGCAGCACTCCATCTGCCTTGCAAAAAGCGACATGTTTTGTAGTGTTTTCGGTTCCAATTCACCCATAGGTGCGCCGTCAATGATCAAAAGAGCAAAATCAATGCCGGATTGAAAAGAATCCAATAGCTGCTGCACGCTCATTGCCATATCATATACACAGATATCTTGATTGCCGAGCCAGTTGGCTGCAAGAGTAAGCTGTATATACTGATCTTCATTAAGCTGCGCCGTTTCCATTACGGAGATTGGAATACCGGTCAGCATAGAAAGAAGACGCATGGTGATTTGGTGGGCAGAATGCGCCTGGGAATAGATCCGCACCGGCTTGTGGGTTTTCTCTGCCGTTTCAACAGCATAATGCAGTGCCAGCGCTGTCCGACCGCACCCACTGTCGCCGTTGATCGCTACCAGTTCCCCCAACCCCAAACCGCCTGTAAGCTTATCCACCGCAGCAATGCCGGCAGTTAGCTTTGTTTTGTCATAGCTGTCATCATTCAGCATTGCCATATAGTCAAATACTCCATGAACACGATTTTTAATTTGCGCAGGATTCTTCTCCTTGTTTTCTAAGCTTTTCTTTCTCGCCCTGCTTGCCTCAAGATAGTCCTTTAATTCTTCCATATTGTTGCTCCTTGGGTAACTTTACGATTCTACTTTTCTTTTTTTAAATTGTATTTTTCTGCCGCATCGTGCAGAGTTTTTACAACAGCCTCCCGCAGGCTTTGAGGGGAGAGAATTTCTACATATTCCGCATACTGCATTGCCCAGTGCTGCATGGCCATAGGGCTGGCAGTTAGGGTCACTTTCACTGTTTTATCATCATCTGTAGTTTCAAAGCGCACATCAAAACCGAACCAGTCGATAATGTGATCGATGATCTCGGTATCTGCCAAAAATGTAATGCGCTCCGGTGTATCGGTATACATATAGGGCATCGTGGAGGCTAGTTTTCGATAATCAATACCGCTTTCATACCCGGGGATCGTCCGCAGCTCCACCGCAGGCTTGGAGGAAATCTGCATATCTGTGATCCGGTCCAGACGGTGAAAGGTCATATTGCCCCAGTAGCCATTGTAGCCCATCAAATAATACCGCTGATTGTGTAAAATCAGCTGATAGGGCGTGACGCGCTGATAGGAGGACTTGTGCAGCTTTTTGTCTATGCCATACTTGTTATAATCGTAGTGGACTTGCTTGCCTTGTTCGATAGCCTCATCCACCAATTCGATATTATAGAAGAGCGCTTGATTATCTGTCTTGCTCCAGTCGTTTACAGAATAAATGTTTTTTACATAGCTGCGGAAATATCGGTTGCTTAGCCCGCACAATCGTTTGATCAAATCGGCAGAATGACTGGCAGTGATATGCCTGCTGCAAAGCACTCCGTCAATTAGCAGCCGCAATTCTCCGTCTTCAAAATCCCGGCTGACTAAATAACTGCCATTGCTGCCGGAAGCAATATCAAAACCAGCCTCTTTCAACAGGGAGAGATTTCTGCCTATGGCTTTGCGTTCCATCGTAATGCCGTAGTCCTTTTCTAAATAACAGGCAACATCTTCTTGTCGTAAAGGATGGTTATAATCGCTGTGGGTCTGCAGAATTTGCAGAATTCGAACCAGTGCCATTTTTTTCGGTTCCAAGCAGTCCATAAAGAATCCTCCGTTGCTTTGATACCTTTATCATAGCATATGTTTTTTTCGAACACAACCAATATAGCAAAGATAATGTACCATAAATGTCTCAACGTTTTTCTGTGCCACGAACATGAAAAATTATGTTTGGTTTACAGAATGTTTACAGCATATAGTATCATTGTGTATTGACAGCTACTATATATTGTGTTATTTTATACTTGTAATTGAGTTATGTGCGCCCTTCCCTAACAAGGAAACAGTCTATTTGACTGCCGCGAGCTAATCGCGTTGCACACGGAGTTAAGATCGTACGTGATTGAAGCCTGGGCTGCTGGTAACACGGTGGCAGCTTCTTTCGTTTCGTTTGTGGGGTATTTACGCCCTAGTGGGATCGAATGATCCTTGTGTAGAAGAATTGAGTATAAGGGGAAGCTTTCCCTTTTATAAAAAGTGAAGAATGGATGGCTTATAGGGATTTTAAGTCCCTTGCAGCTAATATGTAGTGAGCTTGAATTCGCAATTGTTATGCGGATTCAGGCTCTTTTTATTAAAGATAATTGTCTTGAGATTTGGTAATGCGCAGCATTTTGCAGGTTGTGGATGCTTTCGACGCCTCTTTGCAGATTCGCTGCACTGCACACAATTTGCCGATTATTGCCGTTACCGAATACAAGATGCAATTACATAAAGGCCTGGCTTTTTCTTTCGACGTGTATTGCTGTACACATCGAATTGGCTGGCGCAGCCAGCGTCAGTCTGAAAAAGTCAACATTAGAAACGCTTGCTTTTTGCACGTTATGGCGAAAGGCGGGCGTTTTTGCGTTCTAATGAATGGTCCTGTTTTCAGACACCGTAAGTTATTGGTCTTTCGGACTGCAGCAACAGTCCACCCTCCGCACTGGCAGAACGGAGGCCCGTATCCACCTGATCTGACTGTCACAGATCGGCTCCTTGTTCCGGTGAACGCAAAACCGGTTCGGCAGCAAGGAGTCCACATCTATTTCGATCCCTTGCCGAAGAGATCAACGGACACATGCGGAGTTCTTCTGCAACCGAGTTTAGCGGTTTGTGTCCGCCACCGTTATCACGACAGGAATATACTTCCCATGCGGCATCGTACTAACCCAGACAATTCAACAAAAGAGACAGACGCTTCATCGCATTGTTGTAACATCGTCAAAGTCTTTGCTTCACAACGGTTTTTAAGATTATCATATTTCGTGATTTCTATGGAAACCAAGAGGAAACCGCTGAATTTGCCACTGGGGATACTATATCTATTTTCGTTTAAGAAAGGTAAAAACAATATGAAAAACAATACTTATTTCAGTTTAGAAGCCCAGCTGAATAAGCTGGCACGCCATAACCGTCAAGGCAGCTACCGCACTAAGGAAAGGTATTACATGGCAATGAAACGGTTCTGCCATTTCCTTGTGGACAACTACCATCTGCAAAAGCTATCCAACATCAGTGGAAAGCATTTGGTTGCCTATCTGCTATGGATGCAGGAAAAGGGATTGTCCGCCAGCACCATCAAAACGGACTTAGCGGCAATCCGCTTTTTCCACGACAAGATCAGCAGCCCTAAGTACATATTGCCTACCAATGCAGAATTGGGAACTCAATTGGAACGACGCAGATTCGGTGATACCGACCGTACCTGGAGTGTTGCGGAGTTTAACCGCATGCTAGGTAAGGCATTGGATCGACCGGACTACATTCTCGCCTTCTACTTAGCCCGTTTCGCCGGTTTCCGAATCCACGAATGTATGCGCATTGACACTGCCATTGCCCGGCAAGCCATCCGGGAACGCGCCATCACAATCAAAGGCAAGGGCGGCAAGATTCGCACTGTACCCATCAACCAGCAGATTATCTCTGCCTTGGATAAGCGCCTGGAAACAACACCGACTGGAAGCAAATTACTGGTGCCGGATGATGTACCGACCGACAAGGCCATCAACCAACTACAGCAATTCATTCTACAGCATCGGAACGATGTGCAAGATCCGGATTTAACCCGTCCTCTAACTTTCCACGGTTTGCGGCATACCTATGCTGCAGAAAAATTCCGCCAGCTAATCGCTAACGGTTTTTCGGAATTAGATGCCCATCTAACCGTATCACGGTTACTGGGCCACGAGCGAGCAGATGTGACCAACATCTACTTAGCATCTGTCAAACAATCAAATACTTAAGGAGAACATTGCCTATGACAAATATCCCATACTGGGAAAAGTACATGCTGACACTCCGCGAAGCTGCTGAGTATTTTCACATTGGAGAAAAGAAGCTGCGGCAGATCGTGGAAGATAATATGGATGCCGACTTTTTATTAACCAGCGGAAACCGAATCATGATAAAGAGAAAGCGATTCGAGGAATTTTTAGATTCTTCATCTGTTATTTAAAATTTTATAATAGTAAACTGAGCCCCGGTATGCTATAATACCCTCATCATATCGGAGCTCTCTTACGGAAGTCGATAAAAATCGGCAAATGTGGTCAGCGAGAGATTTTGTTACAAATGAAGATTTGGGAAACGCTGGAATACTTTGTGTATTTCAAGTTTTCCAAATCGCGCAGTTGGAGCAAAAGATCCGCTGTCCACCGCCGACGATTTGATTATTGACTTCCCCTGAAAAGAAAGGAGCATTTTATGAGCGAAAAGCGAAGAGATAATCGCAATCGCATTTTGCACAACGGAGAGAGCCAAAGACAAGACGGACGATATGCTTACAAGTATAAAAACCTGAATGGCGATATCAAATTCGTTTACAGTTGGCGATTGGACAAAAACGACCGCACACCGGCAGGAAAGGCAAGAGAACCCTCTCTGCGAGAAAAGGAAAGGCAAATTCAGCAGGATTTATTTAATCAAATCGTTCCCAACGGCGGAAATCTGACTGTTTTGGATTTAGTAAATAAATACCTGTCACTGAAGATCAATGTCCGGCACAACACCCGTGCCAACTACAATTTTGTGGTAAACATCATTAAAAAGGAACCCTTTGGAAACATTCGGATTGACAAAGTAAGGCAATCCGACGCCAAAGCCTGGCTCATTAAGCTACAAAAGGACGGGCGCGGATACAGCACTATTCATTCTGTACGAGGCGTTGTCAGACCTGCATTTGAAATGGCACTGCAGGACGGGCTGATCAACCGAAATCCATTTTCCTTTGAGTTAGCCACAGTCGTTGTCAACGACTGTGTAACCAGAGAATCCATCACAAGAGCACAGGAACGGGCATTTCTGAAATTTATCCAGGAGGACAAGTGTTACTGCAAGTATTACGATGGAATCTTTATACTATTCAAAACAGGATTGCGGGTGTCGGAGTTTTGTGGACTCACTTTATCAGACATTGATTTTAAGAAAAACCGGATTCGTGTGGATCATCAGCTTCAGCGCACACGGGATATGGAATACATTATTGAAAAGCCAAAGACCGAAAGTGGTAATCGTTTTGTACCTATGACCACAGATGTGGCTGCCTGTTTTCAACGAATTATCAGGAATCGCCAGAGGCCCAGAAAAGAACCGATGATTGATGGCTATACAGGATTTCTTTTTCTGGATAAAAACGGGATGCCTATGGTGGCACTCCATTGGGAACATTACTTTAAGCATATTCACAACAAATACAACAGCATTTACAAAATACAGCTTCCAAAAATCACCCCTCATGTTTGCCGGCATACCTTTTGTTCCAATATGGCAAAAAGCGGCATGAATCCCAAAACATTGCAATACATTATGGGACATTCCGACATTAGTGTGACTTTGAACACCTATACCCATATAAAATTTGAGGATGCTAAGGCAGAATTTGACCGTGTGATGGAGGCATAAAAAAGTGTTCGTCTGCCATAAGTAGTACGGCCGGTAGTACGGCGATGTGGTTTACTACCAGATTTACTACTTTTTTGTAAAAAGATATACTAAAATAGGCCACGAAAAGCAACGATAGCAAAAAATGACACAATGCCAGAAAGTTGTTGCGCTGCAAGGCAGATCGTGGTTTATCAAGGAGAAATGTAGCAATGATAAAAGTGTTATTCATCTGCCATGGGAATATTTGCAGAAGTCCCATGGCGGAGTTTGTGATGAAGGATATGTGCAAAAAAGCCGGGGTGCAGGCAGTGATCGAATCCGCTGCCGTCAGCACTGAGGAGCTTGGCAATCCCATGTATCCCCCCGCCCGGCGGGAACTGGACAAGCATGGTATCCCCCATACGCCCCGGGCCGCCCGGCAGATCACCCAGGCAGATATTACCAAATTTGACCGGATCTTCTACATGGACAACAGCAATGCCCGGTATTTGCAACGAATGTTCCCCGGTGAGACCAAATTTGAGCCTTTTCTGGACCGCAATGTGGCAGACCCATGGTATACAGGCGATTTCAGTCAAACCTGGCTGGACATCTGCGAAGGCTGCGAAAAGATATTGAAAGAAATACAATAAATTCTAATTTAGCAAGTAGGGGCGACCATTGGTCGCCCCTACGAGAAGATTTCGATAAATTAAGATTTGAAAGGATACTTATGGACAAAGCATTGTTGGAGCAGCAATTATCTCAATTGCCGCTGTATATATACGCAGATATCAGCCCGGCGGGTCTGGAATTTTCTGACCGGATCCGCTATATTTGCACCGCAGAATGCCCCATGTACAACAAAACCTGGGCTTGTCCTCCAGCGGTGGGAGCAGTGCCGGAATGCAAAGCAAAATGTCTGGCCTACGAAAATTGCCTGCTGATCGGCTCTATTACAGAAACCGAGGATATTTCCAACCTGGAGGCCACCTTGGCCACCCGGGCAGACCACGAACAGCTGACCAACCATGTGCGGCAGCTATTGCGAGCACAAGGGGTTGAGCCATATATTTTATCCACAGAGGCCTGCGCGATCTGTGAAAGATGCGCCTGGCTGGACGGACAGCCCTGCCGCTATCCGGAACGGATGCACCCCTGCCTGGAAAGCCACGGCATCAACATTATCCCCACTCTGGAAAGCCTCTGTCTGGAATTCCAGTACGGAGAAAATATAATCACCTGGTACTCGCTACTGTTTTATAATTGATAATTGAAAGTTGAAAGTTGAAAATTAAGGATTGTCTGTATGAATACGATATACACAAAAAGTTTTAAATTTTCAGTTCGAATCGTTAATTTATATAAATATATTCTAAATTCTAAAAAAGAATATATTATGTCAAAACAATTATTGCGCGCAAGAACCAGTATTGGTGCAAATATCGCAGAAGCTGAACAGGCACAAAGTCGAGCGGATTTTACCTCCAAATTAAACATTGCTCTCAAAGAAGTTGCAGAAACAGATTATTGGCTTCGCCTATTAAAGGAAACAGACTATTTATCCTACTCAGAATTCATTTCAATCCATAACGATTGCATTGAACTTAAAAAAATACTAATTGCAATCATCAAGAAAACGAAAGAATAATTCTCAACTATCAACTGTCAATTCTCAACTCAAAGAGGTCTTTCATGGAATTAACACACACTGCGCAACGCAACGGGCGTCTTTCTTCCTTTCTGCGGGAAGAAATGGGCATGTCCCTGGGGCTTATGAACCGGCTGAAATGGCAGAACAAGCTGTTTGTCAACGGCATTCCCGTTCATACGGACTATGCGGTGCAACCCGGGGATGTGATCACCGTACCCCTGGACGAAGAAACGCCTCAATATCCCCCGGAGGATGGCCCGCTGACGATTCTTTATGAAGATGAACATATATTAGCGGTGGACAAGCCCGCGGGTATGCTGATCCACCCCTCCCGTTCCCGGCTCACCGGCACCCTCGCCAACCGGGTACTGGCCTATTATGAAAAAACCGGGCAAAAATGCGCCTTTCACCCTTTGACCCGGCTGGACCGGGACACCAGTGGCATCGTGCTGCTGGCTAAAAACGCCCATATCCACGCCCTTTTATCCGCAACCTCCATCCAAAAAATCTACCATGCAACCGTGTTCGGCAGGCCGGAAACGGATAATATGATCATTGACGCGCCCATTGCCCGGTTGCCCCTGCCCAGCCTTTTGCGGCAGGTCAGCCCGGAGGGAAAGCCCTCTCTCACCCGGCTGCAGGTGTTGGAACGGAAAGATGGCTGCACCCTGCTTGCCTTAGAGCCGGTCACCGGACGCACCCATCAGCTGCGGGTGCACTGCGCCCACATGGGCTTTCCCATTTTAGGCGACCCCCAATATAGCACGGCGGAATCCCAGGCTTTTTCTGAAAAGCTTGGATATACCCACCAGCAGCTTTGCGCCAAAAGGCTGAAATTTACCCACCCCATCACCAAAGAAATACTGGTTTTGGAGTCCAAATTATAAAGGGCGTATTGCAGTTTCTTTTGCAATACGCCCCATTTATTTATTTTGCGATATTTCGTGCCACATGGACACCGCTAGCGGAAGCATGGGAAAGAGAATGGGTAATGCCGCTGCCGTCGCCAATAATATACAGGCCCTTATGGCAGCATTCCAGCTTTTCGTCCACTTCCACTTCCATATTATAGAATTTCACCTCTACGCCATACAAAAGGGTATCGTCATTAGCAGTACCGGGAGCAACCTTATCCAGCGCATAGATCATTTCAATAATACCATCCAGCAGCCGCTTAGGCAGCACCAGGCTCAGATCACCGGGCGTTGCGTTCATGGTGGGAGTGGTGAAGGATTCTTCAATGCGCTTATAGGTGCTGCGCTGTCCCCGGATCAGATCGCCAAACCGCTGCACGATCACACCGCCGCCCAGCATATTACTGAGCCTTGCAATGGATTCCGCATAACCGTTGGAATCCTTAAAGGGCTCGGAAAAATGTTTGGCCACCAGCAACGCAAAGTTGGTGTTGCCGGTCTGCTTAGCGGGGTCTTCATAGCTATGGCCGTTGACGGTGATGATGCCGTTGGTATTTTCCGTGACCACTGCGCCCTTGGGATTCATGCAGAAGGTGCGCACCCGGTCACCATAGGTTTCCGTACGGTATACGATCTTGCTTTCATAAAGCTCATCGGTAATATGAGAGAAGATTTCCGCAGGCAGCTCCACCCGCACGCCGATATCCACACGGTTGGACTGCGTGGGAATTTGCAGCTCCTTGCAGATTTTTTCCATCCATTTGCTTCCGCTGCGGCCCACAGACACCACACAATTGGTGCCGATAAACTGCCCTTTGTGGCAATTTACCACATACTGCTCCTGGGCAATTTCAATGGATTCCACCGGACAATCAAAATAGAATTCCACTTTATCCTGCAAGTAAGCATAGAGATTTTCCAGCACTACATAATTAATATCCGTGCCCAAATGGCGCACAGAGGCCTCCAGCAAGTGCAGATCGTTTTGCATACAAATCTTTTTGAACCGAGAACCGGCAGTAGAATAAAGCTTTGTCCCCTGGCCTCCAAAGGCCATGTTGATGCTGTCCACATAGTGCATCAACTCCAAGGCCTTCTGCTTGCCGATATACTCATACAGCGTACCGCCAAAGTCATTGGTGATATTGTATTTACCGTCAGAAAAAGCGCCTGCGCCGCCAAAACCGCTCATGATAGAGCAGCTTTTGCAGCGAATACAGCTTTTGACCTTATCCCCATCAATGGGGCAACGGCGCTGATGCAGGGCATGACCTGCTTCAAAGACCGCAATCTTCAAATCTGCGTTGCGCTGGATCAGCTCATAAGCAGTAAAAATACCGCCGGGGCCTGCGCCTATGATGATCACATCATAATGCATAATAATCCCTCCGGATTTAAAATTAAGAAGTTTGTTCCTTACTGGTGACGGGAGCAATCATATCATAATATTCATAAAAATGCAAATAAAAACCCATTTCAAACGGATATTCAGAATTTTTTTACTGAAAATGAAATAAAAATAAATACTAACAATTGACAATTCATGAATAAATTATTAAGATAAATGCAGATACTATATATTTAATAAGGAGGTATCTTTATGACCTGTCCCAAATGTGGAATTGAAGTTGAAGAAGGCATTAAATTCTGCACAAGCTGCGGTGCCAATCTGCAGGCAGAGCCCGCTGCCGAACCTAACGAGCCTAAGCCCGCTCCCAAGGCTGCTCCCGCCACGCCTCCCCCCACCTATTACGCAGCACAGCCGGTTTACACCGCGCCTGTAAAGCCCACCATTCCCGCAGAATACACCCCCGTCAGCGCATGGGGCTATTTCTGGTATAACATTCTGTTTTCCATCCCCATTGTTGGCTTTATTTTTCTGGTAGTTTTCTCCCTGAACAATGGCAATCTGAACCGCCGCAACTATGCCCGTTCTTATTTCTGCGCATTGCTGGTAGTTGCCATCATCGCCATTATCGTGCTGCTGATCTCCCTGATTCTCACGGTTGTGGCCGGCATTTCCCTGAATGAAATTGTATACATGAGTTAATAAAAATGGCTGTTGCAGCAATTGCAACAGCCATTTTATAATTTATAAACTTTCAATACCAATACGGAACAGTTCGTTCATCCGTTGAATCTGCCCTAATAAAAACAACGCTCCAAACAATGCCTCCAGACCAGTGGCCTTGGCATATTCCTGGGGTGTGGCGGATTTGGGCGCAGCGTGGGTATGGGCATTTTTTCCCCGGCGAAAATAACCCATTTCCTCCTCATTCAATAAAGGCTTGATCGTATCGGCGATTTTTGCCTGGGCAGGAGCTTTCACCATATCCACCGTATCCTTATGCAGCTTCAGCACCGTCCGGTCACCCCGGGTGCAAAGATACGCCCTGCATAGCAGCTCATAGGCACCGTCGCCCACATGGGCAAGACCCAGGCTGGAAAGCTCCTTCACCTGCGCCGGTGTAAAATTCATCTGAAACAAATTTTCCATGATCCCAACCTCCATTTTAGCTATGGTAACAGAAGAATCCAACCATGTCAAATTTTAATTTTTCTCTATAAAAAAATAATTGTTGACCAAACGGAGGTTTTCGGTTATAATGTACCAGCATGACTATATATAGTCGATAACTATGTGTTGCTGCGGCCATTATGGCTGTCGAGCATAAGTGATTTTGACAGGAGGTGTACACCACATGAAGCGTACCTATCAGCCCAGCCGTCGTCATCGTTCCAAGGTTCACGGTTTCCGGAAGAGAATGGCTACTTCCAACGGCCGCAAAGTTCTTGCCCGCCGCCGTGCCAAGGGCCGCAAGGTTCTGTCTGCCTGAGCATGATCACCAACGGCTGGTATAGCCGATTGCTCGCTCAGAGCGAAACGGGAGTCTAAGCAGGGCGAAATTTGCGCCCTGCTCCCTTTTTATGTGGACAAGCATTCGCGCAAGTCCAAAATATTCTTGCAGCTCATGCATGTCTTATTGTCATTTTATGATTTTCATTTAAGAAAAGGGAATTTTCCGGGATCGTCCCGGAGGGAGAATGGTATGAAGTTTTCCAAAAGCCTGAAGCTGAATCATGTGTTTCGGCGGCTTTATCAAACCAACGGACAAGCCAACAGTTATTTGGTCCTGTATGCAAGGCCCAACCGGCTCAACACCAATCGGGTGGGGATAACCGTTGGTAAAAAATTAGGGAAAGCAGTGGTCCGTAACCGGGTCCGCCGCCGCCTGCGGGAGATTTATCGCTGCAATGAAATGCAGTTTACCCCAGGCTGGGATATTGTAGTGGTGGCCAGAAGCCGCTGCGTAGGCGCAGATTTCCAAAAAATCGAAAATGCCTATCTTTCCCTGGCGAAAAATGCGGGTCTACTGACCCAGGAGTCACTATGAAAACTATATTACTTGCCCTGATCCGCTTTTATAAGCGGGCCATCTCCCCGTATACCCCCGGTAGTTGTCGCTTTCAGCCCACATGCTCACAATACGCCTATGAAGCCATCACAAAATACGGCGCTTGGAAGGGCGGCTGGCTTGCCTTTTACCGTCTGCTGCGGTGCAACCCCTTCAACAAGCAAAACCCGTATGACCCAGTTCCTTAAGGAGGAATGAAAGAATGTTTCTCATTACCCTTGGTAATATCGAATTTTCCGGAATTGCAGACATTATTCAAATTCCTTTCGGCTTTTTGATGGATCTGTTCTATCAGCTGACCAACAGCTACGGTTGGGCGCTGATCCTGTTTGCATTGGCGGTTAGAATCGTTCTGATCCCCATGACTGCAAAAAGCAAAAAGAGCAGTATGAAAATGTCCCGTCTGCAACCTCAGGTACAATACCTGCAAAAAAAATACGCAAATGATCAGCAGAAGCTGAGCCAGGAAATGCAAGCTCTTTATAAGGCCGAGGGCGTTTCCATGGGCGGTGGCTGCCTTTGGAGCCTGCTGCCCCTGCTGTTGCTGTTTCCCCTTTATACCGTAGTCCGCGAGCCTATCACCTATATGCTCCACCAGCCAGAAGCAGTGGTCACCAAGATTCTGGAGATCATGAAGATTGGTGAGGACGCCTTTGCCCAGATGATAGCCGCGCCTCAGCTGGAAAAATTCAGCACAGAACTGGCTGCTGCCGGCATCACCGGCCTGCAGAACATCAGCTTTGACTTTTTGCTCATTGATCTGAGCCAAAAACCCATAATTCCTTTCACTGCCAATTGGGCATGGGATTGGCCGCACATTGGTCTTTTTCTGATTCCCCTGCTTTCCGCAGGCAGCCAGATCCTTTCCATGATCATCTCTCAAAAAATCAATAATTCTTTGGTCACCAATGAAAAGGGTGTTGAGGATAAGGAGACCGCCAAAAATTCTCAGGTCAATCAAACCACAAAAGTCATGATGTACACCATGCCCCTGATGTCACTGTTCATCGGCTTCAGCTACCCCGCAGCATTGAGCCTTTACTGGCTGTTCAGCGGTCTGTTCACCACCGTGATCGATGTGATCATGACCAAGCATTACCGCAAGATCTATGATGCAGAGGACGCTTCCAAGCTGCGTATTGCTATGGAAGAAGAACAGGCTGCCCTGGAAAAAGAGCGCATTCGTGCCGAACGCCGGGCTGCCAATCCCGACGGCATCACCCAGAACACCAGTAAAAAGAAGCTGCAGCAGAACAAGCAAAAAGAGCAGCAGGCAGAAAAAGCCGCCGCTCAGATCGAATACGAAAAGAAAAAGGGCACCTATGTAGAGCAGCCGGATAACAGCCCCAAGCCCATTTCCGGCATTGCTGACCGCCCCTTCTGTAAGGGCCGCGCCTATCAAGCGGACCGTTACGAAAAAACGGAGGAATAAAAAATGGAAAAAACCATTACCGTCACCGGTAAAAATATGGAGGTTGCCACCCAAAATGCCATGAAGGAGCTGGGCCTGGACCGGGACAGCATCCAGGTGGAGCTGGTATCCCGTGAGAAATCCGGCTTTTTTGGCATTGGCGCATCTCCCTGCATTATTAAAGTAACCTACGAAGTACCCGATCCCGTGGAAACTCCCAAGACCGCTTTGGGTTCTGCTTCCCGTTCCAAGCCCAAGAAAAAGCCCGAAGCTCCTAAGGTCGAGCCCAAGGCAGAGGTGAAGCCTGCTGTCAAGGCAGAAGCACCTAAGGCAGCCCCCAAGGCTGAGCCAAAGAATCCCCAGGAGCCCAAAGCTCCCAAGGCTGAATCCAAAGCTGAACCCAAGGTTTACACCTCCGCCGAGCCCGGCAGCATGGAAGAAAAAATTGAGAAATTTATCAAGGGTCTGTTGGAGCACATGGGCTCCCAGGCTATCCCCCATGCCATGAAAACCGACGAGAACACTTACAGTGTTGAACTGGTTGGCGAGGATCTGGGATATCTCATTGGCCGCCGGGGCGATACTCTGGATGCCATTCAGCATTTGGCCAACTACTCCGTGAACCGGGGCATTGACGGCCATGTACGCATCAATGTGGATGCTGAGCAGTACCGGGAAAAGCGGGAAGATTCCCTGACCCGATACGCACAGAAGAAGGCACAGCAGGTTTTGAAGGCCCACCGCCGCACCACTCTGGAGCCCATGAACGCTTACGAGCGTCATGTGATCCACGCTGCGCTGCAGGATATGGACCGCATCACCACCTACTCCGTTGGCACCGAGCCCAACCGCCGTGTGGTCATTGAATATGTAAGATAACAAAAAAGCAGTTCTGCCGAAATGCAGAACTGCTTTTTTATACACAGCATAAATCTGTTGATTGTGGAAATCCTACCCATAAGGGGGGATTTTTTGATATTATCTTACTTTCGAACGGTGATTTTATATTTAATTCTCATTTTCTCCATACGGCTCATGGGTAAGCGGCAGATTGGGCAAATGGAGCCCTCTGAATTTGTGGTGACCATGCTGGTGGCAAATTTAGCCTCCATTCCCATGCAGGATGAGGGGATTCCCCTATTTTCCGGTATTGTTCCTATTTTAACTGTGCTTGGTCTGGAATTAGTGCTGGCTGTGCTTTCTATGTGGAGTATGAGATTTCGAAAGCTTTTATGCGGAAAACCGGTAATTTTGATTGAAAACGGCAAAATATTGCAGAAAAATCTTCGACTTACCCGGGTCACTTTGGATGAGCTTTCCGGCCATCTGCGGGAAAAAGACATTTTAGACCCACGCACAGTACAGTATGCCATTTTAGAAACCAACGGCAATTTATCGGTGTTTCCCTTTGCAAAGCATAATCCCGCCAGCGCTGCAGATGCGGGAATTCAAGTAAAAAATCAACAATTGCCCATCACCTTGATTTCTGACGGTAAGCTGATGCCAGAAAATCTTAAAGCAACCGGCAAAACCGCTGCCTGGGTGGAAAAGATTTTGCAGCAATATAACACCACCGTCCAGGATACCTTTTTACTGACGGTGGATCAAAAGGACAAGACCATATTTTATCCAAAGGAGTAAATCATGCGAACAAGACTATTTGTGGGAGTGGCTATTTTGTTGGCATTTTTCTTAGGCGGATTATATGCGGAAAAATCCGCAGACAACCTCTGCCGTCCTATCAGCCAAACTCTGGAGCAAGCCAGCCAGGCTGCTCTGGATAATCAGCTGAACACCGCCGCAGAGTTAACCAAACAAGCCAAAGAAAAATGGGAGAACAGCTGGAATCGGCTGGCAGTTTTGGCGGATCACTCACCCATGGACGAGATCGACGGCCTTTTTGCCCAGGCTAAAATGTATATGCAGATCCAGGCCAAAGAGGATTTTGCCGCCACCTGCTCCCGGCTGGCTCAATTGATCTCCGCCATCAGTGATGCCCACCGGCTGACCTGGTGGAATTTGGTATAAAAAAGGGACGGCAAAGCCGTCCCTCAGAGTGTCAAAAAAGCCGTCCCTATATTTATCGAATAATATCTCCCACACCGTTGGCAATATAGCTGGGTCGATAAGGGAATTTATCAATATCCTCCATAGATGTTACACCGGACAGCACCAAAACCGTATCCACATTGGATTCAATACCGGCAATAATATCCGTATCCATACGGTCACCGATAAAAGCAATATCCTGGGAATGGCAATTGAGCCTTCTCAGACCGTGACGCAGCATCAAGGGATTGGGCTTACCCACAAAATAAGCCTTTTTCCCGGTGGCAAGCTCAATAGGCGCGATTAAAGAACCGGTGGCGGGGTATAAGCCACCCTCAAAAGGACCGGAGATATCCGGATTTGTACCAATGAGCTTTGCACCCTTCTGTACCAAATTAATAGCCTTTGTGATTTTTTCAAAGCTATAAGTGCTGGTTTCACCCACCACCACATAATCAGGATTTACATCATTCATATAAATGCCTTGGTCATATAATGCCTTTGTCAGCGCAGCTTCGCCGATCACATAAGCGGTGCTGTCGGGCTTTTGGGTGTGCAAAAATTCCGCGGTTGCCATTGCGCTGGTATAAAAATGGTCCGGGGTCACATGCAGACCCATCCGTTCCAGCTTCATGCTCAATTCATGAGGGGTCCGTTCAGGACTGTTGGTGAGGAACACAAACTTTTTGTTATTTTCCAGCATCCAGTTCACAAATTCCGTAACACCGTCCAAAAGCTTATTGCCATGATAGATCACGCCATCCATATCGCAAATAAAACCCAGCTTATTTTGAATTTCTTTCATAGTGCATCCTCCATATTTAATAAGACAAAAGGGACGGTAACATCGTCCCTTTTACTTTTTTATGCTTTGAATTTTTGGGACTCAGCTACTGCCAATTGGTCACAACGGTTGTTTTTAGGATTATCCGCATGACCCTTAACCCAATGATAATGCATTTCATGCTTCATAGTCAGCAACAAAAGGATTTCCCAAAGATCCGGATTCAGCGCAGGCTTTTTATCGGATTTGATCCAATTTTTCTTGCGCCAGCTCCAGGCCCATCCCTTTTCCAAAGCATCGATCACATACTTGGAATCGGAATAAAGCTCCACGATGCAAGGCTCTTTCAGTGCCTCCAAACCCCGAATCACCGCAGTTAATTCCATGCGGTTATTGGTGGTGTTGGCTTCGCCGCCGGAAAATTCCTTTTCATGACCCATATATTCCAAAATAGCACCCCAACCGCCAGGACCGGGATTGCCGGAACATGCGCCATCCGTATACAAGGTTACGGTTTTCACGCCTGGATCTCCTCTGTTTCCTCGGGAGCTACACGCTCAACGGAAACCACCTCGTTGCCTTCTTCCACGCGCATGACAATAACGCCCTGCACATCACGCTTATAAACATTGATCCCGGCAGCAGGAATACGGATAATAACGCCGCCATTTTCAATGAGCATTACATCATCCTTTTCATCCACCACACGGCAGCCGGCGATCTTACCGGTTTTTGCAGTGATATTATAGTTTTTCAAACCCTTACCGCCACGGCTCTGAGCCACCTTTTCGCCCTCGGGGCCCGTGCGCAGGTATTCCATCAGCTCCGTACGCTTGCCGAAGCCGTTAGTGGTGACTGTCAGCAGAGTCTTACCCTCCTCAGCCTTTTCCGCGCCGATCACAAAATCATCGCCGGTCAGGGTAATGCCGCGGACACCCACTGCATCTCTGCCCATGGGACGCACATCATTTTCATTGAAGCAGATGGCCATACCGTTGCGGGTTGCCAAAATAATATTGTCGTCACCGTTGGTACGGATCACATTGATCAGCTGATCGCCCTCATCCAGAGTAATAGCACGGATACCGGTCTTACGGCGGGTATTAAGCGCAATAAAGGGAATACGCTTCACTGTACCCTTCCGGGTGACCATCATCAGATACTCATTTTCATGGAATTCTCTGGTGATCACCACAGCAGTAACCTTTTCCTCCTGCTCCAGGGGCAGAATATTGACCATAGCAGTGCCTCTTGCGGTGCGGCCTGCCTCGGGGATCTGATAACCTTTTCGGTGATGCACACGGCCCAGGTCTGTGAAGAACAGAATATGATCATGGGTGGATGCCACATACAGACTCTTAACGAAATCCTCTTCCTTCAAGTTCTGGGCATTTACACCTCTGCCGCCCCGGGACTGGGTACGGTAGGTATCCACGGGCATACGCTTTACATAGCCGTGATTGGAAATAGTGAAGGCGCAGGTTTCCTCCTCAATGAGATCTTCAATATCGATCTCATCCTCCACCTCCTGGATCTCCGTCTTACGCTTATCGCCAAACTTATCCCGAATGGCAATCAGCTCCTCACGGAGTACGGTCTTCAGCTTCTCGGGATCTGCCAGCAATTCATTATAATACTGGATACGCTCCTGCAGCTCGTCGAATTCTGCCTGCAGCTTTTCTCTGTCCAGACCCTGCAACGCCTTCAAACGCATATCCAAAATTGCCTGAGCCTGCACATCATCCAGGCCAAAACGCTCACACAGACGCTCCTTGGCATCGTCATAGGCGCTGCGGATAATGCGGATAACCTCGTCAATATTATCCTGGGCAATCAGCAAGCCCTTCAACAGATGGGCACGCTCCATAGCCTTTTTCAGATCATATTGGGTACGGCGGGTCAAAACATCCATCTGGAAGGTCAGATATTCGTCAATGATCTGCCGCAAAGACAAGATTCTGGGCTGCTTTTGGTCATCCACCAAGGCCAGCATAATGATGCCAAAGCTGCTCTGCAGCTCCGTTTGCTTAAACAGATTGTTCAGCACCACCTGAGGATTGGCGTCCTTTTTCAGTTCAATGACCATACGCATGCCATTACGGTCGGTTTCATCACGGAGGTCAGAAATACCCTCCAAACGCTTGTCCTTTACCTGCTCAGCGATTTTCTTGATCAACTGACGCTTATTAACCTGGTAGGGCAGCTCTGTGACGATAATGCGCATTCTGTCCTTGCCGAATTCTTCAAATTCCGTACGGGCACGGACCACCACCTTGCCACGGCCGGTGGCATAGGCAGCGCGAATACCGCTTCTGCCCATAATGATACCGCCGGTGGGGAAATCCGGGCCGGTGATATGCTCCATCAGATCCGGCAGATCTGCCTGGTCATCATCCAACACACATACGCAGGCATTGATCACTTCCGTCAAATTATGGGGCGGAATATTGGTGGCCATACCAACGGCAATACCGGAGGAACCATTCACCAGCAGATTAGGGAATCGGCTGGGCAAAACTCTGGGCTCCTTGCGGGATTCATCGAAGTTGGGATCCCAATTCACGGTCTCCTTATCAATATCCCGGAGCATTTCGTTGGAAAGCTTGGAAAGTCTTGCTTCCGTATAACGGTAAGCAGCAGCGGGATCGCCGTCCACAGAACCGAAGTTACCGTGGCCGTCCACCAGCATATAGCGCATGGAAAAGTCCTGGGCCAAACGGACCATGGCATCATACACGGATGCGTCGCCATGGGGATGGTACTTACCCAACACATCACCCACGCAGGTGGCGGACTTTTTAAATGGCTTATCAGAGGTCAGGCCGCTTTCATACATGGTGTACAGAATCCGGCGGTGGACGGGCTTCAAGCCGTCACGGACATCCGGAAGGGCACGGCCAACGATGACGCTCATGGAATACTCAATATAGGCCTTTTCCATTTCCTCAACCAGGTTGGAAACTGTGATGGTCTGATCCGGAAAACGGATATCCTCAGGCTTATAGCTTCTGTTATGGGATGCCAATTTGCGTCACCTCCTTAAATATCAATGTTAATGGCATAGCGGGCATTCCGCTCGATCCATTCCTTACGGGGCTCCACCTGCTCACCCATGAGCACGGTGAAGATTTCATCTGCCCGGCGGGCATCCTCCAAAGTGATCCGGCGCAGAGTGCGCTTTTCCGGATCCATAGTGGTCTCCCACAGCTCGTGGGGGTCCATCTCACCAAGACCCTTAAACCGGGAAATATCCACCTTAGCGTTGCTTTCGCCACGCATTTCTGCGGAAACCAAGTCTCTTTCTTCATCAGAATACGCTACACGCTCAGTCTTGCCCCGCTTCAGCTTATACAGAGGGGGCACAGCGGAGTATACAAAGCCGCTTTCGATCAAGGGACGCATATACCGGAAGAAGAAGGTCAAAAGCAGAGTACGGATATGGGCGCCATCCACATCCGCATCGGACATGATGATAACTTTATGATAGCGCAGCTTTTCAATATCAAAATCCTCGCCAATACCTGCGCCCAATGCCACGATCAGCGGATACAGCTTATCATTGCCGTAAACCTTATCCGCTCTGGCCTTTTCCACATTGAGCATCTTACCCCACATGGCCAAAATTGCCTGGAAACGGGAATCTCTGCCCTGAATAGCAGAGCCTGCAGCGGAGTCACCCTCGACGATGTAAATTTCGCACAAAGAGGGATCTCTTTCGTTGCAGTCCTGGAGCTTATCAGGCATCTGTCCGGACTCCAAGCCAGTCTTGCGGCGGATAGACTCTCTGGCCTTGCGGGCAGCTTCTCTTGCCCGGTTTGCCATCATAGCCTTTTCCAAAATCAGCTTTGCAGTGGCAGGATGCTCCTCAAAATAAGTGGCCAGCTGATCGTTTACAATTTGATCCACCAAGGTGCGGATATAGGCATTGCCCAGCTTTGCCTTGGTCTGACCTTCAAACTGAGCATCGGTCAACTTTACAGATACGATAACCGTGATACCCTCACGGCAATCCTCACCGGATACCTTGTCATCCCCCTTAATAATGCCGTTTTTTGCACCGTAGTTATTCAAAACACGGGTCAAAGCAGTTTTAAAGCCGGTCTCGTGCATGCCGCCCTCGGGGGTGCGTACATCGTTGGCAAAGGATTGGATAGATTCGGTGAAGCCGTCGTTATACTGCACGGCAATTTCCGCAGAAGCATCTCCTTTGTTGCCGCTCATATAAATCACATCTGTATGCAGAGGGGTTTTGTGGCGGTTGGTAAAGGTTACAAACTCCCGGATGCCGCCCTCATAGCACATGGTCTCAGAAACGGGTTCTTCTCCACGGTCATCGGTGATGGTGATGGCAAGGCCGGCATTTAAGAATGCCTCCTCACGCATACGCTCGTGGAGGATCTCATAGCTGTATTCAATTTCGTCAAACATCTCCGGATCGGGCTGGAAGGTGACCTCAGTACCGTTTTTGTCTGTTTTACCCACGATCTTCATCTCCTGGGTAATATGCCCCCGGGAGAATTTCATTTCGTAAATATTGCCGTTTTTATGGACACGGACCTGCAACCATTGAGAAAGGGCATTCACAACTGATGCACCCACGCCGTGCAGACCGCCGGAGACCTTATAGCCACCGCCGCCAAACTTACCGCCTGCATGGAGGACCGTAAACACAACCTCCAAGGCAGGCTTACCGGTTTGAGCCTGGATATCCACGGGGATACCGCGGCCATCATCCGTAACCGTAATAGAGTTACCTGCATTGATGGTTACAGTGATATGCTTACAATAACCGGCCAAAGCCTCGTCGATGGAGTTATCCACAATTTCATAGACCAGGTGATGCAAACCGGATGCGGAGGTAGAGCCGATATACATACCGGGTCTTTTCCGAACTGCCTCCAGGCCTTCCAAAACCTGGATTTGTTCCGCACCGTATTCCTGGGTTACTTTTGTTTCGTCAGACATACTTGTCCTCCTTTAGATTCGTATCATCCCTTACCCCCGCATTCATGAGGGGACGAGACTTTCCTTTTTCTATTTCAATGGTTTTTCCCAATTTTGTAAAGCGGCCGGGCTCGCAGCAGGTGATAAACACCTGACCTTCTGTGATTTGATTCAGCACAAAATCCTGTCTTCCCGGATCCAACTCAGAAAGCACATCATCCAGCAACAGCACCGGGATCTCTCCGGATTGAGTCTGCATCAGCTTCCGCTGGGCAAGCTTCAGACTAATGGCAGCCGTGCGGGTCTGCCCCTGAGAGCCGAAAGCCTTCAAGGACATATCAGAAAGGGTCACATCGAAATCGTCCTTATGCGGGCCAGTTAAGCATTGAGCACTTTCCAGCTCCGCCCGATAATGCTTTTCCAAATGCTCCTGCAGCTTTTCTTCTAAAACAGAGACCGGCGCAAAGGGATCATCCACGGTGGAAACCGTTTTATATTCCAATGCAAAGGTTTCTGCGCCGCCGGAAAACATTTCATGATAGATTTTTGCCTCTCTGCCCAAGCCTTCATAAAACCTTGCTCGGTAAGAAATCAGCAATGCACCCACCTGGCAAAGGCGGATATTGTATTCCGGCAAAATTTCCAAAAGGGCGGGATTATCATACCGATCCTTTAAAATTCTGCTTTTTTGTTCCAAAATTCTGCCGTATTCCGTCAATGCAGCTTCATAATTGGGCCGCAGCTGCCCCAGAGCCTGGTCACCCAACCTTCTGCGGGCAGAAGCACCGGCTTTTAAAACCATCTGATCCTCCGGGCAAAACAAAACCGTCTGCAAAACGCCGGAAATATCCGCTGCGGTTTTTTTCTTAATGCCGTTTTGATACAGCTGCCGGGGCCTGGACGCAGGGAACAACAGCCAGCGCAGAGTCTGTTCCCGCTCCTGGCTATATACATTTCCGCTGATTTCCGCAAATTCCGCACCCAACCGAACAAGCTCTGCGCTTCTTTGGGTACGGAAAGCCTTACCGGAGCCCAAATAGGCCACGGCCTCCAAAAGGTTGGTTTTTCCCTGGGCATTATCTCCCACGATCAGATTAACACCTGGGTCAAAATCCAGCTCCAATTGGGCATAATTGCGAAAATCACGCAGCAGTATTTGATTAAGCTTCATAGGAGCAAATCACATAATTTGCGCCCATAAAGGAGAAACGGTCACCTACATAGAGCTTTTTTCCCCGCATGGTGCAGATTTCTCCGTTCACACTGACCCTGCCATCCTGGATCACCATTTTTGCCATACCGCCGGATTCCACCGCATTGGCAAATTTCAATGCATTATCCAGCTTGATAAACTCCGTTTGAATGGCCACGGGAATGGCATTAGGCTCTTTCTTCTTTACTGTTACTTTCATAATCAACTCTTAATGCGCACGGGCAGGACCATATAGGAATAATCGTACTTATCGTTTTCCGCAGGGGTCAAAACAATGGGACTCAGACCGTTGGTCAGCTCCACCACGACCTCCTCGCCGGGAATTGCCCGCAGTGCATCTGCCAGATACCGGACATTAAAGCCGATCTCCAGCTCTTTACCATCTCCGGCAATGCTGCAGCGGTCTTCCGCTGCGCCAATGGTGGTATTGGTCTTTAAATGCAAGACCTGGTCACCAAACACACAGCGCACAGGGCTCTTATACTTTTCAGAAACAATCAGACCCACACGCTCAATAGCAGAAGCCATATCCGACACATGTGCTACCAGCTTAATGGGACAATTGGTGGGAACTACCTTCCGCCAATCCAGAAAATCACCTTCCAGCAAGCGGCAGATCAAAGTGGCATTGCCGATCTCAAACAAAATATGCTTGGGACCTTGGGTAAAGAATACGGGCTCTTCCGTATCCTGCAAAATTTTCTCCACTTCTTTCAGTGCAGCAGAGGGCACCACAAAAGCAGTATCTCTACCGGTGGATTCTTCAGTATGATAGGTGCGTCTAGCCAAACGGAAGCCATCTACAGCAATCGCAGAAACTGTGCTGTCCTGGACCTCAAACTTTACGCCGGTATGAATGGGACGGCCCTGGTTTTCAGAAACGGCGAAGATAGTGCCGCTAATGAGCTCTTTCAGAGCAGACTGGGGAATGCCGGTGCTGCGGCCGGTGCCTACATCGGGCAGTTCCGGATAATCCTCGGCATTTTCCGCAGAAATGGTGAAAGAAGCATAGCCTGCACGGATAGAGACTTTATAATTATCATCCACAACAACTGTTACCGGGCCTTCCGGCAATCTGCGGATAATGTCGCCAAATAGCTTGGCCGGCAAAATGCATACGCCGGGATCGGCAATTTCTGCTTCAATATTGTAGGTGATGGCAGTTTCCATGTTGTAGCCGGTTAAGGAAAGGTCCATTCCGGCTCTGCACAAGATACCCTCAATAGCAGAAAGCGCGCTCTTTTGAGCCACAGTTCGGCCGGTGATGTTTAAGCCGTTTACCAACATACTTTTTTCACAGGTAAAACGCATAATCCAAACTCCTTTTTTGTTAATGAAAAAGAATATATATATTTTTTTCTTTATTTTTGTAGTAATAGTATTAGTAGTGGAAATTTATGTGGAAAAGTGGATTTTGCCGTTGAAATGAAAGGATTTTTTATTCACAGGGGTTGTGGATAAATTCGAGCAGTTTCCACAGGGCAGTTTTTTGACAAATTTTCAGAAAGTTTTCCACAGTTTTTCTTTCCACATTCCACAGCTCTTGTGGAAAAGTTGAAAGTTGAGAGTTGAAAATTGAGAGTTAAGGAGTCCGCTTTGCGGACAATATTAAATTATTTTCGAAGAAAATACATGAATTCTCAACTTTTAACTATCAATTATCAGCTTTTTATAAGCATGAGTTAATATTGGCAGTGATATCACGGATATGATTCTGCAATGCGGTGTCGCCGCTGAGCAAAGCCGATTCCACTTTTTTGATGGAATACAAAATGGTGGTGTGGTCCTTGCCAAATTCCTTGCCGATATCCGGGGTGGAAAGATTGGTCAGCTTTCGAATCAGATAGGTGGCAACCTGGCGGGCTTCGTTGATACCCTTGGTTTTTTGCGGGCCTCTTAACACGCTTCCGTCCACAGAATAGAATTTGCAGAGCTGACTGATGATGGGGGGGGGGGTGGGAAGGGCATTGCCTTCATTTTTAAACATATCGTCAATGGCCCGGCTTACATTGGGAAGATCCAAAGGCATATTATTCAGATCCCGGTAGGCCATGATCTTTTTCACCGTGCCTTCAATCTGCCGCACATTGCTGGTTACATTCACCGCAATATAGTTACAAACATCGTCCGGCAGGTCCAGACCCAGGGAAATGGCCTTGGTTTTGATGATGGCCATACGGGTCTCATAATCCGGCGGCTGAATATCTGCCAAAAGACCCCATTCAAAGCGGGTCTTTAAGCGGTCCTCCAGGGTCAGCATATCGGAGGGCTTCCGGTCAGCCGTCATGACAATCTGCTTATGGTTTTCGTAAAGGGTGTTAAAGGTGTGGAAAAATTCTTCCTGGGTGGATTCCTTGCCGGCAATAAACTGAATATCGTCGATCAAAAACAGGTCAGCTTCTCTGTATTTGCTGCGGAATTCAATGTTTTTGCCGCTTTTTAAGGCTTCAATCAGCTCGTTGGTGAATTGGTCGCCTTTGATATACACAATGTTTGCATCCGGATTCTTTTTACGGATGCCGTTGGCAATGGCATACAGCAGGTGGGTTTTGCCCACACCGGCAGGGCCATAAATAAACAAGGGGTTGTAGACCTGGCCGGGGGTGTTGGTGACGGCAATGGCTGCGCCATGGGCAAACCGGTTGGAAGGACCCACCACAAAGCTGTCGAAAGTGAATTGGGGGTTAAAATCCATAGCGGTTTGTTTTTTGCCTTTGGAGTTGTAGGCTTCCATTTCTTCGTCACCGAATACCATCAGTTTGGCATCGGAATTGAAAATTTCTTTTAAAGCGTCCTGAATATAGGCAGTGCAGCGGCGGCTGATATAGCCCCGGCGCAGCTCAGAGGGGGAGTAGATGATCAGGGTGTCTTCCGTCAGCTCCACCACCTGGGCATCGTCAAACCAGGCCGATACGGTCACGGCTCCCAGACGTTCCTCCATGTGGTTTAAAATCTTGGCCCAAACATAGGCAGATGATAACATATTTTAAGCTCCTTTCTGTCTCTGAAAGGGGGAAAAATTCCCATTTTCGAGCCATAAATTTATGAAAAAGGGCAAAATTACCTCACCGTAAATTTTATCATAGATCTGTTAAAAAAACAAGGATTTTTTCCACAGATACAATATAAAATAAAGAATTCATAAATATTATTTTTGTTGCCTATAGTTGAAAGTTGACGATGGACAGTTGACAGTTGAAATTCATTGGAAATTTTGCTAGAATTATAAAAAAGAGAAGGGCGGTGAGGCAATGGATAGAAAAAATGCTCCCATAGGGGTGTTTGATTCCGGTGTGGGCGGGATCAGCGTATTAAAAGAGTTGGTTAAGCAGATGCCCAATGAGCATTATATTTATTTTGGTGACTCTGCTAATGCCCCTTATGGCAGCCGTCCCACAGAGCAGGTACGGCAATTGACCTTGCAGGCTGCTGAGCAGCTGTACAGCCGAAATATCAAGGCATTGGTGGTTGCCTGCAACACCGCCACCTCTGCTGCTATTGAAATTCTGCGGCAGAATTACCCGGAGCTGATCGTCATTGGCATTGAGCCTGCTTTAAAGCCCGCGGCAGATCAGTTTCCCAGGGGGAATATTGGCGTTATGGCCACTCAGGTGACCCTGAGAGAAGAAAAATTTGCCCATCAGCTGGAGCGTTTTCCGGATGCCCGTATCCATTTGATCCCAGCGCCCGGTCTGGTGGAGCTGGTGGAGGCCGGTGGGGCAAAAACTCCTGCTGCCAGAGATTTACTTATGCCCATTCTTTCGCCCTTTGCAGGCAAGCTGGATGCCCTGGTGCTGGGCTGCACCCATTATCCCTTTGTGAAAGAAACGGTGGCGGAAATATTAGGGCCGGAAACGGTGCTATTGGACGGAGGCGCAGGTACTGCCCGGCAGACCATGCGCTGTCTGGAAAGGGAAGATTTGTTAAATGACGGCCCCGGCAGTGTGCAAATTGAAAACAGCTCCGGTGACAGCCGGTTAATTCAGCTATGCATGGCACTTATGGAGGAAAAAGAGAATGGATAAAATACTGGTGATTGGCATTGCCGGCGGTACCGGCAGCGGCAAAACCACTTTGATGAACAATTTGGTGAAGCATTTTGGCAACGAAGTAACGGTCATGAGCCATGATAACTATTACAAGCGCCATGATGAATTGTCTTTTGAGGAGCGCAGCCAGATTAACTATGATGAGCCTGCTGCTTTTGATACTTCCTTAATGGCCTATCACCTGGAATGCCTTTGCCGGGGAGAGGCTGTGGATTGCCCGGTGTATGATTACACCGTCCATAATCGCAGCAATGAGACTATTCGCTTAGAGCCTAAGCCCGTGATTATTGTGGAGGGTATTTTGATTTTTGAAAATGCGGATCTGCGCAATAAAATGGATATTCGCATTTTTGTGGATACGGATGCGGACGAGCGTATTTGCCGCCGTATCAAGCGGGATGTTTCCAAGCGTGGCAGATCCATGGAATCGGTGATTTCCCAATATTTGACCACCGTCAAGCCCATGCACGAAAAATTTGTGGAGCCCAGCAAAAAATATGCCAATATTGTTGTGCCCGAAGGCGGCAAAAATTGGGTGGCTTTGGATATGATCCAGGGCTATATCCAGCGGCATTTGAATCATGAGGTAAATTATGGCAATTCTAATTGACAGTTTATGCCTGCAATGCTTGCTCAATAAGCATTTGGAAACTGCCAGGCAGCTGGATGAAACCAAAGCAACCGGCTTTGTCAAGGAGCTGTTGGCGGTTTTGCAGGAGGCTTTGGAGTGCAGCAGCTCCGCTGTGGTAGGGTCTCGGGTCAACAAGCTTTATCAAAAGCATTTCGGCTTGGGGCAGGACCGCTATGTTGCGGAAAAGAAAGAATCCAACGAATTTGTAAAATCCCGGCTGAAAAAAATCGAAGCCTTGGTAGAAAATCAAAAAGATCCGGTATTTGCCGCATTGCAGTTTTCAATTTTGGGCAATTATCTAGATTACTCTGCCCTACGGGGGCAGGTGAGCCTGGAAAAGCTGGACGATATGCTGGCCCAAGCCCTGCAAATGCAGCTGGATATGGAGGTTTATGAAAGCCTTTGCCGGGATCTTTCCAAGGGTAAAAAGCTTTTATATATTACAGATAATGCCGGTGAGATCGGCTTTGACCGGGTGCTGGCTCAGCAGATCCAAAAAAAATATCCCCAGCTGCAGATCACCTTCTGCGTCCGGGGGTTGCCTGCCCATAATGATGCCACCCGTGAGGATGCGGCCTTTATGGAAATTCCCTTTGAAATTGTGGATACGGGTAATGATATCGGCGGCGTGGACATTCCCTCTTTGTCTGCTGAAGCCAAAGCTGCTTTGGAGCAAGCGGATGTGGTGATTGCCAAGGGTATGGGTAACACAGAAAGCATGCTGGGCTGCCAATATAATGTTTATTATGCGTTTTTGGTGAAATGTCCCCGGTTTGTGGCATATTTCCAAAAGCCAATGATGACCCCCATGCTGCTGCGGGAAAAGTAAGACGGGAGGAAAAGCATGTATATTTCCATCGGTAATGACTTTGCCGTGCGGGAAAGTGCCATTATCGGCATTTTTGATATGGACAATACCTCCACCTCCAAACGCACCCGGGATTTTTTAAGCCGGGCACAGAAGGAGGGAATGGTGATTCCCTGCGACGATCTGCCAAAGTCTTATATTCTCACCGCTGAATACGGCATGACCCGATTGTATGAATCCACCCTGGATGTGCGTACATTGGAAAAACGAATGAAATAAAAAATCCACCGGATTATTGAACCGGTGGATTTTTATATTACAGGAACTTAAAAACTGTCAGCAGGAAGCCTGCGGCAATGGCAGAGCCAATCACACCTGCCACATTGGGGCCCATGGCGTGCATCAGCAGGAAGTTGGAGGGGTTAGCCTTCTGACCTTCCAGGTTTGCCACACGGGCTGCCATGGGAACGGCAGAAACGCCTGCAGAGCCAATGAGGGGGTTGACCTTGCCCTTGGTGGCCCAACACATGATCTGACCGCCCAACAAACCGCCCACAGTGGACAGAATAAAGGCGCAAACGCCCAAACCCACAATATACAGAGTCTGGCTGGTCAGGAAGGTGGAGCCTACCATGGTGGCACCTACGGCAGTGGACAGCAGAATGGTGACAATATTCATCAGCGCATTTTGCACGGTGTCGGAAAGGCGGTCGGTCACACCAGTCTCCTTAAACAGGTTACCCAGCATCAGACAGCCGATCAGCGGAGCGGTATCCGGCAGCAGCAATGCCACGAACAGAGTTACCACAATGGGGAAAATGATCTTTTCAGCCTTGGAAACATTCCGGGTCTGCACCATTTTGATGGTGCGCTGTTTACGGGTGGTCAGCAGTTTCATAAAGGGCGGCTGGATCATGGGGATCAGCGCCATATAGGAATAGGCTGCCACAGCAATAGCACCCAGCAGATGGGGAGCCAGCTTGGAGGTTAGGAAAATGGCGGTGGGGCCGTCTGCGCCGCCGATGATGCCGATGGAGGCGGCTTCCAGGCCGGTAAAGCCAATGGCAATGGCTGCAAAGAAGGCAGCAAACACGCCCAGCTGAGAAGCTGCGCCCAGCAAAAGGCTCTTGGGATTGCTGAGCAGAGGGCCAAAGTCGGTCATAGCACCCACGCCCATAAAAATCAGGCAGGGATACAGACTGGTTTTTACGCCAATGTAGAAATAGTCCAGCAGACCGCCTTCCAGCAAAATTTTGCCGTAGCCGATCTCATGATTCATAAAAGCAGTCCAAAGTTCCTGGTGATACAGGCCAGCCTTAGGCAGGTTGGTCAGCAAGCAGCCAAAGGCAATGCCAACCAGCAGCAGCGGCTCAAACTTCTTCACGATTGCCAGGTACAAAAGACCACAGGCAATAATCAGCATGACCAGATTCTGCCAGCCACCCTCCGAAAGAAAGCCGGAGAACAACGCCGCAAAACCAGAGTCATTCCATAGATTCAAAAGAATCTGTCCAACATCGATCATGGAGCTACCTCCTTAGCCGATGACAACCAGGGCATCGCCGGTGTTGACGGATGCACCCTTGGACACAACCACCTGGGCAATTACGCCGGCCTTGGGAGCCATGATCTCGTTTTCCATCTTCATGGCCTCCAGCACGCACAGTACCTCGCCCTCTTTCACGGGCTGACCCTGGGTCACATTGACTTTCAGAATGGTGCCGGGCATGGGAGCGTTGACGGCGTCACCGGCAGCGGTCACTGCTGCGGCAGCGGGAGCGGCAGGAGCGGCAGCCACGGGGGCAGCAGCGGGAGCAATTGCCACGGGAGCAGCAGGTGCGCTGGGGGCAATTGCCTCATATTCATCCAGAAGCATAGCCTTTCCGGCTTCCACTTCTACTTCGTAAGTACGACCCTTCAGGGTAATTTTATATTTCATAGTTACTCGACCTCCCGAATGGAAATAAAGCGTAATTCGTTCAAGGGTTTGCCCATCTTATCGGCAACGATAGCCATGAGCATGGCAGCAGTGCGGGGCTCTACATTGTAAAGCTTCAGCTCACCGGCACTGCCGGGGGCAGTGGGTGCATTTACCTCCACCGGGGAAACCGGCTGGGGCTCGGCTACGGGGATGGCAGCCTTCTTTTTATTTTCTGCGGCCACAAAGCACTTGCCGATAATTATGATCAAAATCATCAGCAAAATCAAGCCAAAGAAAACAGTGGCATAACCCAGCAGCGCGATCACACCGGCATTTAAAATGCCCAAATCAGCACTGGTAGTCAGCATAGTCATAATTCTGCCTCCTTATGCCTCGGTGATGGTGTAGGTGGCCATGTTTTCCTCCTTGGCCTTGCGGGTTTCGAAGAACTTTTCAGCCAGGTTGGGGAAGGCAATATAGGAAAGCACATCCTCGTCGCTGCGGGCAATGCCCTCCAGCTTCTGACGGGTGGGTTCTACAATGGGAGCCAGGGAATCGGCATAGCGGCCGGAGATGGGCTGCTCGTCACCCAGAATCTGCTTTTTGATGTCCTCGTTAATGGGAGCGGGAGTGCGGCCATATTCGCCGCGGCAGTAGGCTTTGATTTCCTTGGAAACGGTCTTGTAACGCTCACCGTCGATCACATTACGCACAGCCTGGACGCCAACCATCTGAGAGGTGGGCGTGACCAGAGGAGGATAACCCATGTCCGCACGGACCTTGGGAGTTTCCATCAGTGCTTCGTCGAACTTGTCCAGGGCGTTCATCTGCTTCAGCTGGCTGAGCAGGTTGGAGAGCATACCGCCGGGCACCTGGTAGGTCAGACACTGGGTATCGGTGGCCAAAGCCTTGGGCATCAAAGTGCCATCGGCAATGAACTCGTCACGAACGCCCTTGAAGTAATCAGCCATAGCCTTGGTGCAGTCGTCGTTCAGATCCACCTGGTAGCCCAGCTGACGCAGCGCGTAAGCCATGGTCTCGGTGGCAGGCTGGGAAGTACCGCCGGAGAAGGGAGAAATGGCGGTGTCCACAATGTCACAGCCGGCT